>NZ_JQKS01000034.1:0-57688 GCF_000746145.1 Methylobacter sp. BBA5.1
AGCTGGGCCACGGTCTTTTGGCCGGTCGAGTCCGGCCACACGTATTGGTTGCTCGCCACCGCCAGCACGAAGTGCAGGTCCTGCTGTTCCAGCCATGCGCGCAGGCTGCGGTTGTCACCATACACGGCATCGCCAGTGACCCAGGCAAACGGTACCTGCGCGGCAACGGCTCGCTCGATCATGCGCTGCGCCAACTGCGGCTTGGTGGCAAAGTCGACTGCTTCAGGCACTTTCGCGGCAGCCCGTCGGACCATGTCGTCAGCCCACACCTTGGGCAAATACAGTTCGCGGTCCATCAACGCACGCCCCCGCGTACTGGCATAGGCCAGAAACACGCCAATCTGGCAGTTCTCAATGCGCCCGGCCGTGCCACTGTACTGGCGCTGCACGCCGACCGAATGTCGGCCTTTCTTGATAAAGCCGGTTTCGTCGACCGCCAGCACGGCATCGGGCTCGCCCAGATGCTCAATCATATACGTCCGCACGTCATCACGCACCGCATCGACATCCCAGCGTGCCCGGTCCAGCAAATGCTGCAGGCTATAGGGCGTCTGTCGTTTGACCGCTTCCGACAATTGCCAGCTGGTTTTACGCTCAACCGGGCTGAGCAAGCCCGTCACGTAATCCAGTGCCCGTTGCCGCATGGCCTGCCGGCCTATTCTGACACAGGGGGCCGTTGGCAAACGGCAAAAACTGCCGCAGCCAGGACAGCTTAGTCCGTCTCCACAGCGCCATGCCCGCCCCACTGTCGGCACCGCTCAACACTGCACAGATCGCTGTCAGCAAAAGCTCCATCAAATCGTGCGGCGATTGCCGTGTACGCGGGCCTCTTCCAGATCGGTAAAGTGTTCCAACATCGACGACTTCCCTTCCTGTTCCATTGGTTATTACCGCTCGTGAAAAAAGCAACTACTAGATATGATGCCCTCTTTGTGCGTCAAGTTAATTCAGCGCAGGGCTTCGTGCGATTGCCCTGTACCGCACCCTTGCAGGAGTGGTACAGATGTGTCTTTAACGCACCCACTCTGTCATAGTGAAAGCGTTTGGTCGTCTTGGCCTTGACCTTTTTATCTGTGTTTTCAAAATAATTGTCGTTTTTTCATCCAAATGAATCAGCATTTGAGTTTTCCTAAAAGGCTTGAAAGGCTTCTTCACAGACAAGATAGCGCCATAGCCTTGGTATATTATCTACCGAGACGTAACATCTAGTCACTAATTTACCTTAAGTATAAAGTTATTAAGTTTCCCAAAGCTCCAACCTCAACTTACTGATAAGTTAGTTTAAGATAAAATCCATCATATCCTGTATATTATTAAACCAAATATCCTTAGCTTCAGCGATATCAGAAAACCCCCAAGTTGCATGTACAAAATGTACACCTGCTCTAATAGCAGATTCTCTGTCTGCGGCCATATCACCAACATAAATCGAGTTAGCAGGATCTACCCCCAAGTTTACACACGCCAAAAGAAGTGGATCCGGATGCGGCTTTCCGCGACCAGTAGAAATATCATCTGGCGTAATAACAATATCAAATAAATCTTTAGAAAGTAAAACTGATATAATTTCATCTGTTCTCTCCTTGTTTTTTGACGTTACAAGTGAAACCAACAATCCAGCATCCCTTGCCCGCTGAATTACCTCAATCACACCATCGTACACTCGGATTTGGTCCACGTTTGCGCGAGCAGTTTTGTTGTAAACACTAGCAATTGTCTCAAATTCATTTTTTTTACACCCAAGTCTTTTAAGAATGTCGAAAAAAGGAATACCAATATGTTTCCGATATTCTGCAAAATCGATTTTCTCTCCGATACTTCGCATGGCATTATCCCACGCAATATTCATTACCGCTAAAGAGTCGACGAGAACACCGTCGAGATCAAATGAAATATGTTTGATGTTTTTATACTGGACAGAATTATTGGCTATATCAATAAAAAAACTATCAGTCGAATAACTATATTCAAAAGGATCATAATCAACTAATAGCGAAGCCAGAGCGAAATCAGCCGGCTCATCAATATCAACAGCTTCCTTAAAATCAACCTCGACCCAAAAAGGTCTACCAGATATCCGAGTTCCATCCTGCAAATAGTTATTTTTTCGAAACACGTAAAACCCACTCGTCTCAGAAAAAACCGGTTCTAGGTCTTGTGTTTGCGCCATATTATCAGGCGAATAATTAAGAGGTTTACCCTCATACCAACAGTAGGTTTGATGTCGACTTACCGCAAATGCACAATCATAATCTCCTGAAATTACTGCGCGAACACCATCTGCAATTGACTGAGGCTTAATAAAAGGTCCAGTCGCATGGCAAAGAACTATTACATCGGCATCGATATTATCAACAGCGTAATGAAAGAGTTCATTGGCCTTAATATGATCACCGTCGAGTCGAGGTGGAC
The DNA here is from genome assembly GCF_000746145.1 of Methylobacter sp. BBA5.1. Taxonomy (NCBI): domain Bacteria; kingdom Pseudomonadati; phylum Pseudomonadota; class Gammaproteobacteria; order Methylococcales; family Methylococcaceae; genus Methylobacter; species Methylobacter sp. BBA5.1. Next base: position 2,413 of record NZ_JQKS01000034.1, read on the forward strand.
GCATTATCAACTCGACAGTTGGGGGTAGTAACGACAGTACTTGTGGTTGGCTTGTAAAGCAAAATATCCCGGAATTTATCTCTGTCAAATGGGTGAGAGTGTCAAATATATGATAAGCAAGGGGGCGATCTCCAAGCCTAAGGAAATTTTTGTTAGGCAGTCTCCTTGACTTTAACTTCAGTGGAACGAATGCCGCAACTTTTGTCATTATTTACTCCAAATTCCGTTCTTTAATCGTTTGTCACATAGATTGAGCCATAGCATATTATAAAGATATGGTCAATAAGATTAGTCATATAAAATAAAACGAACTATATCAATTCGTTATCACGCCTTCGTTAGCCTTCGCTCACAAAGCTCCAAATTATCACGATACATTTTTAATGGTCTCATTTCGTACAAACGCTTATAAATATAATACGCCTCCTCGAATGCACCCTCACGAAATAATTGATTTGCCTTTTTAAGGCTTAAATCATTTTGTAATAACGTAGAAGTTGTAGTAGCATCTGATACACTTCGAAATAAGAACCTCACCAATGAGTTCCATGAATTCACGCTAAAATAACGCTTAGATGCGTTAAAGGTATTCAGATGTAGTTGCTTATATTCACTACGCAACTTCAAAACCGATTTCACAATACTTTCTGCGGACGATTCTGAAACTATTCCTATGCCGTAATTTTGCACTAGTTCTGCTAGCCATGTCCCCTTACAAACTACTGACGGCACTCCAAAGTACATCGCATCGATCACAATTCCAGAAGTTCGCTTCTTAAAACCATCCGATAAATAAGGTAATACAACAGCATCTGCAGATTGTAATAGCTCATTAAACTCCTTATCAGTTAGATTTTGCGGAATAACTCGGACATCATCAGGCAACACCCCTTTATTCTCGTCGCGAGCCCAGCATATAATACTATGGTCATTGGAAAGAATTTTTGCTGCCTCCAAACCAATCTCATACCCTTTACTCTGTGTCGCTGCCCCCAGAAAAAGGACGTTAAAGTATTCGCTTTTTGGCTCAAATATAACTCTACTACATCCAGAATAGATTTTTCGAAATAACTGATCAGACACAGCGGTACTCGGGTGAGGAGCAAGCGGAAGAGTCACTCCAAAACGATCATTTATTTCTTTCTGGAGCAGTTTAGTCGGCACAGATAGGGCAACCTGTCTATTTACGTTAATGCCTTCTAGTACAAATTTTGCCACTACTTCATACTCTGGCGACGAAATATCTCTAATCATCTCCCAAAATAAGTTGCAATTGAATTGTAAGTTAGGAAACTTATTAGCAAGAGAAAGAAAAACTCGAGCATGATGAAAGCTTCCAGTGTAAAGATATATTAGAGTATTGCCGCCAGCACACAGATTTTTTTTTAGTCCCTTCTCCATCTCAATTAGAAATTTATCTTCGTTTGTCGCTATTGCCCAAGAGTGCGTATCAAAAGTTGTAAAAAACTGATTGCGAGATATCAGTAAATCCTTATCTATGTCATTTCGGCACCAGACGCTGGCTTGCACGCCAGCAGCATTACACGCCCCAAGTAGTTGATCACAATAGGCGATAAAATGACCACGCATATTCTTGCCATCTGGATCAAGAACGATAAACTTCTTACAATCTGACAATCTTGGCTCAACGTATTCAGAGATCTTTTCTACATTAGAAGAAACTGAATTTAACTGGATATTTATGCCATAAATAACTGTTTCATGCTTTTCGGTACCAATTTGAATACGCACCCCCACGTGAACAAACTGAAATTGATGCTCCAATGTTATCGAATGTCTGCCCTTTTTAAGAAACATCGTCTTATCAGCGGACTCAAATGGACTGTCACCGTGACGACACATCATTAAACGAAGCTTGCTGTCGCGATTGATGGAAAACGAAACCTCCGCCGATATTGTTTCTTGGCGATGAATAAAACCGGTATAGCAAAAAGCGATGTATCGTTCGTTGTAGGGTGGAATCAGCCTATAGCACTCCGCAGTCTTTTCATCAAATCCTGATTGCAAAATGCCTGATGCATTAAATTGCTGACAGGACGCTTGTTCATCATAAGGCTTAGTGGGCGTTGGGACCGCCAGTAAATCCTTTGCAACAAGGAGCAAATCAAAATGAATAGCACGCACATCAGCTGATACAAAATCCGTGTGAACCATAGACTGCCATGGATAGCTTTGTAGCAACTTTCCGAGTTCCACGTGATGCTCGTAACGTTGCAGGATGTTTGCAATATGCTCTGGTTTCGAAAAACCAGTCAATTCAATATCTAAAAAGACAAACTTTTGATCTAACTCATGTAACAGCGCGCCCGTATCCAAATCTCCATTTTCCAAATCAATCTTGGTAATTGATAACCGCTTAAAGATTGGCTGAAGTGGAGTTTCATGATTTGACCAAAATACGGCACCAATCGTTCTATAAAGCGAATGCCACGAATCCCTTGTATTCGGCGCACCTATCCAAGCTAAAGTTCGGTTCAGTTGACTCAGTTCCACAAGGCTTTGCATAATCGGTTTCCTACTCTTATAGCGAGACAAAACCGAGGCCTGAAATGCGCAGACATTATGACGTATTGAATTTGATACACGAGCTGAATCGTAATCTCGTTGTTTTTCGTCGATATGTATTGTTTTGATCTTAAGACAGGGGTTACTTACCTGATGGCCATGAGCACGAATAATTCCAGAAATCGCTGTATCACAGCCAAAACTGCCAATCAACACCTCATTAAGCTCCGGCGGTATAATAATTGGTATTTCAAATACATAGGTATCAAACGACAAGTAGTTTTTATCACTCTGTTTACAAACGCTACTTTCGATTTGCTGCCAGGGCGGTGAAGATTGAGGTCCCTGTGGAAAAACTCCACTGACAGTACGGTTCCATCTAGTAATGGCGAGTAATGCTGATGAATCAAACACTCGGCTAAGTACTATCCGTTCAGCCTCAAATGGTAATAACAAAATATCGGAGTTCGCAATTATGCAAGAATTGCTACGACAATGCTTATTGGCGTAATCTAACAATACCCAATAACTAGGACGTTGTTGTATTTCTACTATACGAATCCGGCCTTCGGCCTCGCGTAGCAAAAGACATTCGCTAAGCCTAGATGGAAGAATTTCATCAAGTCGACTTCTGCCCCCTTCGATCAACAAATGTACCTTTACAACCAATGGGTTACTACTATTTTGGACTGCGATAGCGATATTGTTTATAAGGGCTTCTGGATCAAAGCCAGTATGGAATGACGTAATCAGTGTTAATGAAATTCTCTTTTCCCAGTCGGAAAATGATTTTTTTGGAAAGATTCCATGGTCACTACTGGGGCTTAAGTCGAAAATCTTGGAAGCTGGAAAGTAACGTTGCTGAGTTTTTGCTGTTTGGCGAAGAGCGTCTATATGTAAAAGTTGTCCCGTCTTCGCTTGGTAATCAGGACTGTTAGGTACATTATAAATATCACCAGCCTGTTGGTAATTAGCAAAAAAATAATTGGGATTAAATTCTGGTGTCTTCTCCAATCGAAGTTGAATCCCTTCTAACCGTTTTGCCTCTTTCAAAACCTCAGTCTGAATCCCATCAATGCCGATAGTCGCCAAAACATCCATCCCCTCGTGCAACATCCATCGAATCGCCCAACTGCCTGTCGTCACTAAGCTTGAATTGAACACCGGATACTCAGTAACAGCATGACTGTACCACAGAATTCTTTCATCATAAGCTATCTCTGGATATGCATTTTTCAACTCATCGCGTAAAAAAAACTTCTTTATACGATTTTCTTTAATAAGCTCGACAATATCTGCCGAAATTGTATGAGATACTTCAATATCCATACAAATATAATGTGATGGACGGAAATCAATTTTTTTCCAATACCGAAAGGCAGAGTTCATCCCTACAGTAGTAATATGAGTTAGTGCGGGATGACTAAAATCAACTAATTTTGCAGACGGGCCATTTGCAAGTATGAGTGCAATCTTTGAAGTCTCAGATGAAGTCAGATACATTATGTCAAATGAGTTGATATAATTGTCGGGGTCAACTTTTTTAATATATGTCATTAGCGGCATTTAAAATTAATTAGATCATTCGGCGCAATGCCCTTAGGTTATTGCGCCCTACGCGAACTGGTTTTCCATTTTTGGATATGTTGAGCAATATCCCAGGTGTCTTCACCGGGAAAATTGGCACGGCGGGAAAGAATAGCCTTTTCAGGATGCCGTACAATATTAACAACCTTAGCGTCAGGATAATTACGGAAGATAATTTCCAGCCTCTCGACATGGTCTGGCGTTTTCTCCAAAAATCGACTACGCTGAATTTCGCTAAGACTATAGTTATCAACAAGATTGTCAACCACTATAGCCTCAAACATCATTTTTGGTGAAAGTTGAGAATTCTCAGCAAGTTGGGTTAAATATTGCTCAGCTTCTACAGAAAAGGGCAGACGTTCTCGAAGAGTGAAAAAAGCGTCTTTTAAACAGTCGGGACGAATTTTGTCATCTATGACACGAAGCTTATTACGAACAATCGAAAAGAAGTGAGTTTCCGGCAAAGATACTATTCCATTTTGTGTCATTAACTTTGACTGTAGAAGAGTAGTTCCAGACCTAGGATAACCCACTACGAAAATCGGAGCTTGATTTAATGTAATTGGTTTTTTCCACGAAGTACTCCCCTTATATTGCCTCCCCAGTAAAAAACTAATATCTGTTTTGTATTGGCGGTGCACTCGATTCTGTTCAACTCGATCATACGCAATTTGGTTATTAATATGAAAATCCAGCATCTGCTTTATATCAGCAGACGTCGAGCTTTTACAGATTGTTTGAAGATACTGAAGAGTTTTAATTAACTCGCGCTCATTGTGTATATCATAATCGTTGAACTCTTCCTTTTTCCAGGATCTATCGTCTCCAATATGAAAAGTCAATATTTCTTCTTCAAACGTTTTAAATTTCCTAGAAAAAGCCATTAAGTTACTTAACAGTATTCTTCCGATCCAATTCGCGCCAATGCAACCTGAGCCAAGCCGGTATTGCTTCGAAGCCTTTTGGGAAAATATAAAACAGTCGTGACCAGGATGCTTTACACCAGTTTCGGCATACATCAAAGGCAATTCGGCTAGCGATGTATAGCTTTTGGAAATTGTTCGCCGGTTAATTGTGAAGGCATCGTATCCCAATTCTATAAATCGTGTAATTTCAATATAAAAGTTAGGTTGCACAGCTATATCAACGTTAGTGTAAACAATATAGTCAACCGGCTCGCCTAGCAACGCTTTATTAATAATATCCTGAATCAGTGGGAGCTTTCGTGGTTTGCGAAAATTTCCAATATCAAGAATCGATCTATTAAGTTTTCCCGCATTACGGAAAGTAGATGGAATAACTCCATTATCTTCATCATAACAAGTAAAACAAACATCGACCTGCAAACCATGTTTGGCTGCATTTTGTTGTGCCATCTCAAGGGACGCGAATGTAATTGGTTGAGCAATATATAAATCAGAACTTGGACTAACTAATACTGGATTTATTATGTGGCGAATCTTGATAGGATGATGAGAAAAACTACTTTCGAATTTTTCTTGTTTTTTATTTATCATTGTTACTCTAAGATTGGTAATGATCATCAATCCTGAAAATTGATGAGAAAAATCAATTATTGCGTCTTTAGCTAATCGCCTAACAAAAAGTCAGCCTGCATGAAGAGCCGAATCCTTCCCCAATTTCATCGATAATTGGTTTCAGTTCGTCCAGCGTATCTGGCTCGCCCATTTGTTAAACGGTAGCGCATCCGCCCAGACATTGCCCAGGCTTTTCAGTTCGGTACCCAAGGCAAGTATTGAAGTGAAACCAGCACTCGCTATCCAGGCCATCAATCAATGCCCGGCAGATTAACAGTTCGGCGCCGATCTACGCCTTTAATCCTGCTGTGGCTACTCTCATTCAACTTGTAAAAGACTCTACTGAGCGGTTGATGGGGATAGGCTGACGAAACCGGCTTGTACTATTTATACCATTGCTCTCATATCGTCTCCGGCAGCACATCTTTTTTTTCGCCACTTCGAATGTCGTATGACTTAGCTGTAAAATCGATTGAGATCGGTCTCGGCCGGTACAGCCCGTACAACTCGCACTTCCTTCCTTAGTCAGCATGGTAAGTTATTAAATTCTATGCATAAGTTGACTTATTTTTAAGCGCTTACCAGGTTATGATTAATATCGAGTCTCCGCATTACCACTAGTCAATTATCTAAGTACATCCCGATAAGCCGAGACCCCGAAACGATAATGATCTAACGCATGCATGCTGACTCATATATCTGAGAAGCTTTTTTCGTTGAACATAACCAAAAGATTATGATGCGTAACTAGCATTCAAATAGCCGCTCTCATCCATAGCGCCTATTCTTTTCGCAGCATCCATGAATAGCTCAGAATTCTTTAAAATAAAAGCACTCACCCTTTCGGAGGATACAGCAAATGGATCATCTCTACTGCTAAAACGATGCTCTGAAGAAGAGTTAAAATTATCCATTTCAAAAAGAACGTTTTTATCGACAGATAATCGATAGTCTTCCAGAATCATTACAATAAACTTATCTATATCCTCATATCTTACAATATGGCGATAAGGAGATGGTTGACCTACTTCTTGTTTAACCCATTTATTCATGAATCCGACGATATATTTTGACTTATTGGAAAGCCAGTCCGTTAATGCTTCCATGCTTGGCTCTTTGAAATGCTCATCTAGCAGGCGATAGGCGGGGGCCAACACTTCCTTTTCATGAGCAAGCCAAATCTTTTGAATATTAATGCCATGCTGTTTTAATATTTCATGATGTGAATGCAGTTGATCAAGCATAAACCAAGAGGTCAAGATAAAAAGCGGATCCCTCACCAATATTATTTGCTGTACATATTGCCCAGTTTCGAGTATTGGATCGTCCAAATTTAAATCATGTGATTTGATCAATCTCATACGAAACTCGCCAGTGCTGATCGAATGTTCTGCATAGCCAGTCAGAGCACAAGGACTTTTTTTACAGCACCCAATCTCTTGATACCACTCACAGAAGGAAAAGTGATTTCCTAGCAATTTTGCTAGCGTATTCTTAAGATAATGCAAACCCGACCGAGGAAGGGATTTTGAGTCAAGGAGCAGAAATGGCACTCTGTCGCCGCCGTTCACTGCTTGATTTTCCAGACCCTCATAAAAAGCCACAGCCACGCGATCAACCGGACGTAATTTATTAACCAGAAAATTTGTGCATACTGAAACTTGGCTTTTTATTTCTGCAATAGCTCTAACCTGTTGTAAACGCCCATTTGCCCCAGGCAACAAGCCAAGTTCGTTTAATTGTTGACTAATTCTTGCCTGAGAAAGTAGACGTATATCTCCTCCAGGTTCACCAATCTTGACTGAATTCTCAAAATGTTGCGTGGCTTGAGGTTGCCTGTTGGCCAGTGCAGCAGCACGACCAAGACTGTTATACACCCCGGCGATCAATAACTGACTTATCAATTTCGTGTTATAACCCCACTCCCTTGCTAAATTTAAAAATTCCTCGGCTTTAACTCTTTCTCCTAATTGCAAATACCCACTCGCAGCCAATAAAGCTAACTTTCCACGTTCAGGGTGGTTTTCAATCCGGACTGGTTGCAACTGAGTTAAACTCGCCCAATCACCAAATTGCCATTGAGTATGGGCACGACCTAACAAATTTTCATCACAACATTCCTGCAGGTCTTGAGTTAACTCAGGCTGAGCAGTATGAGTTTCTACCTGTGTATTCTGGGTTAAGGAATCTGAGGGTCGAACAACATTATTCCGTAAGTCTCTGTTCCCTCCGTGTTTTTTTATACGACTCATACTTTGCTTTCCTCAAGGATGAGTTCTTTGATCAAATTAATTTGCGCTTCTGCCTTGATCATCTCCTCATTGAGTATCGATTGACGCGCTTGGGTATCGGTGAGCTCGGTTTCCAATTGTTTGATACGCTGCAACCTATCCGCTGAAAGTTTTTCTTGATCGTCTTTTGCCTGAATCAGTGCTGCAATCTGGTTTTGACGTTCGCCGGCTTGTTTCTCGGCTTCTGCCTTGGCAACGGTTAACTGTTCTATCCGTTGCATCCGTTCATCTGCCAGCCGGGCTTGTTCGTCTTTTGCCTGAATCAGTGCTGCAATCTGGTTTTGACGTTCGTCGGCTTGCTTCTTGGTTTCTGCTTTGGCAATGGTTAGCAGTTCTATCTGTTGCATCCGTTCTGCAGCTAGTTGGGCTTGTTCGTCTTTTGCCTGAACAAGTTGCTGAATTTCGGTCTGTAGGCGGGTTTGCTTCTCACGTTCCTGAGCCAGACGCGAAAGCGCTTCCTGCTGTTCCTTTTCTTGCTTCTTGGCCGCGTCATTGATGACTTGCGTCAATTGTTCTATACGACGTTGTCGTTCGCTCGCAAGCCGCGTCTGCTCGTTACGGGCCTGCGTCAGCCATTTTCGTTCATTCGCAAAGGGATCGGGCGGCGGCTGTATACCTCCTTGTCTAGGCTGACGTCCTTCATGTTGTCCGAATTGGATATAGTGTAAAAGCGGATTAGCGCTCTTTTCGGCGACATCGCGATAGTTAGCCAAGTACCATTGGGTATCGAACTGTGGACCGGGATTACGACCTTCTTTGGCGCCATGGCGTAAATAATGAGCTACCGGATCTCTGCGCTTTTTTGCCACATCGGGATAAGTCTCCAGATACCATTTCTCATCGAAAAACTCGGAATGCCTCAATATCGACTTCTTAACCACAGTGGTTCGTTTCAGAATTCGAGCCAAATTCTTGGGCAATCTATCGACCAATAGCTGAGGTTTCTTGGGTCTATGCCGAAGCGGCAGCTGGGCAGCAGGCAATACTGACACAGGGGATGCCGGCAACTCCCGACTCTTAGTCTGACTATCTTGATATAAGAGAAAATAATGTTCCAATTCCTCCTGAACTTGATGCAACTGAAGTAATAAAAGCTCGTTTTCTTGCTGAAGTTGGGTAATCTGGTTTTCAGATTCAGTAGATGAATTCATTTACTGCTTTCCTTATTGCTTGGAATTTTGGTATTGATCGAGCACATCATTTGTAAGGCCGGTCATTCTTATGATGCCTTGATCGATTAGGATGGCGCGATCGCAGAGCTCTTTAACGACTGGAATGCTGTGTGAAACTAGGACAATTGCCGTATCGGATCTGATGAGTCGTTTCATTTCTTCGGTCGACTTTTTCCGAAAATCTTCATCGCCAACGCCCAGTACTTCATCGATCAATAAGGCATCCGGTGTGGCCTGGATCGACACGGAAAAACCCAGTCTTGCGCTCATTCCGGATGAATAGGTGCGTAAGGGCTGATCGATAAAATCACCGAGTCCGGAAAATTCGATAATGGCATCCATGCGTTTCAATATTTCACGGCGGCGCATGCCGAGCAGCATGCCGCTTAGCATCGCGTTTTCCCGGCCTGTCAAATGCGGCATAAAGCCTACGCCAAGTGCCAGCAGCGAAACGCGGGCGCCATGATTAATGATTTGTCCCGAATCGGGTTCAATGATACCTGCAATCATGCGCAGCAAGGTACTCTTGCCCGCGCCGTTGCGCCCAATAATGCCAAGTGTTTCGCCGCGGTGCAGGTCGAACGAGATATTTTTGAGTGGAGTGTATTTCGACCATTTCAAATAACCCCGTTTGATGGGGTAAGAAACGGTGACATTCTGAACACTAATGAGTACGTCTTTCTGGGTCATTAAAAGGGTATTTTTCCGTACTTATGATCAAGTTGTTTGAGCAAGGCTAAGCCTAATCCACCCATGCCTAGCGAAGTTAATATTATTATTCCTATTCGGTCCAAGTTTGGCCATGCGCCGCGCAACATAATATTTCGATATTCATCGATAAGCCCCGCCATTGGATTAACTAATAGGTAGCTTCTGACCGGTTCATGCACCTCATTAATATTGAAAAATACTCCCGAGATAAAAAACAGCAGCAGCATAGCGTTGTCGATAGCCACCTTAAGATCAGGCAGGAATGGGGTAATTGAGCTGATCAGTAAGGCTAGTGACAGAGTTAGACATAGTTGGGTTGCAAAAAGAAGTGGCGCAGCCAGCCAAGTAATTTTTACCGGAGTGCCATAGAGCAAGAGAAAAAGGCAAAAGATTCCAAAAACAGGAATAAAACGTGCTGTACTGCCCATGACGGTGATGACAGGGAAAACAAACTTTTGTACATAGACCTGTTGAAGCAATCCTCGATGAATGCTTATGGCATGCCCGCCCCCTTTGACACCACTGTCAAACCACTTCCAGACGACAGCCCCACACAAAAAAAATGGCACAAAATCAGTTCCATCACGCCGCATGACCAATACTTGCAGAATGTAAAAGGCACTTAAATAAAAAATGGGTTCGATAATCCACCACAAAAAACCTAAATAGGAGCGCTCGGATTCGGCTTTTAGATCTGTATAGGTTTTATAAAATATAAGTTCGATGCTGTTACGAAGTCGCATGATCAAGTTTTCTTAACATTGTGGCAATAATGGTTTGACATATTAATCTATCTGAGAGCTTGGACCAACTTTCAATGCAACACGAAAGGCGAAAGAGCAACCATTTCAAACCAGAGTGATGTCGGAGTTTTTTATTAGTCGAAGAGTTCGGCTGCATTTTAAAGATTACTCCCCGTTGATCTCTGATAACGCTAGCGTTTGGGGAAATGGCCAATTAATGTCGAATTGCTACTAGCCCAATCTCGGGTTTCAATCTCAGAGATCATGTTATTCTCAGTGGCAATCGGTGCCGGTACGAAGATGTGGCCATTTTGTCGTGCATCATAGAGTACTGCTGATTTTTCGATGGATTCGTGGAGCATTTGGTTTCCGAGGGATTGTATTTACCATCCATTCGTCGGCTGAATCGAGCAACGCCAAACGTTCTGCCAATTCTGAAGTTGTCTTCGAGTTGGATGGTTTGCCCCAAAGTAAACGCACTATTAAACAACCTTTGATCGGTTTGCGCAAGATGTCGGCATTCCTTGCGCAGGACCCTCTCCAGAAATTATAACCGCTGTCGGCCTCCCAGGCTGCCGGTTCAATATAGACCTCTTCGCGGGATGCGACGTCATGGATGGGTGATGCACCGCTAAGACCGGCCGGACATTTAAAGAGCCCGGCAAAAAAGCCTTTGTGATCGATGGCACCGTTGCCCAACAGTTTGGCAAAAAGATGCCTGCTATATCGAGCCATTTCGACCATACCAGCGAGCGGCACATGATGGGACAGCAAGTAATGGTATTGGGCTTAAGTTGCAAGGAGACCTTTGTGCCACTGGATAGTGAACCGTATATTAGCGGTATGAAAGCTATGATTAACCGCGCCGCCTTAAATGCCAGATTACCTATGGCAGATGCTTGGTTTTGTACCAGGGCGATAATACGCTTAAGCTAGGAGACGGCATTGATCTCAGTATACAGAATGAAGAAAAACAATATGAAGTACCAGATCAGTGAGATTGTTTATGGCAAGACAATATCCGGGGGCTGGATATTCAAGCACTTTACAACCATTATATACGTAAAACCTGTCAACCTATTCTGGGCAAAATCCCAAGCTAAAACCATCGATGTAGAGCTTAAGCTGGAGGAGGCTAAAGGACCTGAGCAATGGGTTAAGGTACGGTTGCTGCTTACCGCCTATCAATTTTTTACGGATGCTCAATATGTCATTTCAGTAGAGCCTTCTTAAGCCAGGGATTCACCTCGTGTTCTAACAGGCCAGGCAGAACAGTTGCGCCTCTTGCGGGTATGCCGGTATGACGTGCCATTATTTATTGGAGATAATAAGTTGATTGGGAGCAAGATTATTGCCGATCCATATGGCCCTTCATTTCGTGACGATGATATACTCTGCTTTGCATAAATATAGCCAAGTGATCGTGATCTTACAAATAAAGCGCCATGCAATTTCAGGAATAGCCACAGCATGGCGTAAACGGCAGCCTATACAGTCAACTCGCGCTGTAACTAAGTGCATGATAGGTCCGCTAATAAACAATCAAATCATTCCTGCAATATGATGCAGCGGAGAAAAGTTTGAGGTTGATGAATAAACAACTTGATGCTGTGACTTTAGTGACTGTCAATTATAACGCGGGCGATATGCTTTTGAACTGTGTCCGTTCTGCGCTTGATCAGGCGGGAGAAATCATTGTTGTGGATAATGCTTCTTCCGATCAGAGTTTGGCTAACTTGAGTGCTCAGGATGAATTGCAGGGAGTCGTCAAGATTATCCGGAATTCAAAGAACTTGGGATTTGCCGCCGCTTGCAATATCGGTGCGCAAGCCGCTAAAGGTGAGTACTTATTGTTTCTTAATCCGGACTGTGAGCTTAATCCGGATGCCATTCAAGTCATGCTCGAGGTGCTTCATGAATGCGGTGAGGTCGGTATGGTGGGAGGATTGCTGATTGATCCTGATGGAATAGAGCAGGCCGGTGGAAGGCGGGCTATTCCAACGCCCTGGCGGTCTTTTGTAAGAGCCTTCGGTTTATCCCGTTTTGCACAACGCTGGCCGAAGCTGTTCTTTGATTTCTATCTGCACAAACAACCCTTGCCCGTTCACCCTATCGAAATAGAGGCTATCTCCGGCGCCTGCATGTTAGTGAAGCGTAAAGCCGTTGAAGATGTCGGGCTTTGGGATGAAGATTATTTCCTGCATTGTGAAGATCTGGACTGGTGCATGCGCTTTCGTCAGAAGGGCTGGAAAATCTTATTTGTACCGGATGCTCGTGTATTGCATCACAAGGGCGTGTGTGGCCGGGCTCGTCCCATCTTTGTGGAATGGCACAAGCATAAGGGCATGATGCGCTTTTACCGCAAGTTTTTCCGGCATCAGTATCCGGGACCGTTAATGTGGCTGGTGGGCGCCGGTATCGGCCTGCGATTTTGTATGCTGGTGGTTTATTTTACGGGGTTTCATGTAATGCGTCGTTTGGGGATGATTGTCGAATGCATAAACCGGAGATAGGGATTATCGGTGCGACCAGCTTTGTCGGAGAATGTCTCTTGGCTAGGCTGGCTGGGTTGGATGTTGATATCACGGCATTTTCGCGAAAACCTCAAGAAATTAGTAATGATTGGCATGCATCAAATGTCAATTGGCGCGTTTTAAAGGCTGGCGCTGATTCGTCGGCTATGCCTCATCTTGATGAGAGGCGAACGATTGAAAGTTGGATAAGTCTGGCTCCCATCTGGATTCTGCCTGAGTTATTTCCAATGCTGGAAGCCTATGGCGTGCGCCGTATTGTGGCTTTGAGTTCAACCAGTCGTTTTACCAAAACGACATCCAGGGATGCATCCGAGCAGGCTCTGGCCGGGCATCTGATTAAGGGTGAAGAAAGTTTAAAGACCTGGGCTGAAAAACAAGGAGTGGAATGGGCCATTATTCAGCCGACCATGATCTATGGCCACGGCAAGGACAGAAATATCGCCCGGATAGCGCGTTTTATTGAGCGCTTCGGTTTTTTCCCCTTGCTGGGTAAAGCTTCGGGCAAGCGGCAGCCCGTGCATGTCGAGGATGTCGCCGATGCCTGTTGTTCGGCGCTTTTTTCAGAGCGGGCATTGAATCGCTCTTATATTGTATCGGGTAAGGAGCAGTTGACTTATCGGGCAATGGTTGAGCGCATATTTTTATCGATGGGGAAGTCGCCTGTTTTTCTACCATTGCCATTAACTGTTTTTCAATATGCCGTCCTATTTTTACGAATTCTGCCCAGATTCAAGTCGTTGACCGTTGAAATGGTATCTCGCATGAATCAGGATATGATTTTTGACCATGAGGAAGCGGCTCAGGATCTGAAGTTTAAGCCAAGAGCATTTTTAACCGGTGAAAATGATTAGGAACGCACATAAAATAACTTCCTTAAGTACGCGGATGAATTTCCTGTGTAGGTGCGGATTTATCCGCACAGTGCGAATACCCTGAAGGGCACAAGTACCCATAGGGCATAAATGAATTCGCACCTACAATTCCCTGATTTATTCCATGCTCATTACTTAGCTATATTAGGGTATGCATTTATGTCCTTTTCAACCCGGCTAAAACTATTTCGGTTTGGCATAAAGCTGCAAGTAGCATGAAATTTATTTTTTCACTGGGTGGATTGGCCGCTCTGAATCTGGTTATTGCCATGGCCATCCAGTGGCTGGTATTGGTTTATATAGGCCCTGGCGCCGATACCGATGCCTATTTTTCGGCGCAGGTGCTGACCTTGATTCCGCTGACGATCTTGAGCGATATCCTGATCAGGGTGTTGGTGCCTTTATTCATGGATGTAGCCAGCGAGTACATGTCCGGGACCGTAAAAGCCTTGCTGCTGCAGTCCTTTGCGGTCTTTACTGTTATTGCCGCCATGTTAGGGCTTTCGGCTCATCTGTGGGTTCCACTGTTATCGCCGGGGCTTTCCGGTCAGGCGCTCGGGTTGACCATTGATATGGCTGAAGTGATGTCGGCTACGCTGGTTTTCGGCGGGCTGACGACGGTGCTGAAGTCGGCTTATCATGCCGAGCAGCGTTTCATTTATCCGGAACTGTCGCTATTGATTGTCAGCGTGGTCGTGCTGACCGGTGTGATCTACGCCATGCCTGTCTATGGCATCGAATCGGTTGCCTGGGGCGCTGTCATCCGCTGGGCATTGTGGACCGTGATGCTGTGTAAATGGATCGATTGGCGCGCACCTTCTCTGTATGACCGGTCGATGGCCAAAGCCGTCCGGCAACGCACGCGCGTTTTGTTATTTGGCGCCTCTGTCTACAAAACCGGTCCGGTGATCGACCGTTATCTGGCCTCGCTCGGCCCCGTAGGCAGCATCAGTTTGCTGACTTTCGGCAATCAGCTGTACGGGGTATTTCTGGCGCTTACGGATAAGGTTTTCGCCGTGCCTTTATTGTCGTTCGCGGCAAAGAATATGAAGTCAGGCGATATGTCCCTGCTTAGGCGGAATTACCGGCGGAAACTGCTGCTGACCGGCTCGATGGCGCTGGCAGTATGGGCTGTGTTCGCCCTATGCGGGAAATGGGGACTGGATTTGCTGGTCGGTTACGGCAAGTTCGGTGCCGGGCAAATCGATATGCTGTGGACGCTTATGACGGTGATGGGCGGCATGCTGGTCGCCGGCGTGGCGGGTCAGATGGCGAGCAGTTGTCTTTACGCGCTGGGCAGGACGAAGGGGGGGGTCAGGCTGGCCATGGTCAATTTCTTCATTTGTGTGGTTATCAAAGTACTGGCGTTCAATGCTATGGGCATTGTCGGCATTGCGCTCGGAATAGTGGCTTACCAGGTATTGAATGCGGTTTGTTTGCATGTCGTGCTGATGCGGGAATTAAAGCAACCGGTCAATTAACAGGTGCTTGACGGGCATTCTGACAGCTTGTCTGAGTTTATGATAATGGAATATTTTTTCAGAACTTGGCGGGGAAGCGGTAAAATTAGTTTTTTTGCATGTCACAAGGTGTCGGGGGATGAGATCTTTTTTTGAGTGGGCGACTGAAAACCAGGTTATGGATCAGCCCTGGCTGGTCCTGGGAAAAGGCCCGAGTTTTAGTAAAAAAGATCAGTTCGTCCATGATTACAAGCTGCTGGGACTCAATCATGTGGCGCGGGACCAGTTTGTTGATGTGGCTCATATTATTGACCTGGATGTCGTCGATCAACTGGGCGAGGTGTTGATGGAGCAGTGCGGCATTGTGGTGATGCCCTGGATTCCGCATATAAAAAATCGCGCCGGGCGGCAAAGTCTTCAGCAGATTATCGCTGTCAATCCAACCCTCCAGGCGCTTGATCATCAGCAGCGCTTGTTTTATTACAATCTGCATTCGGGGCGTGAACGGCAGGGCGACTCGCCGGTTGTTTTTGCGCGTTTTTTCAGCGCTGAAGCGGCGATTCGGCTATTGGCCATGGTTGGCGTCGGGACAATCAGGACATTGGGAATTGATGGCGGCAATACTTACAGCGCCGATTTCAAGGACCTGGAAAACAAGACCTTGTTGGCTAACGGGCTCAGTTCATTTAATAAACAATTTAAAGAATTCGCGAAAATCATTATGGAAAACGATCTGGATCTGGCTCCTGCCGATATACCGTCGCCGATTAAGGTTTATGTGGCGACCCAGGAAGAGCAAATGCTTGCCGTTAAAGTGCTGGAGTATTCGATACGTAAGCATGCCAGCATGTCCGTCGAGGTGATTCCGATACACCGTACCGAAATAGCAACGCCTTTGCCCAAGGATGAAAAGAATCACCCGCGCACGCCTTTTTCGTTCCAGCGCTTTTTGATTCCCGAAATGGCCGGCTATCAGGGGCGGGCCATTTACCTGGATTCGGATATGCAGGTGTTCAAGGACATCAAGGACTTGTGGACCTTGCCGTTTAACGGCGCCCAGCTGCTGGCGGTCAAAGAGCCCGGCAGTTCGGGCAGACGGCCTCAGTTCAGCGTCATGTTGCTGGACTGCGAGGCGCTTAAGTGGCGCATCGGCGATATCGTCTCCGCGCTGGATAAGGGCGAACTGGATTATGAGGCGCTGATGTATGATATGTCCGTTGCCGAGACGATATCGGCGGACATCGATCCGATCTGGAATTCCCTGGAGCGTTACCAGGACGGAGAAACGGCGCTGGTGCATTATACCGACATGACGACACAGCCTTGGGTATGTTCAACCAATCCGCTGGGCTATCTGTGGGTCAGGGACCTGATGGAAGCCGTGGCAAACGGTTTTATCAGCTATGACTATATAAAAGAGCATAGTGACAAGGGTTATATCAGGCCGTCTTTGTTATATCAGCTGGATCATGGCCTTGAAGATGGCTTGTTGCTGCCGAAAGCCGCCCGTCAGATGGACCGCAATTACCGAGCCCCTTTCACAGCCATACATCGCCACGGGGCCGCGCCCTGGCAAAATAAAAAGGCCTGGTTTAAGGCGTTGATCCGGCATTTTCTGCTCAAAACACGTATTGCGGTGCTATGGCGTAAAATTGATAATGTGCTGCATCTTTATGATTGATTATCACAAACAGCCTGTCATCATGGGTGCCATATGACCGCAGCGGTTGAAATTCTTCTGTCCACCTATAACGGCGGCGCCTATCTGGAAGAACTGCTCATCAGTCTAGCGCGGCAGGATTATCCGAATCTTAAGGTGACGATTCGGGACGATGGCTCGACGGATAATACGCTGGAGATTATTTCAGCATTTAATGACAGGTTGACGCTGCGAGTCATACAGGGTGCCAACTTGGGGCCTTGCGGAAGCTTTTTCGAGTTGATAAGGAACGCTGATCCTGATGCCGATTTTTATGCTTTTTGCGATCAGGATGATGTCTGGCTGCCCGGTAAAATCAGCCGCGCTGTTGCTTTTTTGGCTAATGAAACGGCCGGCCAGCCGTTGATGTATTGCGGGCGTCAGCTGATTACCGATAAGGCGCTGAATGTCCGGTGCCGGTCTGATATGCCGACTCGTCCCGCCCAACTCGGCAATGCGCTGGTTGAGAATATCGCCACGGGATGTACTGTCGTCATTAATCGACACGCACGCAATTTATTGCTCGACCGGCTGCCCGCGCCGGAAAATATCGTGATGCATGACTGGTGGCTGTATCTTGTTGTCAGTGCCTTGGGTAAAGTCGTTTTCGATAGCGAGGCATTGATTTTGTATCGACAACATGGCAGTAACAGTATCGGATTTCATAATGGCCTGGCGCGCTGGAGAGCCCGGTTGCAGCGCTTGTTATTCGAAAATAGTCGGCGGAAACTAAAAAAGCAAGCATTATGCTTTCTCACGGCCTATGACGATTTATTGAATGATGCGACCAAAAAGCTGATAACCCATGTTTTCGATAACGGCAGTTCTTTAATGTCGAAGATTAAAATCCTGTTCCTGGACGGCTCGATTTACAGGCAGTGTTCAAGGGATTCTTTTTATATCCGTCTGTTGCTGATGACAGGAAAATGATCATGTTATTGATTTTATCCGCGGCCGCCAAAATGCATGACTCTCCAAACCAGCGGTTTCAACGGGCAGATGCCGATAAATGAGAGCTGTTTTGCATAATCTTAATAGGCCTCCCGTCTTCGTCTACGTCATCAATGTAGACTGGTATTTTGAGCTGCACTGGCTGCAGCGGGCGCTTGCGACCTTGAATGCCGGTGCCGAGGTGCATTTGGTAATGGGTATGACTGATCCGCGGCTGATTGACAGCTTCAGCCGATACGGATTTATTTGCCATCAATGGAATATTGATCGCAAGTCATTGAATCCTATATTTAATCTGCATGGGTTGATGGAGCTTTATCAGCTGCTTAAATCCATTTCTCCGGATGTGATTCACGCCATCACCATCAAGCCTAATATTTATGTCGGACTGATTTTCTATTTGTTAAGAGTGCCTTACCTGTTAAGTATTACCGGTACCGGCATTATTTTTTCGGGCAAATCATTGTCGACTAAACTGATAAGGCCGGTTATCAGACTGCTTTACAAAGCGTCAAAAAGAAAGGATGTCAATCGCAGGATCGTGTTTGAAAACAGGGAAGACAGGGCTTATTTCATTAACACCGGCCTCTGCGACAGTCACGAGGCGGTGACGATTCTTGGCGCCGGCGTGAACCCTGACCTTTATGAGCCGGTCGCCGAACAGGAAACCGATACCCCCATTATCTTGTTTGCCGCTCGGTTATTATGGGATAAAGGTCTGGGTGATTTGGTTGAAGCCGCCAGATATTTGCGCAGTCAGGGTTTGAAGTTTTCGATACAAGTGGCGGGTATTATTGATCATTCAAGCATCAATGCCATCGATGAACGGGTGCTGGAAGACTGGAGCCGGGAAGGTGCGATACAGTGGCTGGGCACTGAAAAAAATATGCCCAGCTTGATTGCGCAGGCCAATATCGTGACGCTGCCGACTTTTTACGGCGAAGGCGTACCGCGCATTCTGATCGAAGCCGCTTCCTGCGAAAGAGCGATAGTCGCGACTGATATGCCCGGATGTCGTGAAATAGTCAGGCACGGTATTAACGGATTATTGGTGCCGGCCCGTAATATAGACGCGTTGGCGGAGGCGCTCGCGCAGTTGATACAAAATCCGGGGCTCAGGAAAAAAATGGGCAAACAGGGCAGGAGAATTGTCGAGCGTGATTTTTCCGAGCAGCAAGTGATTTCTGAAACACTGTCTTTATATAAAGAACTATTGTCATGAACAAAGTGTTAGTTACGGGAGCTAATGGCTTCATAGGCAAAGCCTTGTCTGCCGAGCTTATGGCCGCGGGCTTTGATGTGAAAGGCGCGGTCCGATCGGCCGCATCCCGCGCCGAGCAGTCAGCTGACATTATCGTAGGCGATATCAATGCCAGGACACTCTGGCAGGACGCGCTTCAGGATGTCGATGTCGTGGCGCATCTGGCCGCGCGCGTGCATGTCATGAAAGAAACCGTGGCCGATTCATTGAGCGCTTTTCGCGAAGTCAACGTAGTGGGGACTGAGAATCTTGCCCGACAGGCCGTGGCGCATGGTGTCAGGCGGTTTATTTTTCTGAGTTCGATCAAGGTGAACGGCGAGCAGACTGAAAGGGCGTTTTCCGCCGACGATGATGTGATTCCCCAGGATGCTTATGCCCTGTCCAAATGGGAAGCCGAGCAGGCATTAAGAAAAATCAGTGCCGAGACCGGAATGGAGATCGTTATTATTCGTTCGCCTTTGGCTTATGGACCTGGCGTTAAAGGCAATTTTTTGCGTTTGTTGAAGTTGGTCAATTCAGGCTGGCCCCTGCCTCTGGGCAAAGTCAATAACAAACGCAGCATGGTCAGCGTCGATAATCTGTGTGACTTGATAAAAACCTGTATTGACCATCCCCGTGCTAATGGCCGGGTTTTTCTGGTATCCGACGGTCATGATCTGTCCACGCGGGATTTGGTCGAGATGATAGCCGATCATATGCAGCGGTCGATACGATTGCTCTCGCTGCCGTTAGGCTGGATGTACAAATTGGCTGAAATGACGGGTAAAAAGCCTGAAGTAGAGAGGCTGTGCAGTTCATTGCAAGTCGATATTCAGTCAACCTGCGATACCCTGGAATGGTTGCCGCCGTATTCAGTGGATGAAGCAGTGAGCAAAACGGTGGCCTGGTTTATAGCGCAAAAGCGATAGCAGAAATACATGCTTATTATATTACTGGCAATTGGCGCCTTATTGCTGTCGTGGCTGAGCGTTTATTTCATTAAGGCTTACGCACTGAAAAATCTTTTGGATATTCCTAACCAGCGCAGTTCTCACCGGATGCCGACGCCTAGAGGCGGCGGTCTGGGCATCGTGCTGGGCTTTTCGGGAGCGGCCTCGGTGCTGGTGCTTGGCGGCTGGCTTGGGCTGAGCGGATTTCTGGTTTTAGCGGCGAGCCTATTGGTGGCCGGCATCGGCTTCTGGGATGATCACCGGCACATACCGGCCCGCTGGCGCTTTTTGGTGCATATGGCCGCGGCGTTAATCGCTCTGTGGTTGATGCAAGGATTTCCCGTATTGATCATGGGCGATTGGCGCATTGATTTGGGTCTTTTGGGCTATGCGCTGGGTGCGGCTTATCTGGTCTGGCTGCTTAACCTGTTTAATTTTATGGATGGCATTGACGGGATCGCCGCTTCCGAGGCCGTCTTCATATCCGCGGCGCTGGCCGGTTTTTTGGCTTACAGCGATTATGAACTGGCGTATGTCGCGGTTGCACTATGCTTTGCATCATTGGGCTTTTTGGTATGGAACTGGCCGCGGGCCAAAATCTTCATGGGCGATGTCGGCAGCGGATTTTTGGGTTTTGTATTGGGGCTGCTGATTTTAATGGCTGGCCATCATGATCCCGTTTATGTTTATATCGGTTTGATTCTGTTCGCGGTTTTCATAACGGATGCCACTGTCACTTTGGTGCGCCGCTATATGAGTGGGCAGAAATGGTACGAAGCGCACTGTTCTCATGCCTATCAGCACGCGGCAAAACGCCATGGCCATTTAACAGTGGTTCTGGCCGTGGGGGCCGTCAATCTGTGCTGGCTATTGCCGCTTGCGGCGACGGTATTCAAATATCCGGCTTATGCGTTGCCGGGGTTAATCACAGCTTATTTGCCACTGATTTATATTGCTGTTAGGCTTGAAGCAGGCATCTGCCCGTAAATCGATGGTATTTTGGTATACTGCAACGCTTACATGACGTTCTTCTTTCGTGACAGGCATTCCAATTCGTGAGATTTAAATTCCGCTCCCGCACGACTATTTTCATCCATGATCTGGCCATGGTGGCTGTGGCCTGGTTCGGCGCATATTGGCTGCGTTTTAATCTGGATGTGATTCCCGATAGGTTCCAGCGGGATATAGAGCAGGATATTCTTTATGTGGTTGCTATCCAGGGCGTCGTCTTTTGGTTTTTAGGTTTATATCGCGGGGTTTGGCGTTTTTCCTCAATGCCGGATTTAATCCGCATCACTAAGGCCGTCTTATTGGGCATAGGCTTGATTGCCCTGAGTTTCTTTTTGTACAACCGTCTGGATGGCGTGCCGCGCGCTGTGTTGCCGCTCTATGGGTTCTTATTGTTGTTGCTGTTGAGCGTGCCTCGGTTTTTCTATCGATACTGGAAAGAAAATATCCTGATGGAACGAGAGGGGAAAAGAGCCTTGATTATCGGGGCCGGCTCGGCAGGGGAAATGCTGGCCAGGGATTTATTGGGCGAAGTCAATTCCGGTTATGTGCCTGTCGCCTTTGTTGATGATGATCGCCATAAGCGGAAAAGGGAAGTTAGAGGCATTCGGGTCGTCGGCGAAATCGAGCGGTTACCGGCATTCGTAAAGAAACTGGATATCGAGGTGGTGTTGATCGCCATCCCTTCGGCGACAGATAGCCAAATGCGGCGCATCATTGAGATTTGCGAGCTGTGCGAGGTGCCTTTCCAAACTTTGCCATCGGTTAAGGACGTGTTGTCAGGCCGTATTTCGCGCGGAAATCTGCGCGATGTTTCCATTGAGGACATCCTGGGGCGGGAACCGATCCATCTGGACTGGCGGCTGATTGCTGAAAATCTGAATGGCAAAAGTATCATGGTGACCGGCGGTGGCGGGTCTATCGGTTCGGAGCTTTGCAAGCAGTTGACCCGCGTCAATCCGGCCAGGCTGGTTATTTTCGATCAGTCGGAGTTTAATTTATACAAAATAGACGCTGAATTAAAAGCGCTGCATCCTGAAGTAAAGCTCAAGGCTGTCTTAGGGGATGTCGCCGACAGATTATCGGTGCGCCGCGCGATTCAGGAATTAAAACCCGATGTAATTTTTCATGCGGCGGCTTATAAGCATGTGCCGTTGCTGGAGAATCAGATTCGCGAAGCCGTGCATAATAATGTCATAGGTACAAAAACGGTTGCCGAAGAGGCGATGATGGCGGGTATTGAGCGGTTTGTGCTGATTTCCACCGACAAGGCCGTCAATCCGACCAATGTCATGGGGGCGACCAAAAGAGCGGCCGAAATACTTTGTCAGAATTTGAACAGCCGCGATGGTACCCGTTTTATGACCGTGCGCTTTGGTAACGTGCTGGATTCCGCTGGCAGTGTCGTGCCTTTGTTCCGGGCCCAGATTAAGGCCGGCGGGCCGGTCACGGTAACCCATCCCGATATAACGCGCTATTTTATGACGATTCCGGAAGCCTGCCAGTTGATCATGCAGGCCGAAGTGGCCGGCAAAGGCGGTGAAGTCTTTGTCCTGGATATGGGGGAGCCTATCAAAATCGCCTATCTGGCCGAACAGATGATTCGCTTGAGCGGCAAGCGGGTCGGTGATGATATCGAGATTAAATATGTAGGGTTAAGACCCGGTGAAAAGCTGCATGAAGAACTGTTTCATGAGCACGAGCAGCTTAGGTCTACAGGCTATGAAAAATTATTGTTGGCGAATGCGCGATTGTATGACGAAATACAATGGAAAACGCAGATTGAGAAGCTGGTTCAAGCCTGTCGCCAGGATAATGACACTGAGATTTTGAGAATTTTACAGAATCTCGTCCCTGAATATCGGGCTGATGTCCCTGAGTATCAAACTAAGGAAGAAGTATTGGCGCCTGATTTAATGCCGGCTAATCTGGCTAACCTATAGATAAAAAAGACCTCCCTCTGTTAAGCAGAGGGAGGCAAAAAATCAAGCAGAGTGTTATGAGGAGGATCTGCTTGTAGGTACGACAACTGGGAGTGCAGTCAATTCCGCCGGGCTTGGCGGATTAGTTTGACTTATATTGCAATGTTTTACGTGTTGCAATGGTCACGAAAAAGTGATTGGAAAACAACCTGACCGGAAATTAAGGTTATAGCGCAAGTGTTCTTGTCAAAAACTATAATTCTTTCAAGCTATTGCTTGGTCTACTTGTCTGCCAGTTGATGGTTACTATACAGAGATATTTATTGGATACAATATGATAAATATTAAATTGATTGTTTCTTTTTTGTAAACAGTTGCGATATCGTATTTTTGTTAATCTATTTGTATTTTTGAAGTCGTGGTACTGGTAGTCAGTCGATTTAATTGTGACGGGTAAATTGTAGGTGCGAATTCATGCGCACTATGGGTGCTCACTGCCATTAAGTTAAGCATTTTGTTCTGGTTCCCGCGGACCTCCGTGGGAACCCATACCGGTGTTTAATCAGGCCCGGTCTGCATTCCCACGCAGGAGAGACTGTGAAAGTATTCAATTTAAAGGATTTAACCACGAAGGACACGAAGAGCACGAAGTTTTAAGCTTTTGATTAACTTAAGTTTTTCTTCGTGTCCTTCGTGATCTTCGTGGTGAATAAGGCTTTTTATGACGTTTTTCACTAATTCTTTCACAGTCTCAGGAGCGTGGGAACGAGATAAAGTCGTGGTACTGGTTGCATTCTATTTTTGTAATGGGAATGTATGACACAGAGTTTATTCCGCTCAAGATTCCCCAAAATGACCTGTCAGATGTTTAAATCGGAACTCAATAATTATTATTTTCAAGATTAAGAGAGGATGCAGTGGATAAATTAACCAGCATGAATGTTTTTGTTCGTGTGGCAAAGGCCGGGAGTTTTGCTGGTGGCGCGCGCGATCTGGGGATTTCGCGGGCAATGGCGACCAAGCATATCATGCAGCTCGAGAGTAATCTGGGAACGCGGTTATTCAATCGGACCACGCGCAGTTTGAGCCTGACAGAGGTGGGATCGCAATATCTGGAACGTTGCCAGCAGGTGCTCGGCGATGTTGAAGAGATGGAAGCGGCCGTGACGCATTTGCAGACTGAGCCGCGAGGCGTTTTAAAGATCAGCGCGCCGCCGGTAATCGGTGCCACCCATATTTCCCGCGCGTTGGCTGAATTTCTTAAAATACATCCGGATTTAACCGTCGATATGATTCTGCAAGGGAGTCCCGGCGATTTGATCGACGAGGGCATCGACCTCGCCATTCATTTAGGGGCTTTGGAAGACACCAGTATGGTGGCTCGTAAACTGGCCAGTTCCTCGCTGGTCGTCTGCGGATCGCCCGAGTATCTGGAACAGTACGGCATCCCGCAAACGCCGGAAGATCTGGTTAGGCATAGCTGTCTGGTCAATTGGGCCATTCCCCCCCGGGATAAATGGCAATTTAAAGGCGAAACCGGCTATACGGTGATGAATGTATCCGGCCGGATGCAGGCCAATGCGGCGCATCCCATCCGGATCGCTGCTATCAATGGCCTGGGGTTGGTTATGCTGCCGACCTATATCGTGGGCAGCGATATAGAAAAAGGCAAGCTGAAATTGGTATTGGAAAATTACACCTTGCCGCCCCTGGATATCCATGCAGTCTATCCGCATAGAAAATATCTGTCCGCTAAGGTCAGAAGCTTTATGGATTTTTTGCAGGAGTGGCTGGAACACCGGGTCAGTATGCCGGGAACCGAATAATGGATCCGTTAGTCAACAAATGGGATGCTATTTATAGTCAAGCCGGGAATGAAGCGTGTCCCCCGGCTCAGGTGCTGGCCGAGAATGCATTTTTATTGCCTGAAAACGGAACGGCCTTGGATTTGGCCTGCGGACTGGGCGGCAATGCGATTTTTTTGGCGCGCCAGGGCCTGGTTGTGACCGCAATTGATATTTCTTCGGTCGCGATTGAAAAATTAACGGCTCATGCGGCTTTACAGGGGCTTGATATCAACGCCAGCCAGCAAAAAATCGATCGTCACAGTTTGATGGAATTGAGATTTGATGTTATTGTCGTGAGCCGATTTCTTGACCGTAACCTAAGTGATGCGATAATAGGCGCACTTAATCCCGCTGGATTGCTTTTTTATCAGACGTATACGCGAGAAAAAGCAGGCCGGCATGGTCCCAATAATCCCGATTATCTGCTGGCTGAAAGCGAATTGTTGGCGTTATTCTCGCCGTTGCGCCCGGTGTTTTACAGGGACAATGGCCTGATCGGCAACAAGATGATGGGTTTAAGGGGTGAGGCGCAGTTTGTCGGCCAGAATACGCATAGATTTGGTTAATTACGATGATAGAAAATTTGGATCCTAGACAGTGTTGGGATTTGCTGCAGCAAAATACCCGCGCGGTATTAGTGGATGTAAGAACAAAAATCGAACACGGCTTTGTCGGCCATCCGCCGGGCGCGGTTCATATCCCCTGGAAAGAAGCGCCGGACTGGCAAGTCAACCCGCAATTCGTTGCCGAGGTTGAAAAGGCCGTGCCTGACAAGCAGGCGCCGGTTTTATTGCTTTGCCGCAGCGGGCAACGGTCGCTGGATGCGGCGAAAGCATTGGAAGAGGCGGGCTATCAGCATCTAGTCAATATTGTTGACGGTTTCGAAGGCGCTTTGGATGAAAACAAGCATCGCGGAAACCTGGGCGGTTGGCGCTTTCATGGCTTGCCCTGGGAGCAAAGTTAATCTCCATTTCCTTATTTAGGTTGGACCAAGACGGGCGTGTCCAACATCCCCATAAACTTTTCGTTATGATGGTGACAGCCATCTTTTTCCTTGCCCGATTTTTTAACCGGAGCACGCTCGATTCCGCGCGTCCGTTCATTTAAACATTAGAGTATATTTAAAAGTGATCCAGAAATTAAGAAACATTGCCATCATTGCTCACGTAGACCACGGTAAAACGACCCTGGTTGACAAGCTGCTACAACAATCAGGCACCTTTGCCGCGCATGCCAAGGTTTCAGAGCGGATTATGGACTCTAATGATCTTGAAAAAGAGCGGGGTATCACGATTCTGGCCAAGAATACCGCGCTGGACTGGAACGGCTATCACATCAATATCGTCGATACGCCGGGCCATGCCGATTTTGGCGGTGAAGTCGAGCGAGTTCTGTCGATGGTCGATTCGGTCTTGTTATTGGTCGATGCCGTAGACGGGCCGATGCCGCAGACACGGTTCGTTACGCAAAAAGCTTTCGCCTTGGGCCTGAAGCCGATTGTGGTCATCAACAAGATCGATCGGCCGGGTGCGCGCCCTGATTGGGTGGTTGACCAGACGTTCGATCTGTTCGATCGCCTTGGCGCGACCGATGAGCAGCTGGATTTTCCTATCGTTTACGCATCGGCATTAAACGGTTATGCCGGTCTTGATACATCGGTTACAGGCGGCGATATGACGCCGTTGTTCGAGACGATTGTTGAACAAGTCAGTCCGCCGGCCGTTGATTTGGACGGGCCGTTCCAGATGCAGGTGACTACGCTCGATTACAACACCTATGTCGGCGTGATCGGTATCGGCCGTATTCAACGCGGCACAATTAAGCCGAATACGCCGCTGGTGATCATTAACAGGGAAGGCGTTGAGCGCAGGGGGCGAATGCTGCAGGTTTTCGGGTTTCACGGCCTGGACCGTGTTGAAGTGCCTGAAGCGCGTGCCGGCGACATTATCGCCTTTACCGGTATTGAAAAACTGGAGATATCCGACACGATCTGTCATCCGGACGCGGTGGAAATATTGCCGCCGTTAACGGTCGATGAACCGACAGTGACCATGACTTTTCAGGTCAATAATTCACCTTTCGCCGGTAAGGAAGGCAAATTCGTGACCTCGCGGCAGATTCGCGACCGTCTGGAAAAGGAGTTGCAGCACAATGTGGCGCTGAGGGTCGAAGATACGCCCGATCCTGATAAATTCAAGGTATCCGGTCGCGGCGAGTTGCATTTATCGGTTCTGATTGAAAATATGCGTCGCGAAGGCTTTGAATTGGGTGTTTCCCGGCCGGAAGTGATCATTAAGGAAATCGATGGCGAAAAATGCGAGCCTTTCGAGATGGTCACGATCGAGGTGGAGGAAACCCATCAAGGCGCGATCATGGAAAAAATGGGCGAGCGCAAAGGCGACTTGCTGAATATGGTGCCTGACGGCAAAGGCCGGATTCGCCTGGAGTATATGATCCCATCGCGCGGACTGATCGGTTTTCAAACCGAATTTATGACCGCCACATCAGGTTCCGGCTTGTTGTATCACGTGTTCGATCATTACGGTCCGGTGAAAAAAGGCGAGCTGGGCACACGCAAACGGGGGGTGATGGTTTCCATGGTGCAGGGCAAGGCATTGGCCTATGCTTTATTTGCCTTGCAGGAGCGTGGTGAATTGTTTTTAGTTCATGCCGATGAAGTCTATGAAGGCATGTTGGTGGGCATACACTCGCGCGCCAATGATCTGGTTGTCAACCCGACCAAGGCCAAGCAATTGACGAATATTCGCGCTGCCGGTACGGACGAAAACCTGGTATTAACAGCCATTCAGAAAATGACGCTAGAGCAGGCGCTGGAGTTTATTGGCGAGGATGAACTGGTAGAGGTTACGCCGAAATCGATCCGCTTGCGCAAAAAGCTCTTGACTGAAAATGAGCGTAAACGCGCTTCAAAAGGCTAAGTAATAATGGAAATACAAGCGGCTGCCCGGCCGCTTGTATTGGCTGGCCGCTATTTAAAAATTGCGGATCCGCATGGCTTTGAATTTTGCATAAAAAACCCCAGGGCACAAAGTGCGCTGGGGCTAAAATCGCCAGCTTGGTTGGCTTGATCCGTCCATGGCAACGTCCTGTTGAATAATCCTTGAAATCCGTTTCCTGTTTGGCGATGTGTCTATTCTCTCAAAAAGTTCCAAGAAAAAAAGCCGGCTGAAGCGGAAATTGATGTAGGTAAAGGATTACAAGGCAATATTGCCTGATAAAAGGCGGCTTCAGTCTTGTATCTTAAAAAAAAACAGGAAATTTGATCTGTACGGACATGAGTTAACAATCACTGCGAAATCCGTTAATTCATAGTAAAATGCCAAGACATCAATTCAGACCTTGAAAACATGAATCAACGCATTGCCGAAGTAGAGCGAAATACGCTTGAAACTCAAATTAATATTGCAATTAACCTGGATGGTTCGGGGAAAGCCTCGTTTGTAACGGGCGTTCCCTTTCTTGAGCATATGCTGGATCAAATCGCCAGGCATGGTTTGATTGATATGGAGATCGATGCCAAGGGTGACTTGGAAATTGATGATCACCATACGGTGGAGGATATCGGGATTACCTTAGGGCAGGCCTTTGCCGAAGCAATGGGGGACAAGACAGGGATTTACCGTTATGGGCATGCCTATGTGCCTCTGGATGAGGCATTATCCAGGGTAGTGATTGATTTTTCCGGGCGTCCCGGTTTATTTTATGAAGTAAAATTTCCGAAGGCGATGATCGGCAGTTTTGATGTGGATTTGTTCCGCGAGTTTTTTCAGGGATTTGTCAACCATGCGGGCGTCACGCTCCACATTGATAATTTGAAAGGCGCCAATTCCCATCATATTGCGGAGACGATCTTCAAAGCCATGGGGCGGGCGATACGCATGGCTATTACCGCCGATCCGAGAATGGCCGGTATGATGCCTTCAACCAAAGGCAGTCTTTAGTTTCGAACTCGCTCTTAACCTTTACTCTTGTGTTTTATGTCTTCTGTTGCCGTTATTGATTATGGAATGGGCAATCTGCATTCGATTGCAAAAGCCCTGCAGCATGCTGCACCGCAAGTGGATGTGCGGATAGTGTCCGATGCCGATGCGATCTTGCGCGCTGATCGGGTGGTTTTTCCCGGTGTCGGCGCCATACGCGATTGCATGCAGGCGCTGAACCGATCAGGTTTGTCCTCTGTTATAAAAAGCGTTGCCGAAACCAGGCCTTTATTGGGCATTTGCCTGGGCATGCAGGCTTTATTGACTGACAGCGAGGAAAACGGCAATACCCAATGCCTGAATGTATTTCCGGGCCATGTCGTGCACTTTCCCGAATCGTTAAAAGATAAAGCGGGCAATAGCCTGAAAATTCCTCACATGGGCTGGAACCGGGTTCATTTCACGCCTCATCCGTTATGGCAGGGTATTGTCCAGGACAGCCGGTTTTATTTTGTGCACAGTTATTACGCGCGCCCCGATGATGCATCCGTCATTGCGGCAACTGCGGAATATCCCGATCCGTTTGCTTGCGCCTTGGCGCGGGATAATGTCTTTGCCGTACAATTTCACCCTGAAAAAAGTCAAATGGCTGGTTTGCAACTGCTGAGAAACTTTTTGCAGTGGAATGGACAGGTTTAAATTTATCATTGAGGTTTTACATGTATGTTGCTAATACCAGCTATTGATTTAAAAGAAGGGAAATGTGTTCGGTTGCGACAGGGACGCATGGAAGACGACACGGTATTTTCGGATGATCCGGTAGCCGTTGCCGGCAAGTGGGTAGCCGCCGGCGCCAAAAGAATTCATTTGGTCGATCTGGACGGCGCCTTTGCGGGTAAGCCCAAAAATGCCGACGTCATCCACGCCATTGCCGCCGCTTATCCGGATGTACCCGTGCAGATTGGCGGCGGTATCCGTGATGAAGAGACGATACAGGGTTATCTCGATGCCGGGGTTCAATACGTTATTATCGGCACCAAGGCTGTTAGCGAACCGCACTTCGTCAGGGATGTGGCGATTGAATTTCCCGGCCATATCATTGTCGGACTGGATGCCAAGGACGGCAAGGTTGCCGTGGATGGCTGGTCCAAACTGTCGCGGCATGATGTGATCGATCTGGCGCAGCATTTCGAGGAAGACGGGGTCGAAGCGATCATTTATACCGATATTTCCAGGGATGGCATGATGTCCGGCGTCAATGTCGAAGCCACGGCGAGGCTGGCGCGCGCGGTTCGTATTCCGGTCATCGCTTCCGGAGGCATCACCAATATGGATGATATCCGGGCCCTGGGTGCTGTGGCCAGCGATGGCATTATGGGCGCCATTACCGGGCGGGCCATTTACGAAGGGACATTGGATTTTGCCGAAGCGGAAAAGCTGGCCGAGTCATTTTAAAGAAAATCATGAGTTTAGCTAAACGTATTATTCCCTGTCTCGATGTCGACAATGGTCGCGTCGTTAAAGGTGTAAAATTTGTCGATATCCGCGATGCCGGCGATCCGGTTGAAATCGCAAGGCGCTATGACCGTGAAGGTGCTGACGAAATCACCTTTCTGGATATTACCGCGACCCATCATGATCGCGACACCATTGTGCACGTGGTTGAGCAGGTCGCCAGCGAAGTCTTCATTCCGTTGACCGTGGGCGGCGGCATCAGAACCCTGGACGATATCCGGCGCATGCTCAATGCCGGCGCCGATAAAGTGGGTATTAACAGTGCGGCGGTTTTTAACCCCGAGTTTGTGCGCGAAGCCGCGGAGCGCTTCGGATCCCAATGCATCGTGGTCGCCATTGACGCGAAGAAAGTCAGTCAAGCCGGCGAAG
This sequence comes from Methylobacter sp. BBA5.1, assembly GCF_000746145.1. Classification (NCBI taxonomy): domain Bacteria; kingdom Pseudomonadati; phylum Pseudomonadota; class Gammaproteobacteria; order Methylococcales; family Methylococcaceae; genus Methylobacter; species Methylobacter sp. BBA5.1. Next base: position 33,289 of record NZ_JQKS01000034.1, read on the forward strand.
ACAATCGCTGGGAAATCTTTACCCATGGCGGGCGTAAGGCAACCGGCATTGATGCCGTTGAATGGGCGAAAAAAATGGTGGCCTACGGCGCGGGCGAGATTCTGCTAACCAGCATGGATCGGGACGGCACAAGGGAAGGTTTTGATTTATTGTTAACCCGCGCAATCAGTGAGGCGGTGCCCGTGCCGGTTATCGCTTCAGGCGGCGTAGGCAATCTCGATCATCTGGCCGACGGCGTAATTGAGGGCAAAGCCGATGCGGTATTGGCGGCCAGTATCTTTCATTTCGCCGAATACACTGTTCAGCAGGCGAAAGAGCATATGGCGGCACGCGGCATAGAGGTGCGTTTAACATGAGTGCTTCCTGGCTTGACGAGATACGCTGGACCGAAGAGGGTTTGGTGCCGGTGATTGCGCAGCAGGCGGATACGGGAAAAATCTTGATGTTCGCCTGGATGAACCGCGAATCGCTGGCTTTGACGGTCCGGGAAGGCTATGCCGTTTACTGGTCGAGATCGCGCAATAAGCTGTGGCGCAAGGGTGAAGAATCCGGGCACAGACAGAGAGTGACCGGCCTGTTTCTTGATTGTGATGAGGATGTTATCCTGATCAAAATTGAACAGGAAGGCGGTATTGCTTGTCATACCGGCCGCGAAAGCTGTTTTTACCGGAGTCTGGTTAATGGGCAATGGCAGCCTGTTGAGCCGGTGTTAAAAGATCCTGAAGCTATTTATGGGAAGCAATGAGCGACGTATTACAACAATTGGCGCAAATTCTGGAACAGCGCAAGCTAGAGTCGGCTGACAAATCTTATGTGGCCAGTCTTTACGCGAAAGGGCTGGACACGATATTGAAGAAAATCGGCGAAGAAGCCACGGAAACAGTTATTGCGGCCAAAGACGGCGATAAGAAGCAGATTGTTTACGAAACGGCCGATCTTTGGTTTCATTGCATGGTCTTATTGGCTGATCAAGGACTGGGACCGGATGATGTGTTGCAGGAGTTGCAGCGGCGCTTTGGCTTGTCCGGTCTTGAAGAAAAAGCCCGGCGCAATAAATAAGCAAATCATATAGAGCCGACCTTGATTCGGCCATTTGGAGTTAGAAATGGGCATAAGCGTCACGCAACTGTTAATCGTATTGGTCATTGTCATTATTGTTTTTGGCACCAAGCGTCTGCGCAATCTGGGATCTGATCTGGGCGGCGCCATCAAGAGCTTTCGTTCCGCGGTAAAAGAAGGCGAGGACGAAAAAAATACCGCCGACGAGGATGGCAAAACCATTGACGGTGAAGTCATTGACAAGAAAAACGAAAAAGTCTGATTAGACCATGTTTGATATCGGGTTTTCGGAGCTTTGCATGGTGGGGCTGGTCGCCTTGCTGGTGATTGGGCCGGAACGCTTGCCAAAGGCCGCGCGGATTGCGGGCTTTTGGATCGGTAAGACACGGCATATGATTGCTTCCGTTAAGGCGGAGATCAAAGAAGAACTGCAAGCCGAGGAAATACGCCAAGTATTTAAAGAGCAGGCAGAGCTCAAAGAAATTCAGCGGATGCTTGACGATGCGTCCGATGCGGCCAATTCGGTAAAGTCCTCGCTTGAACAAGCGCAACAAGTAAACGTAGAACAGGTTAAACGGCCGCATGAGTCAAAATGATTTCAAAGAAGATGCGGTAGAGCAGCCTTTTATTAGTCATTTGATTGAATTGCGCAGTCGCCTGTTGCGTGTGGTTTTGTTTGTGCTGGTCGTTTTCGGGGGCTTGGCTTTCTATGCCAATGAGCTTTATACTCTTCTGGCCGGTCCTTTGATGCGGTATATGCCGGCCAATAGCTCGATGGTTGCTATTGATGTCGCCTCGCCCTTCTTTACGCCGTTCAAGCTGGCGCTCATCCTGGCGGTGTTTATTTCCGTCCCTTTTATACTTTATCAGTTCTGGGCCTTTGTTGCGCCAGGGTTATATAAGCGCGAACGGCGCATGATTTTGCCGTTGCTGATTGCCAGCACGTTTCTGTTTTACCTGGGCGTAGCCTTTGCCTATTTCGTCGTTTTCCCTTTAATGTTTCAATTCCTGACTGCGGCAGCGCCAGCCGGCGTCGCGGTTATGACTGACATTACCAAGTATCTGGATTTCGTTTTAACCATTTTCTTTGCGTTCGGTGTTTGTTTTGAAGTGCCGATATTTACTATCGTCATGGTCTGGACCGGACTGACCACACCGAAAAGTCTGGCTGAAAAACGACCTTATGTCGTTGTTGGTGCATTTATCATCGGCATGCTGTTAACGCCCCCTGATGCGATTTCGCAAACCTTGCTGGCCGTGCCGATGTGGATGTTGTTTGAGCTGGGTCTGCTGTTTTCACGCTTATTCGTGCCCAAACTGGATGAGGCGGCTTACGAGCACCTGGATGATGCGGAAATGGAAGCAAGGCTGGATGCGATCGAAAAGCAGGAAGACGAGTAAGAATCCGCTTGGACGATTTTATAGCGCTCCGGTTTCCTGCAATAATTTAAAGATATTGCCGGCCATAAGCTGATAGCCTGCGTCATTGGGATGAACCATATCGGATTTCAGGCTATTATCGCCCAGAATATCGGGCAGGGTATTGAGGTCGACAGGGATATTCCGGTCTTCTGCAATACGCTGGTATAAGTCCGCACTGGTCAATGTTAGAAGGTTAGGCTGCGGGACGCCTAGCATAACGACTTCTACATGGCGGCTGGCAGCCTCTTCAATCATTTTATTCAGATTGGCGGCGATTTGTTCGGACGGAATTTTTCGTAACAAGTCATTGCCGCCATGTATCAGGATCAGCAGCTTCGGCTGGTATTCATCAAGCAGGGCGGGCAGTCTCTCCAGTCCCTCTTCGCTAATTTCCCCCGGTATGCCTTCATTGATCACTTCAAGCGAGGTCAGTTCGGCAAGAATATTGGGATAGTCGCTGAGCCTGGATGCGCCTGTGCCGTAGGTCAGGCTATCCCCAAAAGCCAGGATGACGGCGTCATCGGGCAACTTGGTCAGGGTTCTGGATGGCTCGCTGCAGGCTGTAAGCGCGAGGAAGATTAAAGATAATAACTGTTTTCTCATAAAGCAGAATGGATAGTGAAGATGCAAAAAAATATTTTGATTACCGGTGCGGCTAAACGCATAGGTGCCGCCAGTGCCAGGCTGCTGCACAGCGAAGGCAATAATATTGTTTTACATTATAGATCATCGCAAGAAGCTGCGCTGCAGCTTTGCAATGAGCTAAACCAAAAACGCCCTGGTTCGGTAACAATGATTCAGGCCGACTTGTTGAACATGCAGGCATTGGAAAGGGTTGCCAGAGAGGCGGCTCAGGCCTGGGGGGGCATCGATGTATTGGTCAATAATGCGTCAGCGTTTTATCCTGCCGCAGTCGGTGAAGTCACCGAGCAACAGTGGGATGAGTTGTTGGGCAGTAATTTAAAAGCGCCTTTTTTTCTGGCAAAACTATTGTCCGACACGTTAGCCGATCATAACGGCTGCATTGTCAATATTGTCGACATTCACGCAGAACGCGGCCTGAAAGGCTATCCCGTCTATAGCATTGCCAAGGCCGGGCTGGCCGCCATGACCCGTGTTTTGGCTAAGGAGTTGGGTCCGGACGTCAGAGTGAACGCGGTGTCTCCAGGTGCCATATTATGGCCCGAGCACGGGTTGTCCGAACAGGCCAAAGCCGAGATTGTGCAGCGCGTGGCTTTAAAGCGTCATGGCGAAGCGCTCGATATTGCCAAGGCAGTGCTGTTTTTGATTAAGGATGCCGATTATATGACCGGACAAATCCTTACCGTGGACGGGGGGCGAACCTTATTTTGCTAGCGTCCAGGACGGCGTGACGCGTTTTTGCTTGAGGTTTGTTTTGTCAAATTTATCCCATAGTTCGGCATAGCTTATATGGCTGACGGGGTGCTTCAGGGTCGGTGCAATTTCCGCTAGGGGCTCAAGGACAAAGGCATAGCGCTCAATTTCATCGCGCGGTATCTGTAGCTGTTCATCGCAGCAAACGAGATCGCCGTAGAGGATCAGGTCCAGGTCCAGGGTCCGGGCGGTAAATTTTTGGCAGTTTCGGGCGCGTCCATGGTCTAGTTCGATTTGTCTGAGCTGCCGGGCAACCTCTTTCGCATCCAGGTCAGAATCAAAACCCACGACCAGATTGTAGAAAGGGTCGCCTGAAAATCCGACTGGCTCGGTTTCATAAATGCTCGAGACGGTCAGTTCGCCAAAGCATTGTTCAAGCACCCGTAGGCTGGCAGGAATGTTTTTATCCCTGTCTATGTTACTGCCGATACTGATATAGCCGCGCGGCATGGTTTATTTCTCTCCTCGTTCGATTATGATGCCTACATCACTGGCACCGCTGATGGCGCCTTTCTTGTTCAGCGTGATTTTCACCCAGGGCACATTGAATTCGTTGCGAATGATGACGGCAATTTCTTCAATCAGTTTTTCGACCAAAAAAAACCGGCTTTCTTCAACGAAAGAAATAATGCGTTTGGAAACTGTTTTGTAATCAAGCGTGTATTGGATGTCATCGGTTTCGGCGGCTTTTTTAATGTCATAAGCCATTTCAATGTCAAGAACCACGGTTTGTTTGATTTCTCTTTCCCAATCATAAATGCCAATGATAGTCTGAATTTCGAGGCCGCCTAAAAATATGATGTCCATGATGATTTCCGGTTATGATGTGCGCTTTAAAATTGGCTAAGTATCGGGGAATTAGCCCTGGCTTACAAGTTCTGAATGATGAAAGGTATAGAATGTTTGAATGGTTGTTTATTCCGGCTGCCTATTTGATAGGTTCGATTTCCAGTGCAATTATTATTTGTCGCTTGATGGGGTTACCGGACCCCCGTGAACAAGGTTCGGGCAATCCGGGCGCCACTAACGTCATGCGCATCGGTGGAAAAAAAGCGGCGGGTATTACATTGCTAGGTGATTTACTAAAGGGCTTGATCCCGGTATATATAGCGAAATCATTTGAATTGCCTGCGGAATTGCTGGCAGTTGTCGGGCTGGCCGCGTTTTTGGGACACCTTTATCCGGCTTTTTTCGGGTTTAAAGGCGGTAAGGGAGTTGCCACATCCGTCGGTGTATTGCTGGGATTTTCCTGGGCGCTGGGTTTCTCATTCATGGGTACATGGATTCTGATTTACAAGTTGGGCAAAATATCTTCTTTATCGGCCTTGATAGCCTCGATTTTGTCCCCGGTTTTTGCCTGGTTTATTGTCGGGGATGTAAAGATAGTCATCGCTTCGGCGGTCATGACGGTGTTTTTGTTATGGCGGCATGAAAGCAATATTCAACGCTTGTTATCTGGTGAAGAAGGCAAATTAAAGACCTGATAACTCGCTGATTGGCCAGCGAGGGCGGGCAAAAATTTCAAGCGCCTGCTGCTGGCCGGCCATTAGGCGCTGACAGCCGGCGTAAGCGATCATGGCGCCATTGTCGGTGCAGAATGCCGGCCTGGGGAAATAGATCTCCGCATTTTCGCGGGCGGTCATTTCGGTCAGGCTGGCTCGGATGTGCTTGTTGGCGCTGACGCCGCCAGCGACGACCAGTCTTTTCAGACCGGTTTGCTGCAATGCGCGCTTGCATTTGATGCTGAGTGTGTCGGCAACGGCAGATTGAAAGGCCATGGCGATATCGGCTTTGGCCTGGTCGGTTTGTGACGAAGCATTGAATGCATTCATGGTGTAGGTCTTCAGGCCGCTGAAACTGAAGTCCAATCCCGGTCTGTCGGTCATCGGGCGCGGAAAATGAAGGATGGGACGGCCGCGTTCGGCAAGTTTGGACAGTTTGGGGCCGCCCGGGTAGCCGAGGCCCAGCATCTTTGCTGTTTTATCAAACGCCTCGCCGGCCGCGTCGTCGAGTGATTCGCCCAGTAATCGGTAATGGCCGATGCCCTCGACTTGCACCAGCAGTGTGTGCCCGCCGGAAATCAATAAGGCTACAAAAGGAAATGCCGGCGGCTTTTCTTCCAGCATCGGGGCGAGCAGGTGTCCTTCCATGTGATGAACGGCAATGGCGGGAATCCGCCACGACCAGGCCAGGCTACGGGCTGTCGCGGCACCGACCAGCAGGGCGCCCATAAGTCCCGGGCCCGCGGTGTAGGCGATGCCATTGATATCCTTGCGGGTTAATCCGCTTTCTTGCAGGGCTTGCTTGATGAGCGGGACTAATTTGCGTATGTGATCGCGCGAAGCCAGTTCCGGGACGACGCCGCCATACTCGCTGTGCATCTCGATCTGGCTGTACAATAAATCAGTGCGCAGCCCGTGTTCGGCGTGATAAATGGCGACGCCGGTCTCGTCGCATGATGTTTCTATGCCTAAAACGTACATTGAGTTTTTGAAAATAATTTAAAGTAAAGGTATAATTTAGGGTTCTGTTTATTTGGTGGGTCGTAAGGCCTTCAATTTTTAGATACTATCATATTTGGATTATTATATGCCGTCAGTTAAAGTTAAAGAAAACGAACCTTTCGATATCGCGATTCGTCGCTTCAAGCGTGCTTGTGAAAAAGCGGGCGTCTTGTCAGAAGTGCGTCGTCGCGAGTTTTATGAAAAACCAACCGCGGAGCGTAAACGTAAAGGCGCTGCTGCCGTTAAGCGTCACCTGAAAAAACTGGCGCGTGAACGGTATGCGTTGAAAAACCTGCGTCGCGGACGTCCTCAGTTGTAAAGCAGGGTTGATGAGATGGATTTGATATTAGATCGTATCAAGGATGATATGAAAGCCTCCATGAAAGGCGGCAACAAAGCTAGATTGGCAGTGATTCGTTTGATACTGGCCGCAATCAAGCAGGTTGAGGTCGATGAGCGGATTGAGCTGGATAATGATCGTGTTATCCAGGTTCTCGATAAGATGTTGAAGCAGCGCCGTGAATCTATCCGGCAGTATGCTGATGCGGGTCGAAATGATCTGGTCGAGATTGAAGAGGCTGAAATTTTGGTGATTCAGGATTTTCTGCCTCAGCCCCTTAGCGAGGCCGAAATTGACGCCATGATTAAAGATGCGGTGGCTGAATCTGGCGCGGCATCAATTAAAGACATGGGCAAGGTCATGGGTTTACTTAAGGCAAAAATGCAAGGTCGTGCTGACATGGCGATCGTCGGCGCAAAAATCAAAGCTGTCTTGGCAGGATAGTTTTCTTGTGGCAATTTTGTCCGGGTAAATTATGTCCGGTAGAATTCCTCGCGAGTTTATTGATGAACTTCTAGTGCGGGTTGATATTGTCGATTTAATCGATTCGCACGTTCCTCTAAAAAAAACGGGTAGCAATTATGTCGCCCGCTGTCCCTTTCACACTGAAAAAACCCCCAGTTTTTCCGTAAACCAAAATAAGCAATTCTTTTATTGCTTCGGTTGCGGAGCCAGCGGAAATGCCATCAGTTTTTTGATGGATTTTAATCATCTTAATTTTGTCGAAGCAGTTGAGGACTTGGCAACCTTTGCCGGTGTCGATGTGCCTCGGGAGTCTGTCGTTTATCCGTCCGGGCAAAAGAAAGATGATTTGAGCGGGCTGTATCAGCTTATGGAGCAGGTGGCTGCTTTTTATGTCGATCAGTTGCGGGTTAATGCCGACGGAAAAAAGGCGGTTGATTATTTGAGGGCAAGAGGGGTTAGCGGTCAGGTCGCCCATGATTTTATGCTCGGTTATGCGCCTGATGAATGGCAGGCCCTGGGTGGTCGATTTAGTCAGGAATTGCTGTTGGAAGCGGGGCTGTCGGTCAGTAATGAAGCCGGGAAGGTTTATGATCGATTTCGCGGTCGGGTTATGTTTCCCATCCGGGACAGGCGTGCCCGTATTATCGGATTTGGTGGGCGGGTGCTTGATGATTCTTTGCCCAAGTACTTGAATTCTCCTGAAACATCCCTATTTCATAAAGGCAGGGAGGTTTACGGTCTGTATGAACTTCTGCAAAAGAATCCGAAACCACAGAAGATTTTGATTGTCGAGGGTTATATGGATGTAATCGCCTTGGCTCAGTTCGGGATTAATTATGCCGTGGCCGCGCTGGGGACGGCGACATCGCAAGCGCATCTTGATTTGCTGTTTCGATTCTCTTCGGAGCTGATATTTTGTTTCGATGGCGATAAGGCGGGGCGGCAGGCGGCCTGGCGGGCTATGGAGCCGGCTTTTGCCAGTTTAAGGGATGGGCGGTTGATACGCATTATGTTGTTGCCGCAGAACCAGGATCCGGATTCGCTGGTCCGTATGGAAGGGGTTGATAAGTTTTCAGAGCGTGTACAGTCGTCCGCGACTTTATCGGATTATTTTTTCGGGCATTTAACCGAAGAGTTGAATTTATCCGAAATGGAGGGGCGGGCACAATTGGTCGGCAAGGCTAAACCGTATCTGGAGAAGCTGCCGGAGGGGGTGTTTCGGGAAATGATGTTCGCGCGGCTTAAGCAGTTGTCGGGCTTGGCGACGCTGGATGTTTTGACGAATGCGACTACACTTAGACCGAAGCGGGAAGGTAATAAGCGTCAGGATCGCGGTCGGCTGTCCTCGGCTCGTATGGCAATCGCTTTACTGATTCAGAATCCGGGATTGGCTGAAGTAATTGAGCAGAGGGAGATCGATTGGCGCGGACTGGAGTTTCCCGGGATTGATTTATTTAAGAATGTACTGAGCGTGATTCTTGATAAAAAACCGGCGAATACCGCTGTTTTGGTGGAGTCTTATCGAGGCGCTGCCGAAGAAAAGCCGGTCAAGGCATTGGCCTTTTTGGATCTGCTGGTTCCTGATGAAGGGGTGGAGGCGGAGTTTTGTGATGCGTTGGATCGATTGCTTGATCAGGCCCGGTCGGCAGGCCTGGAAAGGTTGCTGGCTAAAGAGAAAACTAAGGGATTGGATTCGCAGGAAAAAGAGATGTTGCGGAAAATGTTGGCAAATAAATAATTTGATGAATTTGCTGCAAAACAGCAAAGTTTATAGTACAATTTCCGGTTCAGCGAAGTCGTGCTGAACCGAGCATTCAGTGAGTAAATATGAATCAAGAACAGCAGCAATCCCAACTTAAACAATTGATAGCCAAAGGCAAAACGCAGGGATATCTGACGTATGCCGAGGTTAATGATCACCTGCCTAGCGATATTGTTGATCCGGAACAGATTGAAGATATCATCGGCATGATCAATGATATGGGGATTCAGGTTTACGAAGTTGCGCCGGATGAGGATTCCCTGATTACCGATTCCGCGGCGGTTACTACCGACGATGAGGATGCGGAGGAAGTCGCGGCTTTAGCGTCTGTCGACAGTGAGTTTGGCAGAACAACGGATCCAGTGCGCATGTATATGCGCGAGATGGGTTCGGTTGAACTATTGACGCGTGACGATGAATTGAAAATCGCCAAGCGGATTGAGGATGGGCAGCAGCAGGTCGTCAAGGCTATTGCCAGGTCCTGCGTCGTTGTTGAGCATTTTTTGCAGTCATTCGATGCCATTTCCGGTGAAGAAGGCGGGGTCAGGTTGGCTGATTTGATCTCGGGTTTTGTTGACTTAAGCGAACCTGAACCTTTAGTCAGTACGGCATCCGCAAATGATGATGATGAAACGGCGGTTGAAGACGAAGCGAAAGGGCTTGATTATGAAGAAGTCAGGGAAAAAGTAGAAGAGCTTCGGAAACAACTGAAAACAGCTTCGGCGGCAATCAAAAAATATGGCTATTCAAGCGATAAAACAGAAAAGGCCTTTGAGGCTTTGGCTGATTTATTCATGGAATTCAAGTGGACGCCGCAATATTTGAAAAAATTGACGGCGATTATTCCTGGCGGCGTTGCAACTGTCCGCGAACAGGAAAAGGTGATTATGGAGATTTGTGTCAGGCATGCAAAGATGCCGCGCAAGGAATTCATCTCCTTATTTACCGAGAGTGAAGTGAATCCGGAGTGGTTTGACCGGTTATTGAGCGACGATAACAAGTATGCGGCGGCTCTGAAAGAACATGAAAAGGATTTAAGGAAGGCACAAAAGGTATTATCGGATATTGAGTCCGAATACGGGCTGACCATTAATGGACTGAAGGATATTAACCGACGCATGTCTATCGGCGAGGCCAAAGCCAGACGCGCGAAAAAAGAAATGATCGAAGCGAATTTAAGGCTGGTTATTTCGATTGCTAAAAAATATACTAATCGCGGTTTGCAGTTCCTGGATCTGATTCAGGAAGGGAATATCGGCTTAATGAAAGCGGTTGATAAATTTGAATACCGTCGCGGTTACAAGTTTTCAACGTATGCAACCTGGTGGATCAGGCAGGCAATTACCCGTTCCATTGCGGACCAGGCCAGAACGATCCGTATTCCGGTGCACATGATCGAAACGATCAACAAATTAAATCGTATTTCCAGACAGATTCTGCAGGAAATGGGGCGCGAAGCGACGCCGGAAGAGTTGGCTGAACGCATGGAAATGCCCGAAGACAAAGTTCGTAAGGTATTGAAAATAGCGAAAGAGCCTATTTCCATGGAAACGCCGATAGGGGATGATGAAGATTCTCATTTGGGGGATTTCATAGAAGATGCTAAAGTATTGTCCCCGGTTGAGTCAGCTACGATTGCGGGCTTGCGTGAATCGACACAAAATGTGCTGGCGGGATTGACCGCAAGAGAAGCCAAGGTTCTGCGCATGCGGTTTGGTATTAATATGAATACCGATCATACGCTGGAAGAAGTCGGTAAGCAGTTTGATGTGACGCGTGAAAGAATTCGTCAAATTGAAGCCAAAGCATTGAGAAAGCTCAGGCATCCGTCAAGATCAGAGCAATTAAGATGTTTTCTGGATGGCGAATAGGTAACAGTTAGAGGGCCCTTAGCTCAGTTGGTTAGAGCGTCCGACTCATAATCGGCAGGTCGTAGGTTCAAGTCCTACAGGGCCCACCACAAATAAAAAAGGCTGCTTCGGCAGCCTTTTGTATATCTGGGTATTATATTTTTAGAAGGCGGCAATCGTGAGCAATAACTTCATTTTTACATCAGAATCAGTTTCAGAAGGTCATCCGGATAAGGTTGCGGATCAAATTTCGGATGCGGTATTGGATGCATTATTAGCACAGGATCCTAAATCGCGGGTCGCTTGTGAAACATTGGTAAAAACCGGCATGGTCATTCTGGCCGGTGAAATTACCACGAATGCCTGGGTCGATACTGAAGAGTTGGTGCGTAAAGTGGTTTGTGAAATCGGCTATGATCACGGCGATATCGGCTTTGACGGTCAAAGTTGCGCGGTACTGAATGCGATCGGCAAACAATCGCCCGATATCGCGATGGGCGTTGATGAGGCCGAAGATCATGAGCAGGGTGCGGGCGATCAGGGCTTGATGTTCGGTTATGCCAGCAATGAAACCGATGTGCTGATGCCGGCGCCGATCACCTATGCGCATCTGCTGGTCAAGCGTCAGGCCGAAATCCGTAAAAATAAAACCTTGCCTTGGCTGCGTCCTGATGCAAAAAGCCAGGTTACATTTCGTTATGAGAATAATAAGCCGGTTGCGATAGAGGCGGTTGTACTGTCGACTCAGCATTCGCCGGAAATCGGCGCCAAGCAGCTGCATGAGGCCGTGATGGATGAAATCATCCTGCCTACCTTGCCCAACGAATGGCTGCATAAAGGCACAAAATATTTTATCAATCCAACCGGGCAGTTCATCATCGGCGGCCCCGTTGGTGATTGCGGACTGACAGGACGCAAAATTATTGTCGATACCTATGGCGGCATGGCAAGACACGGCGGAGGTGCGTTCTCGGGCAAGGATCCTTCGAAAGTTGACCGTTCCGCGGCTTATATGTGCCGGTATGTGGCAAAAAACATCGTCGCGGCTGAATTGGCCGAGCGTTGTGAAATTCAGGTGTCTTATGCGATTGGCGTTGCCGAGCCGACCTCTATCAGTGTTGAAACATTCGGTACCGGTAAAATCAGCGAAGACAGGCTGGTGCAGATTATCCGCGATAATTTCGATCTGAGACCTAAAGGTTTGATTGCACAACTTGATTTGATGCGGCCTATTTATCAACAGACCGCAACTTATGGGCATTTCGGGCGCACGGAAGATAATTTTACCTGGGAAAAAACCGATAAAGTGGACGCATTGAAAGCAGCGTCCGGCCTTTAACTCTTTAAATATAGGTAGAAAACAATGAGTTCACCGGATTATAAGGTTGCCGATATCGCTTTGGCAGAATGGGGGCGTAAAGAGATTAGCATCGCTGAAACGGAAATGCCGGGATTGATGGCATTACGGGAGGAATATGGTCTGGAGCAACCGCTAAAAGGCGCGCGTATTGCCGGTTGTCTGCATATGACCATTCAAACGGCGGTATTGATCGAAACCTTGACGACATTAGGCGCGGAGGTGCGCTGGTCTTCATGCAATATTTTTTCCACCCAGGATCACGCGGCAGCGGCAATGGCTGTGTCGGGCATCCCTGTTTTCGCCTGGAAAGGGGAAACGGAAGCCGAGGCTGAATGGTGTATTGCCCAGACTATCGAAGGCCCTGACGGCTGGCGTCCGAATATGATTTTGGATGATGGCGGCGATTTGACCCTCATGATGCATGAGAAATATCCGGAATTAATGTCGGGTGTTAAAGGCATTTCGGAAGAGACGACAACCGGTGTATTGCGGCTTTATGAAATGGTGGCCAAGGGTACGTTAAGAGTGCCGGCATTCAATGTCAATGACTCAGTGACTAAATCAAAATTCGACAACCTGTACGGTTGCCGTGAATCATTGGTCGATGGCATTAAGCGCGCTACCGATGTCATGGTGGCTGGCAAGATTGCCGTAGTTTGCGGTTACGGTGATGTCGGCAAAGGTTGCGCGCAATCGCTGCGCGGCTTGGGCGCGACGGTCTGGGTGACTGAAATTGATCCGATTTGTGCCTTGCAGGCCGCAATGGAAGGCTACCGCGTCGTCACTATGGAAGAGGCGGCGCCTGTTGCCAGCATTTTTGTGACCGCAACCGGTAACGTCAATGTGATTACCCATAGTCACATGGCCGCGATGAAGAATCAGGCTATCGTATGCAATATCGGCCATTTCGACTCCGAGATTGACATTGCATCGTTACGCCAGTATACGTGGGAAAACATTAAACCACAGGTTGATCATGTCATTTTCCCTGACGGAAAACGCCTGATTGTGCTGGCGGAAGGGCGACTGGTGAACCTGGGCTGTGGAACGGGCCATCCGAGCTTTGTTATGTCCAATTCTTTCTGTAATCAGGTGCTGGCACAAATCGAACTGTGGAAAAATTCAGACCAGTATGAGAATAAGGTCTATATTTTGCCCAAGAAGCTCGATGAGAAAGTGGCGGCAGCGCACCTGAAACAACTGGGTGTTAAACTGACCCGTTTGACCGATGAGCAGGCTCGATATATCAGCGTTCCGGTTGATGGCCCTTATAAAGCCGATCATTACCGTTACTGATTGAATGAACGGGTTTGTCAGCCTTGATAAACCCGTTCGGCTATCGCGAGTGCCGAAACATCCGAAGCAGGTTTTTACATTTCCCTCATGCCAATAAAAATGCAATCACAGAAAAAATATCCGCAACTGTTCAGTTTCGAGTTCTACCCGCCAAAATCGGAAGAAGGCGCCGCCAATCTACAAGTGGTGCATAGCAAACTGGCCAAACTCAATCCAGACTTCTTTTCGGTCACCTTCGGCGCCGGTGGCTCGACGCGCGAAAAAACCTTCGAATCAGTCATAGAAATTCAGGCCAAAGGGATTGCCGCGGCGCCGCACTTATCCTGTGTGGCATCGACTAAAGACAATATCCGCGAGATTCTGAGAAAATATCAGGCTCATGGCGTATCGAAAATCGTAGCGTTAAGAGGCGATCTGCCTTCCGGCATGATGTCGGTCGGTGAATTCCGGTATGCCAATGAATTAGTGGAATTTATCCGCCAGGAAACCGGCGATCACTTTCAGATTCATGTCGCCGCCTATCCGGAAGTGCATCCGCAGGCTGTGAACAGCGATCAGGATTTCAACAATTTCAAGCGTAAGGTCGAGGCCGGCGCGAACGCGGCTATTACGCAGTATTTTTATAATGCCGAAGCGTATTTTTATTTCATTGACCGGTGCGAGAAAAACGGTATCGATATTCCTATCGTACCCGGCATCATGCCGATTACCAATTATTCGCAACTGTTCAGGTTTTCAGAAATGTGCGGCGCCGACATTCCTCGCTGGATGAGAAAGCGGCTGGAATGTTTTGGCGATGATCGCAAGGCCATACAGGCTTTCGGCATTGACGTGGTGACAGGGCTTTGCCAGCGCTTGCTTGATAGCGGCGCGCCGGGATTGCATTTTTATACCATGAACCAGTCGACGCCGACATTGGCCATTTGCGACAATTTGCATATCGGACCTCAGGCCAAATAAAGCCTTTACGTGTGCAGTTCTATGACTAACCGGGCATTTTCCGATCGTGATTTATCGGTTTTGTGGCATCCGTGCACACAAATGAAGGATCATGAAGCGTTTCCGGTTGTCCCGATAAAGAAAGGCAGCGGCGTCTGGCTGGAGGATTTTGACGGCAACCGGTATCTGGATGCGATCAGTTCCTGGTGGGTCAATTTATTCGGGCATGCCAACCCTGTCATCAATGCCGCGATAAAAGAGCAGCTTGATACGCTGGAACATGTGATCCTTGCTGGCTTCACGCATGAAGCAGCCGTCAGCCTGGCGGAGAAACTGGTCGAAATCACGCCACAGGGGCTCAGCCGCTGTTTCTATGCCGACAACGGCTCCTCAGCCATAGAGGTCGCGCTTAAAATGAGCTTCCACTATTGGCGCAACATCGGTCAGACTCAAAAAACGAAATTCATCACGCTGGAAAACAGCTATCACGGCGAAACCCTGGGCGCTTTGGCGGTCGGCAATGTGGCCCTCTATAAGGACACGTACGGGCCGTTGCTGATGGACGTCGTTACAGTGCCGGGGCCTGATTGCTATTATCGGGAAATGGGGGAGTCCTGGGTTGATTATTGCACACGCCGGTTTGCCGTTATGGAAGCGGCGCTGGAACAGCATGCCGATACCGCCTGTGCCGTCATTGTCGAGCCTTTGGTGCAGTGTGCCGGCAATATGCGTATGTACGATGCCGTCTATCTGAAACTGCTGCGCGAGGCCTGCGATAAATATAATGTACATTTGATTGCCGATGAAATAGCGGTCGGCTTTGGCCGGACGGGTTCGCTGTTCGCCTGTGAACAGGCCGCAATCACGCCTGATTTTATCTGTTTGTCCAAGGGCTTGACCGGTGGCTATCTGCCTTTATCGGCCGTGTTGACGACCAATCAGGTCTATCAGGCTTTTTATGATGATTATCAAAAATTGACCGCCTTTCTGCATTCGCACAGTTATACGGGCAATGCCTTGGCCTGCAGGGCCGGCCTGGCAACCATAGAAATTTTCCAGCAGCAAAACATCATAGAGAAGAATAAAAAACTGGCCGAGGCGATGGCCAGGGTGGCGGCGCGCTTTAGCGAGCATCCGCATGTGGCGGAAGTCAGGCAGACCGGCATGATATTGGCTATTGAGCTGGTCAAAAACAAGCAGACGCGGGAACCGTATCCCTGGCAGGAGCGTCGGGGTTTGCGGATTTATCAGTATGCGCTGTCTAAAGGTGTCCTGTTAAGGCCGCTGGGCAATGTCATTTATTTTATGCCGCCGTATGTGGTTACTGAGGCCGAACTGTCGTTGATTGCTGATGTGGCCTGGGCCGGCATGCAACAGGCTGTGCAGGATTAAGCATGCGTATTTCACGGTTATATGTGCCAGTCAGTCTGGCTGAAGGCCGGCAAATCCTGCTCGATGAGGACAGTGCGCATTATGTCAGAACGGTATTGCGGCTTAAGAAAGATTTGCAAATCATTTTGTTTGACGGCAGCGGTGGCGACTATCTGTGTACGCTGGCCGAGGTCAGCCGCAAACAGGTGCGGGTCGACGTGCAGCAATGGCTGGACCGCAATGCCGAGTCGCTGTTGACGGTAACGCTCGGTTTAGGCATTTCGCGCGGCGACAGAATGGATCTGTCGGTACAGAAGGCCGTTGAGCTCGGCGTTAATGCCATGACACCGCTGGTGACCGAGCGCTGTGTCGTGCAATTTAAAGGCGACAAAAAACAGCAGCGCCTGCAACACTGGCGAAAAATAGTCCAGCATGCGGCCGAGCAAAGCGGCAGGACGCTATTGCCTGTACTGGCCGAGATCGAGCCGTTATCGGATTGGCTTGATAGGCAGGATGGCTTGAAAGTTTTTCTGGACCCGTATGCCGAAGCGTCTTTAGCCGATCTAAAGCCGGAAGGTATGAAAGTCACGTTACTGTCCGGTCCCGAAGGCGGATTTTCTGACCAGGAACGGGAGCAGGCAAAAGCGGCGGGCTTTACCCCGGTTCGGTTAGGCGGCAGGATATTACGAACGGAAACGGCTTCCTTGGCCGCATTGTCAGCCGTGCAGATGCTGTGGGGCGATTTCGGTAGTTTCAAATGATCAAATCTGTTTATTACGCTCTCGTGCCTCTGCTGGTCTTGCTGGGAGCTATTTTTATAGCCTGCCTCGCTGGTTATTTCATCATGCTGGGTATTGGCGATCAGTTTCCGTTAAGAAAAATAATCAGCAAATCGACACAGTTCTTTCTGGTGCTGAGCATTTTTCCGCTCATGACCTACCTCAAATTAAAAAAAGAAGATATCGGTTTTGCAGGAAAAGCTGTTTTTTTTAAGCAATTGCTGCAGGGCTTCGGTCTTGGTTTTATTACTTTATTGCCGGTTTTCATTGTGCTTTATGTGCTCGATGTCAATGTGGTCGATCAGAGTCGAGTATGGACAGCCGCGCTGCTGGCAAAAAAAATGACGCTGACATTGTTGCTGGCGCTGATTATTTCCTGGATTGAAGAGCCTTTGTTTCGCGGCATACTGTTGACGGGACTGCAGCGCAAACTGTCTGTCGCCGCTGCCATTATCGTCAGTGCGACATATTATGCAGTGCTACATTTTCTAGATGCCAGCACCAATATTCCGTACCAGGAACTGACCATATTGAGCGGTTTTGAACTGCTTGGCGAGGCGTTCGCCAATCTGTTGAATCCGGAGATTCTGCCAGCGTTCTGGGCTCTGATCATGGTGGGTATTTTTTTGGGTATCCTTAGAACACGGATCAAAGCCAGCCTGGGTCTGTGTATTGGTTGTCATACCTGCTGGGTCTGGCAGATAAAGATGAGCAAGAGCGTGTTCAATACCAATTTCAGCTCGGACTATCTTTATCTGGTCAGCAGTTATGACGGCGTGATCGGGCCTTTAGTGACCGGTTGGCTCAGTTTGGCGATCATTGGATTTATTCTTTATCGGCGAATTAACAAACCCACATTCATTAAGGAACGGGAATTATAAAATTCACGTTCCTAATCCCTGAAGTTGATGAACTGTAGCGGCATATCGATTTTCTCATCCTTGATCATCTTGATCACGTCCTGCAGGTCATCCCTTTTCTTGCCGGTTACCCGGACCTGATCGCCCTGGATGGCCGCCTGCACCTTCAGTTTTTTGTCCTTGATCAGCTTAACGATCTTCTTCGCTAATACCGTGTCCAGCCCCTGTTTTAGGGTGATCTCCTGGCGCATGCCCTTGCCGCTGGGTTTGGGATCGGCAACGTCCATGCAGGCAATGTCGATGCTGCGTCTGGTCAGCCTGGAACAGACGATACTGAACATTTGCTGTAACTGAAACGTGGATTCAGAAAGCATGGTCAGTTTGTCATCATTCAATTCGAAGCTTGAATCAGTGCCTTTGAAGTCAAAGCGGGTAGCGATTTCTTTGTTGGCCTGATCAACGGCATTTCTAACTTCGTGTTTATCAAATTCGGAAACGATGTCAAAGGAAGGCATGGTTATCTTAAGTCGAAAAAGTTTTTACTATAATTCGATTGAGTTCATTATTCAACCGCCATAAATTCGGCGACCGCTTTAATCCTCAGACGCCGGATGGCCTCGCCGATTTGTGCGCCTTGGAGATCGCTCTTCAAAATTGCCGAAGTGTCCACTGATGCCGCTGCCTTGGCGGCTCCTTTTATATAGTCCGCCTGAGGGTAAGGGTTATTCTCATGATTGATTCTGCCCTTGGCATCGGCTGCGCAGGCAAGCAAAAAATGATCCAGCGTATTATTGGACGGTTTAAAAGCGCCTAATGCCGTCAGCATGTCCGTCAGGGTCGAGGCGCGTAACTCAAAAGCCCGATGGCAGTGCGTGTGATGGCGCATCACCAGCATGGCCAATGATTTGAAAGCGTTGGGTACGCGCAATCGGGAGCATAGCCGTTCCAGAATCGGTAAGCCGTTTTTTTCATGACCATAATGGTGTGGCCAATGTTCCTTGGGCGACAGGGCTTTGCCGAGGTCATGCATTAAGGCCGCAAATCTGACTTCAGGGCTCGACGATAATGCCGCAGCCTGTTCCAGGCAGAGCATCACATGCACGCCGGTGTCGATTTCAGGGTGATACTTCTCAGGCTGCGGAACACCGAACAGGTCGTTGATTTCGGGAAAAATCTTTTCCAGTGCGGAGCAGTCTTTCAGCGTATAAAAAAATGCGGACGGCGACTTTTCGTTAAGAGCCTTGAATAATTCTGCCCATACGCGTTCAGGCACGAGATGGTCGACTTCGCCAGCGGCTACCATGTGCTGCATTAGTGTTCGGGTTTCCGCAGCCAGCGTGAATCCGAGATGACTGTATCGAGCCGCAAAGCGGGCGACGCGCAGTATGCGGACAGGGTCTTCGGCGAAGGCTGGAGAGACGTGGCGGAATATCCTGTTCTCAATATCATTTTTGCCGCCATAGGGGTCGATGATTTCGCCTTGTGGTGTCATGGCGATCGCATTGATAGTCAGGTCGCGACGCATCAAGTCCTGTTCCAGACTGACGTCGGGAGAAGCATGCACGGCAAAGCCTTTATAACCGGGCGCGGTTTTTCTTTCGGTTCTGGCCAGTGCGTATTCTTCACCGCTTTGCGGATGCAGAAATACCGGAAAATCCTTGCCTACCGGACGAAACCCTTTCTTTATCATTGAATCAGGCGTTTCGCCGATGACGACCCAATCCTTTTCCTTGACAGGATAATTGAGTAATTTATCGCGTACAGCACCGCCTACCAGAAACGTTTTCATTAAGTTACACAAGCGCTCTATTAATGTTGGACTTAGAATAGCATAATCAATAGTCACAGTGCGGTCGGCGGTTATTTACAGAGGAACATGATGTTTTTTTTGTTGAGCGTGATTTTGGGCATGGTCTCGGGGGTATTGGCCGGGCTTTTCGGTATCGGCGGCGGGCTGGTTATTGTGCCGGTCCTGGTTTTGTTATTTACGGCACAGGGTATCCCTGCTGATCTGATTATGATTATGTCGGTGGCAACTTCATTGGCGACGATCATCGTGACTTCAACAGCTTCGGTACTGGCGCATCATCGTCTAGGGTCCGTGGTGTGGGGAAAAGTGTTCAGGCTGGTGCCCGGAATTATGATAGGGGCGGCCTTCGGCGCTATAGTCGCCGATCATATGGATGCCGATATGTTGCGCTTTATCTTTATTCTGTTCTTACTGTATGTCGGCGTACAAATGGCTTTTCAGATCAAGCCCGCGCCTGGAGCGGTCAAGGAATCTAAGGCGCTGGATTTAAGTGTGGCAAGCCTGATTGGATTGATGTCAGCCATAGTGGGAATCGGTGGAGGGACGCTTACCGTGCCATATTTGGTGCGTTGTCGGTACGCTATGCGTAATGCGGTTGCAATCTCAAGTGCCTGTGGTTTGCCGATAGCGGTGGCGGGTACAGTCAGTTATGCGGTATTGGGTTGGGATCAATCGCAGTTGCCGGAATGGAGCTTGGGCTATGTTTATTTGCCGGCTTTTTTGGGCATCAGTCTGGGCAGTTTTTTTACGGCTCCACTTGGCGCCAAGCTGGCTCATCAGTTGCCAGCCCAGAAATTAAGGCGCTACTTTTCGATTTTGATTTTTTTAATGGCGGCCAAGTTAATTTGGTATTGAATGTTTATAGTATCAGAATGGAGAGCCCGCCCGCTCTATTCATCTCCATGGTGTTTCCCGTCTTTGTTTACACTTATGCCGCGAACCGGATATATATAGAGTTGGTGCGCAATAAATCATTGCTGAAGCAGAAGAATTCCATGTCGGCGAGAAGTAGAGACCATGGGATTGCGCGACATAAATCAGAAAGCCGAGGCGGGTTGATGCCCCCCTGAGCTTCTTGACCGCGGTGAATAAAAATAAACCCGGATCGAACCTACACTTTTACCGGTATATGTCAAGAAATTAAATTAAAATATGGCGATTAGTGTCAGTTAGTGCTATAGTGGCGTGTTAATTTAAGGCTTTTAGGGGTGGGTTATGCAAATTATTCAGGAAGCGCTCACGTTTGATGACGTTTTATTAGTGCCCGCGCACTCGACTGTGCTGCCACGAGATGTAGAAATGAAAACGCAATTGACACGCGGCATTGCGCTGAATATTCCTCTGGTTGCAGCGGCTATGGATACCGTGACAGAGGCGCGGCTTGCGATTGCCATCGCACAGGAAGGCGGCATAGGCATCATTCATAAGAATATGACGGCCGAGCAGCAAGCGCAGGAAGTGAGTAGCGTTAAAAAGTACGAGAGCGGGGTCATCAAAAATCCGATTACCGTTTCGCCTGACACCAGTATTCGGGATGTAATTAAGTTAACACGGGCTAAAAATATTTCCGGTGTGCCGGTAGTCAATGGCGATGAATTGGTCGGTATTGTAACGAGCCGTGATTTGCGCTTTGAAACGCGTTTTGATGAGCCTGTCGCTAAAGTCATGACGCCTAAAGAACGCTTGATCACGGTCAATGAAAACGCCGACCGTAAAGAGGCCATTGCGTTGCTGCATGAATACCGCATTGAAAAAGTGCTGGTCGTGAATGATTTGTTTCATTTGCGCGGCATGATTACGGTAAAAGATATTCAGAAAGCCAAGGATTATCCGCAAGCCTGCAAAGACGAACAGGAGAGATTGCGAGTCGGTGCCGCGGTCGGTACCGGGCATGGTACGGAAGAGCGAGTGGCTGCGCTGGTGGCGGCTGGCGTCGATGTCATTATTGTCGATACGGCGCATGGTCATTCACAAGGCGTTTTGGACAGGGTTCGCTGGGTCAAACAAAATTATCCCGGTGTTCAGGTGATCGGCGGTAATATCGCCACGGCGGAAGCGGCGCGCGCCTTGGTTGAAGCCGGCGCCGATGGTGTCAAGGTCGGTATTGGGCCGGGTTCTATTTGTACTACCCGCATTATTGCCGGTGTCGGGGTACCGCAAATTACAGCTGTCAGTAATGTGGCCGATGCCTTGAAAGGCACTGGTGTGCCTTTGATTGCCGATGGCGGTATCCGTTACTCCGGTGATGTCGCTAAAGCGCTGGCGGCAGGTGCGCATGCGGTGATGCTGGGCGGCTTATTTGCTGGCACCGAAGAAGCGCCGGGAGAGATTGAGTTATTTCAGGGGCGATCTTATAAATCCTATCGTGGCATGGGCTCTCTGGGGGCGATGTCGCAACAGCAAGGATCGAGTGATCGCTATTTTCAGGAAGAAACCGAACTGGTTGAAAAACTGGTGCCGGAAGGCATTGAAGGCCGGGTGCCGTATAAAGGCAGCATGCTTGCTGTTATTCACCAACTATTGGGCGGCGTGCGGGCCAGCATGGGCTACACGGGTAGCCAAACTATCGCCATCATGCATGAAAGGGCGCAGTTTGTGCGTGTGACCAGTGCCGGCATGCGGGAAAGTCATGTGCATGACGTGACAATTACCAAGGAAGCGCCCAATTACCGCCTTGATTAAATATTGGCAAAATAAATAATACACTGGTGGGGCTCTCAGGAGCCCCTTGTTTTTTAAAAAGAACATAACCATCGAGTTTTAGCGTGAATCAGCAACAGTCCGCGAATATCCATTCGCACAAAATCCTTATTTTAGATTTCGGGTCGCAATATACACAGTTAATCGCGCGGCGAATTCGCGAAATCGGCGTTTACTGTGAAATTTATTCCTGTGAATGCAGTGCGGAAGATGTTAAGCGGTTCGGGCCGAATGGCATTATTTTATCAGGCGGCCCTGAAACCGTGACCAGCGGCGATACGCCAAGAGCGCCGCAAGTCGTGTTTGAACTGGGCATTCCGGTACTGGGAATTTGTTATGGTTTGCAGACGATGACTGAGCAGTTGGGCGGCAGGGTCGAGTCTTCGGATCACAGGGAATTCGGCTATGCGCAAATCAGGGCGCGAGGTCATTCCAAGTTGCTGGCCGGCATAGAAGATCACCTTTCCGAAGAAGGCTACGGGCTGCTGGATGTCTGGATGAGTCATGGCGACCGTGTTGTTGCCTTGCCGGACGGATTCGTTCTGATTGCCAGTTCGGACGGCGCACCCATTGCCGGTATTGCCAATGAAGAAAAGGCGTTTTACGGTCTGCAGTTCCATCCGGAAGTCACTCACACGAAGCAAGGGGGGCGCATTCTGTCCCGTTTTGTCTTGGATATTTGCGGTTGCGAGGCGCTATGGACAGCCAGCAATATTATAGGAGACGGTATTCAGTCCGTGCGTGCAACGGTCGGTAGCGATCAAGTCATTCTAGGATTGTCCGGCGGCGTTGATTCTTCTGTCGTGGCGGCGTTGCTGCATAAAGCCATAGGCGATCAGTTAACCTGCGTTTTTGTCGATACCGGATTGCTGCGTTTGCATGAAGGTGATCAGGTCATGGCAACATTTGCCGAGCACATGGGCGTTAAAGTCATCCGGGTCAATGCGGAGCAACGCTATCTGGATGCCTTGAACGGTGTTAGTGACCCTGAGCAGAAACGCAAGATCATCGGTAATTTGTTCATTGAAATCTTCGATGAAGAAGCGGCGAAGTTGAGCGATGCAAAATGGTTGGCGCAAGGCACGATTTATCCGGATGTGATCGAGTCGGCGGGATCGAAAAGCGGTAAAGCGCACTTGATAAAATCCCATCACAATGTCGGCGGATTGCCTGAGAATATGACCTTGAAGCTGGTTGAGCCATTGCGGGAACTGTTCAAGGATGAGGTCAGAAAGCTGGGGCTGGAGTTGGGGCTGCCTTCGGAAATGGTATTCCGTCATCCGTTCCCGGGGCCCGGTTTGGGCGTCAGGATTTTAGGCGAAGTTAAAAAACAGTATGCCGATTTGCTGCGTCAGGCCGATGCAATTTTCATTGAAGAACTGTACCGCCATGATCTCTATGACAAAGTCAGTCAGGCCTTTGCCGTATTCCTGCCGGTCAAATCGGTAGGCGTTATGGGGGATGGCCGCCGTTATGATTACGTCATTGCTTTGCGCGCCGTTGAAACGATTGATTTCATGACGGCGCGCTGGGCGCATTTGCCTTATGAATTTCTCGACCTGATTTCGCGCCGCATCATTAATGAAGTGCCGGGTATCTCGCGTGTGGCTTATGACATATCCGGCAAGCCACCCGCAACCATTGAATGGGAATAGCGGCAGCGGATGAGGCGTGGATGCGCTATGCCGTCAGGCTGGCCCAGCGCGCCGAGCAACAGGGTGAAGTGCCGATCGGTGCTGTCATCGTTCAGGGTGATCGGTGTATTGCCGAAGGCTGGAATATGCCGATCGCCACTCATGATCCAACGGGGCATGCCGAGATCGTGGCCATGCGCAAGGCTGGTATCGCGCTGGAAAATTATCGGCTTTGTGATGCTACGTTATACGTAACGTTGGAGCCTTGCGTGATGTGTATGGGGGCGATCAGTTATGCACGCATCAAGCGTCTGGTTTTTGGCGCATTCGATCCCAAGCGGGGGGCGGTCTGCAATGCCTTGAGTCTGGCCGATGCAGACTTTTTGAATCATAGGGTTGATTGGGAGGGTGGCGTACTGGCGGAAGAGTGCGGGTCGCTGCTAAAGGATTTTTTTCGCGTTAGACGCTAAGGGACGTGAATTTTATAAGCCTCGCAACTGAGTTGTCTTTCCGTCCCTCTTATGCATGAGCCCCATGGATGGGGTGAATGCAGAGAAATGCCGGGATCATTTCCTGTCCATGCAGCAACTGTGTTCAAAATCAAGCCTGATTGGCAAAATCAGGGTTCCACTCGCTGCCTGTTTTTGCCATGGAATTGAGAATAGTGAGCAATTTCCTCATACAGGCAACAAGGGCCACTTTTTTTAGCTTACCTTGGGCCAACAGACGTTGATAAAATAGTCTTATTGGCTTGTTAAAACGGGTTGCGCTTAAGGTCGCCATGTAAAGCGTTGATCGTATCTGCGTTCGCCCCCCAAATATCGCTCTTCGCCCTGTTTTTTTGCCACTATCCA
>NZ_JQKS01000035.1:0-55777 GCF_000746145.1 Methylobacter sp. BBA5.1
CAGGAAAGGCAGGTCCATGCGCACGAACTGCTCCAGACTGTCGAGCATGTGCAGGATCAGCGGCACAATCTCCTGCTTGGTCACCTCGATGTCCTTCAGTTGTTGTTCCAGCGAGGTTTTTTCCTGCGCTTGCGAGGCGAGCAGGTCCTGCAGATGCCGGTTGTAAATCGTCAAGGCCGCCGTTTGCCGGGACACGGCGCGGTATTGGGCCAGCAACGGGTGGTCCGGGGCGCCGGGCGCCTCGGCCTGGGGTGCGGTGCTCGCGGCGCCCGCTGCGCTGACGGCCTGGCCGGGCGCGGCCAGCGCGCATAGCGCCAGCATAGCCGCGGCCAGGCAGGAAGGGGGTCGGCAAGAAATAAGCATAGATAGTCCAAATGATCGTATTAAAATAAAGGCCACATGGCGACCTTGGAAATATTTTACATCAAATCAAGTGGTTAAATCAGCATCAAGTTGTCTGTATTTTTAGCCCATGCAAATTCAATTGGGCTGATATTGGGCGGTTTATCAAAGGGATAAAACCGGCAAAAACGTCGTCTATTCATCAGATTCAGAGATAGGGAATTCGGATTTTGGATGTATATCCAAGAGCGCTTTGCATTATAGCGCAGAGATTTTTAGACAAGTTAAATTAAGATAAAAAGGTTGAAAATAACGCGTGTCAATACAGCGGCTAGCAAAAACTAAGAAAATGATGATAAAAACAGTTAAAATAAAAAGTTACAAGATTTAATCCGGTTAAAAAACCCTGGTTACAGCTCCCATGCAAACAAAATACAACACTGACGACTTGAGAATTTGTGCCACTCAAGAAGTCATCGCGCCTGTTCAGGTGCATGATGAAATGCCGATCAGCGAAGCGGCGGCACATACCACTCTGCGGGCAAGGGAAGAGATTCACAAGATACTGACCGGCCAGGATGACAGATTGTTGGTCGTGGTAGGGCCATGCTCCATTCATGACACGGATGCCGCAAAGGAATATGCAAGACATCTGAAAGCTATTAAAGATGAATTAAAAAATGATTTGTCGATCGTGATGCGGGTTTATTTTGAGAAGCCTCGCACAACTGTTGGCTGGAAAGGCCTGATTAACGATCCGGATCTTGATTCCAGTTTTAACATCAACAAGGGCCTGCGCGTTGCCAGGCAATTATTGCTTGATTTGAATGCTACGGGCATACCGGCAGCCACGGAATATCTGGACTTGATTACCCCACAGTATATTTCGGACTTGATTGCCTGGGGCGCTATTGGCGCCCGAACCACGGAAAGTCAGGTACACCGTGAGCTGGCTTCCGGTCTGTCCTGTCCGGTCGGATTCAAGAATGCGACCGACGGCACGATCAAGATCGCCATTGATGCGATCGGCGCGGCCATGAGCCCGCATCACTTTTTATCGCTGACCAAGGCAGGTCATTCGGCTATTTTTTCAACCACGGGCAATGAAGATGTACATATCATTCTCAGAGGCGGCAATGATAGTCCTAATTACGACGCCGTCAGTGTCGAGAAGGTGGCGGAAGGATTGCAAAAAGCCAATCTCAGGCCGAATATCATGATCGATTTCAGTCATGCCAACAGTTTAAGGCAATGTCAGCGCCAATTGATTGTAGGCGAGGATGTGGCCGGGCAAATAGCGAACGGCGATCGCAGGATCATGGGCGTCATGATTGAAAGCCATCTTAAAGCGGGTCGGCAGGATGTGGTTAAGGGACAAAAATTAACCTACGGACAAAGTATCACCGATGCCTGTCTGGGTTGGGAAGATACGGTGCAGTTGCTGAAAGATCTTGCCGTTGCGGTACAGGAACGCAGAACTATAGAGAATTAAGCCGGAGTTTGAACACATGATCGTTTATGTAAATGGCGAATCCCGTGAGATTGCCGAAAACACGCATGTAGCCGATGTGATTGCTGACATGGGGCTAGCGGGTAGAAGAATCGCCGTTGAATTGAATAAAGAAATTTTGCCGTTTGATCAATACGGCACACAGGCGCTACAGGCTGATGATCGCCTGGAAATCGTCCATGCCATTGGCGGTGGTCAGGAAGATTCTTTCGTTGTCGCGGGCAAGGCTTATCAGTCCAGGTTGCTGGTCGGCACCGGCAAGTATAAGGATCTTGAAGAAACCAGAATGGCTATTGAAGCCAGCGGCGCGCAAATTGTGACCGTCGCCATCCGCCGCACCAATATCGGTCAGAATCCGGGCGAGCCGAATTTGCTCGATGTCATTTCCCCGGATAAATACACGATCCTGCCCAATACGGCCGGTTGTTATACGGCCGAAGAAGCGGTAAGAACCTGTCGCCTGGGTCGGGAACTGCTGGGCGGTCACAAGCTGGTTAAGCTGGAGGTGCTGGCCGATCAGAAAACCTTGTTTCCTGATGTGGCCGAGACTTATATCGCTGCTGAATTATTGGTTAAGGACGGCTTTGATGTCATGGTTTATACCAATGACGACCCGATTGCCGCCAAACGGCTTGAAGAGATCGGCTGCGTGGCGGTCATGCCGCTGGCGGCACCTATCGGTTCTGGCCTGGGCGTGCGCAACCCTTACAATATTTTGACCATTGTCGAAAACGCCAATGTGCCTATTCTGGTCGATGCCGGCGTCGGTACGGCCTCTGACGCGGCGATTGCCATGGAGTTGGGCTGTGACGGCGTCTTGATGAATACGGCTATCGCGGCGGCAAAAAATCCGGTACTGATGGCTTCGGCCATGAAGAAAGGCATCGAGGCCGGCCGTGAAGCCTTCCTGGCCGGACGCATGCCCAGGAAGCGGTTTGCTTCCGCCTCATCACCTATTGATGGTTTGTTTTTCTGATTCGCCGGAGCGGCAAAGTCCGGCCCGGGCGGTACCCGCATTGATGTTGACATGATTGCTCCTGAACAAAACTTCCCGCAACGCATCCGCAGCTTTATTCGCAGGCAAGGCCGCATCACGCCTGGGCAACAGCTCGCGCTGGATAATTACTGGGCCATTTACGGACTGGACCCGCAAACTGATTACGACTTTGCCGAAGTTTTCGGACGTGATGCGCCCCTTTGTGTCGAGATCGGTTTTGGTAATGGCGAGAGTCTGGCCAAGATGGCTGCCGCCAATCCCGAGATTAATTATATCGGCATCGAAGTGCATCGGCCCGGTGTCGGGCATTTGATGCTGCAGCTGGCTCACCAAGGGATTAACAATGTCAGGATTTATTGCCATGATGCCATAGAGATCATGGAGAATAAGATAGCCGATCACAGTCTGGCCGGGGTGCACTTGTTTTTTCCCGATCCCTGGCCGAAAAAGAAGCATCACAAAAGACGCATCGTCAGGCCCAGCTTTGTCAATTTGCTGGTCAAGAAACTAAAGTCCGGCGGCTATTTTCATGCGGCAACGGATTGGCAGAACTATGCCGAGCATATGCTGGAAGTCTTGACGGCGGAGAGCCGGTTAATCAATGCCGGCAATGGGGCGGATTATTGCGAGCGCCCCGACTATCGCCCGTTAACCAAATTCGAGCAGCGTGGCCTGCGCTTGGGGCACGGCGTCTGGGACCTGATTTTCAGGCGGGTTTAAGGGACGGCTTGATTTGGTCCGTCGACGCCGGAAGCGGCGGCGGACCGGCCCGTTTAAAAACACAAACCTTCAGCGGTCAGCTTTTGCCAAGGTATGCGCATCGAGTTGCATGGCTTTGATGATGGTCGCCAGTTCATCACGTTGCCGTTTCAGCGGCGCCAACTCTGCTTCAAGGTTGGCAATACTTTCAGCCACATTGCCTTTTGACTCGTTAATTTTTCTGAGCATTTGCAGGCGGCTTTCAATCTGCTTTTTATGGTCCTTAATCTGATGCATCAAGGGGGTCAAAACACTGTTGCTCCAGATCATTGCATCCGTATGGGCTTGATTTAAAATATTTCTGGCCCTGGAAATGAGCGTGTTATAAAGCTTGTTGATGACAATGCTCTGCTCGGTCATGGTCGTTTTGGTGCTGGTGCGGAATGCCTCGCCTTCTTCAAAAATCTGTTCCAGTTCAAACTGATACTGCTTGATAGAAAATAGCTGCGGCTCGATCTCTTTAAAGCCGTATTCGTCCTTGAATTTTTTATGAATGGCCTTCACTAAACGGCGCGTTTCATTGGTGATATCGACAGAATCCTGCAGCAGATCGCGCAACTCATCGAACAGCTTGCGGATGTTTTGTTTCATGCCATACGTAGTCAGGCTCTTGGACATGTCATGCTTGGTCCTTTTAATGATCGCATCAATCTTTTCCTTGGCGAATGAATCAACCAGCATCTTGGCCTGAACGCTGAAAACCCGGCGGCTGGCCTGGAAATTTTCGATATTGGCCAGATAAACATTTTGTCTGTCCCGGGTTTCGGCCATTAACTTGCCCGTCATATCCTGATTGTGAAAGTCAATTTTCTTGAATTCCTCAAGTTGACTGATGGCATTAGCCAATGACGAACTTGTTAAATTAGACGATTCACTGATCAGAAAACCCATGTCGCGAATGATGGTATCCATCAGGATATTACGCCGCTGCCTCAAAATATCATTGGCAAGAAAGCCTTCCAGGACACTCAAACGGCTTCTGTCGAATAAGGCTTCATCATTTTTAACCTTAGCCAACAGGGCTTGTTTGGCGGAAATCGGGAAAATGGCATCTTCGTTAATTTTTAAAACTGACGCCGAGGTTTTGATCTGCGATTGAATGGAGGCTTCATAGCCATTTTCTCCGGCCAGGTCATCCCACATGGCGTCGATTTTGTTCATGACTACGGCCAGCCCCTGTTTACTGGAGCCGCGCGTACTGCAGACATGGCTGCGCCACATTTCCAGGTCGCTTTTTGTGACGCCGGTATCGGCCGCGATCACGAAGACAATGGCCTGCGCGCCGGGCAGCATGCTCAGGGTTAATTCCGGCTCTGTTCCCAAGGCGTTTAAACCCGGCGTGTCAAGAATCGCCAAGCCCTCTTTCAGCAAGGGATGAGGAAAGCTGATCAAGGCATGGCGCCAGCAGGGAATTTCCACTTTTTCCGGATTTATGATGCCTTGCTCCGCCGCTTCGCGTTCGTTCCATAAGCCGAGTTTGTCCGCCAGTTCGCGGTCCACCATTTTAGTGGCGACCAGTTCTTTAAAGGCTTCCTGCATTTGGGTCGGCGAGTTGCAGTCCAGCTCGATATGGTGCCAGCGATCGGGTTTGTGTTTAAACTCGGCCAGGGAAATATCTTCAAGCCGGCTTTCAATATTCAATAAACGAATATAGCTGCCGCCTTTTTCATCATGAAAAATCTCGGTTGGCGACATAGTGGTGCGGCCCGGCGAAGAGGGCAGCAGTCTGAGTCCGGTCTCGGCAAAAAACAGCGAATTGATCAGTTCGGTTTTGCCGCGTGAAAATTCGGCAACAAAAGCCAGGGTAATGCGGTCCGATTCCAGACCGGTCAGGATATTTAAAATAGTATCCGTACTATGGGCATCGTTCATGCCATAGCGATTACGCCATTGATGATACATCTCGATAGCCTGTATCAGTTTTGCACGCCATTGCGAATATTCGTGCATTTGCTCTTTAAATTCCAGATTACTCATGGCAAGCCTTTTGTTACTAACGTAATTCTTTTTGTTATTAAAACATCAGATTGAAAATAGGTTCTGAATAAGTGTAGTCGATATCCGGGGAACTGTTAGGTTCCGATATCTTTTTTCTATAACTAATGTTTTATGCGTTAAGTACCATAAAGGTTTATGAGTTAAATACCATAAAGGCGCTGATATTCTTTTATCGCATCCAGTTGTTCGCCGGCATTGGTGGTTAAATATTCAATAATATTATCCAGCGTTATGATTGAAATAACGGGCATATTGAATTGTTCGCTGACTTCCTGGATGGCGGATATGTCATTTTGCCCTTTTTCCTGTCGGTCCAGCGCGATCAATACGCCTGCCGGTATTGCCCGGGCCTGCCTGATAATTTCCACGGATTCCCTGACCGAAGTGCCGGCGGTAATCACATCATCCAGAATGAGCACCCGGCCTTGCAGTGGTGCCCCGACCAGCGTGCCGCCTTCGCCATGATCCTTTGCCTCCTTGCGGTTGAAAGCGAAAGGAATATCGCTGTCGGTTAATGCGGCATAAGCGATAGAGGTGGCGCTGACCAAAGGGATGCCTTTATAGGCGGGGCCATACAGAATGTCCGGTTTAAGGCCCGACTGCAGCAAGGCCTGCGCGTAAAAATGGCCCAGTTTGCCCAGTTGGGCGCCGGTATTGAACAAGCCGGTATTGAAAAAATAGGGGCTGATACGGCCTGATTTCAATTGAAATTCGCCGAATTTTAAAACGCCGCAATCCAGCGCGTAGGAAATAAAGTCTTTTTGATAATCAAGCATATGTTTATGGAATGAAGGGGTTGCGGTTTATAGCAAGCTCGGTTAAGGAAGATATAATATTGAGCCGTTATAGTTGTTAAGCATAAGTCAGGCGATAAACTGTTTCTCCACAGGGAACAGTGAGCGGTTTTATTGATAGATTATAAAACAAATTTAAGTGCTTTCCTCAATCGGTAGGCAACTGGAAAACTGAATCTGCCCCGGCATGCGCTTAATCCGCCTGCCGGACGACATGTGTCGCTGGATTGTCAGGTCGGCGCAGAGCAGAATTTTTCCAGAACGCTATCCAGAAAATTCCAGCCTTGTTCCGAACAATAATAGTGATCATCCCGACAGATAAGCAAATGCTGCTTCAGGCAGGCCGATAGGGCAGGCTCAAGCGTGTCAACGGCAAGGCCAGTGGTTGATTGATAGCCGGCCGCGGTAAAACCTTGTTTAAGGCGCAGATGGTTCATGATGAATTCCAAAGGCAAATACCTTCTGGCAATCGGGTCGGAGCCGCCGTTTTTATGGGTATCGCGCAGGTACTGCTCCGGACTTTTCGGCTTGAACGTGCGTATGATCCGGTCCGGCAATGCCAACGATAGTTTGCCGTGGGCGCCGGCGCCAATGCCCAGATAATCGCCAAACCGCCAGTAATTCAGATTGTGCCGGCATTGAAAACCCGGCCGGCTGTAGGCTGACACTTCATATTGTTGATAGCCGCGATCGGCCAATAGTGCCTGGCAGACTTTTTGCGCGCTAAAGATAGCGTCATCGTCAGGCAGTTTGGGCGGAAATTTATGGAAATAAGTATTCGGTTCCAGCGTTAACTGGTAAAAGGAAATATGCGTGGGATTCTGGTTTATTGCGGTTTCAATATCGGTTCTGCTGCTATCGGGGCCGGCGTCCGGCAAGCCGAACATCAAGTCCAGATTAAAATTATCGAATCCGGCCTGATGGGCGCATTCCGCCGCCCGCAGGGCTTCCTTGCCCGAATGCACCCGTCCCAGTTTTTGTAGCAGCGTGTCGTTGAAGCTTTGAACGCCAATCGACAGGCGGTTGATGCCCAGCGACCGGAATTCGGCGAATTTGTTGATTTCGAAGGTGCCGGGATTGGCTTCCAGGGTGATTTCAAGGTTATCGGCCAGCGCAACTTGTTGCCCGATGCCTGTCAACAAGCGATGGAAGGATTCCGGTGAAAAAAGGCTCGGGGTGCCGCCGCCGATAAAAATACTGCCGATGGGACGGTTAACGGCATACTGCTGTATATCGATGGTCAGATCATCCAGCAGCGCATCGATATATTCGACTTCGGGCGTATCGGCTTTAACCGCATGTGAATTAAAATCGCAATAAGGGCATTTTTTAATACACCAGGGAATGTGGATGTATAAGCTCAGAGGTGGCAAAGTAATCGTTAATTCAGCGTGAAAAACAGGCAGTTTAACATTAATACGAGAGCGATGGATGATGCGGATTTTACGAAGCAATGCAGAGAATGGCTATTTTCACGCATCTGCTAGTTTTCACCGTGTCGGGAAGGCTCATCAAGGGAACTTTTAGTGTTTTTCCCGGCCTTATTTTTTCATGCTCGACCGCGCCTTGATTAACCGTACAGTTAAATTTTTTGCACGTTGGAGCAATTGCAGGGATTGTGAGTCAAATAACCGGATTTATACAGGGTTGTAGTATCGATCATAAGCTTGGCGGTTTTCTCCCGCACGGGGTTTCGGAAGATTATTAACTATATCTAGAATTGAGAGTATATGCGGCTTTTATTAGTTGAAGATGATGAAATATTGGGCGATGGCCTGACAGCCGGTTTAAAAATGGAAGGTTATGCCGTCGATTGGCTGACTAACGGCAAGCTTGCCGATGAGGCTTTGAAAGTCAACACCTATGAATTGATCGTGTTGGATCTGAATTTGCCGGATATGAATGGGCTGGAAATTTTGCGGGCTTTGAGAAGCCGTAAAGACGAGACACCGGTGCTGGTTCTGACGGCAAAGGATACGATTCCTGACAGAATATTGGGCCTCGACAGCGGGGCCGATGATTTCGTGATCAAGCCGTTTGATTTAAACGAAGTCTGCGCGCGCTTGAGAGCGCTGGCCCGGCGTAATGAAGGCCGGGGGGCGCCCAAGATTGAACACCGGGGCATCGTGCTGGATCCGGCCTCGCATCAGGTCACTTTTAATGACGAAAAGGTGGATCTGTCGCAAAAGGAATTCGAGATACTGAGTTTTTTGATGGGCAATATAGGCAAGGTCGTGTCCCGGTCCAGGCTGGAGGAAAGCCTGTACTCCTGGGATTCCGATATAGAAAGCAATACCGTCGAGGTGCATATTCATTACCTGAGAAAAAAACTCGGGCCATCGATTATCCGTACTGTCAGAGGTGTCGGCTATATTATTGACATTGATGAAGATTGATGACTTATTCGCTTCGAAAACTGTTATTGTTTACGCTGCTTTCCGCATTGTTATTGATTTGGGGTATCGCCGCCTACAAAGGCTACAAGCAGATTCGCAATGAAGTCGCGGAGCTTTTTGATGCGGATCTGGCGCAATCCGCGCGCGCCCTGAATTCATTTGTCGGCCATCTGTTGTATGCCGGTTCCCTGTATGAACTGTGGGATCTGGATAAATCGGAAATGTTCGAGCCGACCAAAGTGTTCAATCACCGCTATGAACGGAAATTGGCTTTTCAGCTGATCTACAAGCAGGAAGGGCTGATTCTGCGTTCCGAAAGCGCGCCGCCCCTGCCTTTATCGATCTCGCTTAATGGTTATAGCAAGACCGTGATTAACAATCACCTGTGGCATGTGTATAGCATTTCCGAGGAAGACAATGAATACATCATCCATGTCGGCCAGCGGGACGATATCCGCAAGGAGTTGATGGATGATATCTCCAGGCATTTGATCAAACCGTTCCTTATCGGTTTGCCGTTTTTAGGTCTGGCCATCTGGCTGATTGTCGGGCGGGCGTTAAAGCCGTTTGGCCAGCTGACGCAGCAGCTGGCCAAACGCGAAGCCAGTTATTTAAAGCCCATATCGATTAAGAAACTGCCCATAGAAATCGTGCCGGTGGTTAACGAACTGAACAATCTGTTTATCCAGCTTGAACGTGCTTTTGAGCATGAGCGTCGGTTCACGGCCGATGCCTCCCATGAATTAAGAACGCCTCTGGCCGGCTTGCTGACCCAGGCACAGGTGGCCTTGAAGACCGATGATGAGCTGACGCGCCGTCAGGCGCTGGGACGCATAGAGCAAGGCGTCAACCGCATGACCGATATGGTGCAGCAATTGTTGATATTCTCACGCATTGAATCCGGCACGGAATTCCTGTCCAAGGAAACGACCGTCCTCGGCCAGGAGGTCGTGCAAATTGTCGCCAGTCTGGAGCCGGAAGCGCATAAAAAACGCATCCACATGGAATTTATCGAGGACAACGCCGTGCCGATTATCGGCAATGCCCAGTTGATCAATATCCTGGTCAGGAATCTGATCGATAATGCCATTAAATATACGCCGGCCAATGGCTTGATCAGGATCAGCGTATCGGGGCAGGAAAAGCATTTAATGTTGTGTGTCGAGGATTCAGGCCCCGGGATTGCGCCTGAGCAGTATGAAGTCGCGTTAAAACGGTTTCACCGCTGCATCGAGACGGCCAACAGCGCAAAAGGCAGCGGCCTGGGCTTTTCCATTGCCCAGCGCATCGCCCTGATTCACGGTGCTGAGCTTTCCCTGGGCGAATCTCAATTTGGCGGTCTTAAAGTCACCGTGCTGTTCCCTCTGCCGCCGAAGCCGAATGAAAAAAGGCGGGCCAGAAAACTGGGTTTTTTCAATAGCAGAAAAAGCATCGGTTAAGGTCAGGCATTGGGCAGTCAATCGACTACCCAATGCCCGGGTTTTAATACACGGTCAGCTCATCGGGCTCTTCAAGCACCGGATTGATTAAAGTCCCGATCCCTTCGATTTCGATTCTAGCGGTCTGTCCCGGCTTCATATAGCCTCGTGGCTTCATTTTCACGCCGACGCCGCTGGGCGTGCCCGTGGCAATGACATCGCCGGGCTCCAGGGTCATGGCCTGCGACAGGTAAGCGATCATTTCGTAGCAGTTGAAAATCATGTGCCGGGTATTGGAATCCTGCCGCAGTTCGTCGTCGATCCAGGTTTTAAGATTCAGATTGTGCGGATCGCCAATTTCATCGGCGGTGACGATCCAGGGGCCCAAAGGACCTGCCGTGTCGAACGACTTGCCCAGGGTCCAGGTCGGCGAACGGATCTGCCAGTCGCGCACCGAGACATCGTTGGCGATGGTGAACCCCGCGATGACCTGATTAGCCTTGTCGACGGGCACATGACGGCAGCGCTTGCCGATAACCAGAGCCAGTTCGCCTTCATAATCGAGTTTATCGGAAACCTTGGGCCGATAGATGGCGTCGTTATGGGCGATCACGCAGCTGCTTTGCTTGGTGAAAAACGTCGGGAATTCGGGTTTCTCGAAGCCGGTTTCCTCGATATGATCGGCATAGTTCAGGCTGATCGCCAGGTATTTTCCGGGCCGCGGCACCGGTGCCTGCAGCTTGACTTCACTCAATGGGATGCGATGACTGCCACCGGCTATCAGCTGCCGCATGGCCGCGAGGCCTGCCGCGCCTGACGCCAGAAATTCAATCATGGTTGCCGGCAGGGTGCTGTCGGCCCGGCTGTCGACGACGGCCTCATCAACGACCGCGCCAACCCGGGTTTTATTATTGTGCGTGAAGGTCACCAGTTTCATCGGTATTGCTTTCCTGTATGATTTTGGGGGCCGGCTATTGTATAACGAAGAGTTGGCGGCAAAAAAAAGATATAATTAATCATTTTAATATATTGTTTCCCGAACATGACCTTGAACGGACCGGCCGGACAGGCCAAAAAAGATTGCCAATGACACCGATTCGATTGATAGCGCTGGATCTCGATGGCACGTTGATAAATTCCGCGCCCGATTTGTCCGATGCGATCAACCAAATGCTGGCGGAACTGGGCCTGCGTCAGCACCCGCAGGCCGCCGTCGAGCAATGGGTCGGCAACGGCGTGGTCATGCTGATCAAAAGAGCCCTGACGGGACAGATGGCGCCCGCGGCCGATCCCGAAAACCTGGCCGAAGCGCTGGCCTTGTTCGGCGATTTTTACGAAGCCCATGTTTATGAGCGCAGCGTCATTTATCCGGGCGTCATGGAAGGCTTGCAGCAATTGAAAGAAAAAGGTTTCAAACTGGCCTGCATTACTAATAAAATTAAGCGTTTCACGCAGCCGTTGCTGGTGAAAACCGGCATGGCCGGCTATTTTGATTTCATCGCTTGCGGCGATTCGTACGCAAGAATGAAACCGGACCCGCTGCCGCTGTTGAAGACGGCGGAACATTTTGACATTGAACCGGCAAAGGCCCTTATGGTCGGCGATTCGATCAACGACGTGCGGGCGGGACGGTCGGCGGGTTTCAGGACCGCCGCAGTG
This sequence comes from Methylobacter sp. BBA5.1, assembly GCF_000746145.1. Lineage (NCBI taxonomy): Bacteria > Pseudomonadati > Pseudomonadota > Gammaproteobacteria > Methylococcales > Methylococcaceae > Methylobacter > Methylobacter sp. BBA5.1. The sequence continues at coordinate 11,874 of NZ_JQKS01000035.1, forward strand.
GCATACGGCTATGCGGGAAAATACAGCGTCGAGGATCTGAATGCCGATTATCAGATCCGGACCCTTGTCGAGCTTGTCGATTTATTTTATAGCGAATGCGCAGGGCGCAGTTAAACAGACCAAAAATGACTCCAGAACAATTCAATCACTACACGCGGCAGGGTTATAACCGTATTCCCGTTAGCCGGGAGGTTCTGGCTGACTTGGATACACCCTTGAGTGCCTATCTGAAATTAGCCGATGGCCCTTATTCCTATTTATTCGAATCGGTGCACGGCGGCGAACAGTGGGGTCGTTACTCGATCATCGGAATGCCCTGCAAAACCATCGTCAAAGTCACCGGCAACCGCATCACGCTGGAGAGCAACGGCGAACTGCTGGAAACCCTGACGCACGAAAACCCGCTGGTCTGGATAGAGCAGTTCAAGGCACGCTACAAAGTGCCCGACCTGGACGATCTGCCGCGCTTCAGCGGCGGCCTGGTCGGCTATTTCGGCTACGAGACCATCGGCTACATCGAACCGCGTCTGCGCCGGCCGGCGAAAAGCGATCCGCTGGGCAATCCCGATATTCTGCTGATGGTGTCGGAAGAAATGCTCGTGTTCGACAACCTGTCCGGCAAGTTGCTGCTGCTGACCCATGCCAATCCCGAGGAGCACGACGCTTACGAGCGCGCCGTCACACGCCTGAACGATCTGGCCGTCAAGCTGCGCGAGCTGAAAGCCAGGCCGGAAAACCATAAAGCGCCCCGAAAAGTCGACGAGTCGGACTTTGTTTCCGGCTTCACGCAGCAGGGCTTCGAAGACGCCGTACTGAAAGCCAAGGAATACATCACCAACGGCGACATCATGCAGGTCGTGCTGTCGCAGCGCCTGTCCATTCCCTACACGGCATCGCCGCTGAACCTGTACCGGGCTCTGCGCTGCCTGAACCCTTCGCCCTACATGTATTACCTGAACCTGGGCGATTTCCATATCGTCGGTTCGTCGCCGGAAATCCTGGTGCGGCTCGAAGACGACACCGTGACCGTGCGCCCGATCGCCGGCACGCGCCGGCGCGGCGCGACGCCGGAACAGGACCTGGCGCTGGAAAAAGACCTGCTGGCCGATCCGAAGGAACTGGCCGAGCATCTGATGCTGATCGACCTGGGCCGCAACGACACCGGCCGCATCGCCGAGATCGGCAGCGTCAGGCTGACCGACAAGATGATCGTCGAGCGCTATTCGCACGTCATGCATATCGTCTCCAACGTGACCGGACAGCTGCAAGCCGGCAAGAACGCCTTCGATGTGCTGGCGGCGACCTTCCCGGCCGGCACCGTCAGCGGCGCGCCGAAAATCCGCGCCATGGAAATCATCGATGAGCTGGAGCCGGTCAAGCGCGGCGTTTATTCGGGCGCCGTCGGCTATATCGCCTGGTCCGGCAATCTCGACACCGCAATTGCAATCAGAACCGCTGTGATAAAAGATCAAACCTTACACATACAAGCCGGCGCCGGCATCGTTTACGACTCCATACCCCGCAACGAATGGGATGAAACCATGAACAAAGGCCGCGCCGTCTTCCGCGCCGTCAGCATGGCCGAAGCCGGCCTGGAAGGAGAGCAGTCATGAGCGCCGTAAAAGTGGTCATGGTGGATAACTACGACTCGTTCACCTATAACCTGGTGCAGTATTTCGGCGAACTCGGCGCCGATGTCACGGTCGTGCGCAACGACCAGGTGACCGTGGCCGACATCGAAAGACTGGCGCCCGACAAGATCGTGATTTCGCCGGGGCCGTGCACGCCCAAGGAAGCCGGCGTTTCGGTCGAAACCATTTTAAAGCTGGCCGGCAAATACCCGATCCTGGGCGTCTGCCTCGGCCACCAGAGCATCGGCTATGCGTTCGGCGGCAACATCATCCATGCCAAGAGCATCATGCACGGCAAAACTTCACCGATTTATCACAATGATGTCGGCGTCTTCAAGGGGCTCAGCAACCCTTTCACGGCGACGCGTTACCACTCGCTGGTGATCGAGCAGGCGACCCTGCCCGACTGCCTGGAAATCACGGCCTGGACCCGGGACGAAGCCGGCAACATCGATGAAATCATGGGCGTTCGGCACAAGCAGTTCGATATCGAGGGCGTGCAGTTCCATCCCGAGTCGATCCTGACCGAGCATGGGCATGATATGCTCAGGAATTTCCTGGAACGCTAAACTCGAAACGCCTTTAGATCATGCAAATCCAGAAAGCTCTGCAGATACTGCTCGATAAACAAGACCTGAGCGCCGACCAGATGCGCGCGGTCATGCGCCTGATCATGAGCGGCGGCGCGACCGATGCGCAGATCGGCGGTTTCCTGATCGCCCTGCGCTGCAAAGGCGAAAGCGTCGATGAAATCGCGGCCGCGGCGGAAGTCATGCGCGAATTGGCCGGCAAAGTCCCTGTCAGGGGCGAACATATCATCGACACCTGCGGCACGGGTGGCGACGGCGCGAACACGTTTAACATATCCACAACCTGTGCATTTGTCGTCGCCGCGGCGGGCGGGCGGGTGGCCAAGCACGGCAACCGTTCCGTTTCAAGCAGCTGCGGCAGCGCCGACGTGCTGGAAGCAGCCGGCGTCAATCTCGATCTGACGGCCGAGCAGGTCGCAAGCTGCGTCAATGAAATCGGCGTCGGCTTCCTGTTTGCGCCAAAACATCACGGCGCCATGAAATATGCGATCGGCCCGCGCCGGGAAATGGGCGTCCGGACGCTGTTCAACCTGCTGGGTCCGTTGTCGAATCCGGCCGGCGCGCCGAATCAGCTCATCGGCGTCTTCGGCAAGGACTGGCTGGAGCCTCTGGCGCAGGTCCTGAAAAAGCTCGGCAGCCGGCATGTGCTGGTGGTCAATGCCGATGACGGGCTCGACGAAATCAGCATCGCCTGCGCGACCAGCGTCGCCGAACTGAAAGACGGCCAGGTCACGACCTATGCGGTGACGCCGGAGCAGTTCGGCTTGCAGCGCGCCAGTATCGCCGAGCTGGCCGTCGACGGCACGGCATCCAGTCTGTCCATGGTGAAGTCGGTGCTGGACAACCTGCCAGGACCTGCCCGCGACATCGTGACGCTGAATGCCGGCGCGGCGATTTACGCGGCCGATCTCGCCGATTCGCTGGCAGCCGGCGTGGAAAAAGCCCGGCAGGTCATTGCCAGCGGCGCGGCGCGCGCGAAATGGGATGCCTTGATTACCTATTCAAAAACTTTAACTGATTGAAGATCATGACCGATACGCCCGATATACTGAAAAAAATTCTCGATAAGAAACAGGAAGAAGTCGCCCGGCGCAAACTGCGCATGTCCGTTGCCGACCTCGAAGACATCGGCCGCGACATGGAAAGACCGCGCGGATTCTACAATGCCCTGCAGAGCCGGGTGCTGGCCAAAAAGCCCGCCATTATCGCCGAGATCAAGAAAGCCTCGCCCAGCAAGGGCGTGATCCGCGAAGATTTCCAGCCGGTCGCGATCGGCCAGGACTACGCCATGAACGGCGCGGCCTGCCTGTCGGTGCTGACCGATAAGGAGTTCTTCCAGGGCTCGGAAGTGTACCTGCAGATGGTCAGGGAGCGCTGCCCGCTGCCGGTGCTGAGAAAAGACTTCATGATCGATCCGTATCAGATTTACGAGGCGCGCGCCCTGGGCGCGGACTGCATCCTGCTGATCGTCGCGGCGCTGGCCGACAGCCAGATGCAGGAACTGGCCGATGCGGCCACGAAACTGGGCATGGACGTGCTGGTCGAGGTGCATGACGCGGCCGAAACGGAACGGGCGTTGACGCTCGATACCAAACTGATCGGCATCAACAACCGCAACCTGCGCACATTCGAGACGAGCCTGCAGACGACCCTGGCGTTGAAAGTGCAGGTGCCGGCGGACCGCATGATCATCACCGAGAGCGGCATCCATACGTCGGACGATGTGCGCCTGATGCTCGATAACGAGATTTACGCCTTTCTGGTCGGCGAAGCGTTTATGCGCGCCGAAAGTCCCGGACAGAAAATGCGCGAGCTGTTTTCCCTGTAAATCCTGAAACCGCGCTTCGGCGCCGGATCTTATCGTGGTTTGTGTCAATCAGAGTCTGGGGCGGTCTTGGCGCCGTCCCGCTCTTTCAATTGAATTATTGCATGCAGGTTTAAGTTGATCGTTTCCGATTTTGTTTTGCGCGACTGGGGCGCCTGGGCGCCGGGTCTGAGCAGCCCCGATGACTGGCGAGCATGGAGTGCGGGACAGAAATCAATGACAACGGAGCCGCCCGTGGCGCCGGCCTCGGTGCCGAAAATGCTGCAGCGCCGGCTGAGCCAGCTGGCGAAAGCGGTTTTTCATGCCGCCGACCGCTGCATCAAGGCCGGTGAGCAGGTGCCGACGGTATTCAGCTCCACGCACGGCGAAATCGGCAAGTCGTTCCAGATGCTCAAGACCATAGGGGCGGGCGAGGAACTGTCGCCGACGGCCTTCAGCCTGGGTGTCCATAACGCCATTTCGGGCCTGTTTTCGATCGTCTACGGCAACCGGCAGGAAATCACGGTTCTGGCCCCGGGCAGGGAAGGCATGGCCGCGGCCTTTATCGAGGCGGCCGGCATGCTGAGCGAAGGCAGGGACGAGGTATTGCTGGTGCTGTACGATGAAGTGCTGCCCGATTTTTTCCCGTTCGCGCCGTTCAGGCTGAACGCGGACGCGCCCTGCGCGCTGGCGTTGAAAATTGCGGCGGCGGGGCCGGGCCTGGCGATGAGGTTCTGCCGGTCGCCCGAAGCGCGCGACGATGGCGAACAGCCGGTCCAGTTGCTGGCATTGGCAAGGTTTCTGGTTTCCAGCGACGAATCGCTGATCCTGGGAAACCCGGGGCACAGCTGGAGCTGGCACAAACGATGATGGTAAAAATCAGGTACAGCTGGCGCCTTTTCGCCACGGGCTTCAGCTTTTTCAGTTTCGGCCTGGGCGGCCTGTTGTTATGGCTGCTGGTGTTTCCGGCGCTGTCGGCGCTGCCGGGCACGCGGCGGCAGAAAACCAGCCGCGGTCAGCGCGTGGTGCATTACAGTTTTTACGCCTTCATCGGCCTGATGCACCGTTTAGGCGTCATGACCTACGAAATCGTCGGCCTGGAAAAACTGAACCGGCCGGGGCAATTGATCATCGCCAACCATCCGACCCTGGTCGATATCGTATTCCTGGTCAGCCGCATCAAGGAGGCCAGCTGCATCGTCAAGGGCTCGCTGTGGCGCAACCCGTTCATGCGCGGGCCCATCGTCAATGCCGGCTATATCAGCAACAGCGATCCGGAGAAAATGATCGCCGAGTGCGCCGCATGGCTGAAAGCGGGCGGATCGATGATCATTTTTCCGGAAGGCACGCGCTCGGTGCCGGGCAAGCCTTACCGGTTTCAGCGCGGCGCGGCCGCTATCGCGCTGCAGGCCGGCAGGATCGTCACGCCGGTGACGATTTCGTGCTACCCCAGCACGCTGACCAAGGCCGAGCCCTGGTACCGGATTCCTGACCGGCGCTTTCATCTGGCCCTGCATGTCGGCGATGATATCGCGCTGGACGCATTTGCCGAGGCGGGTTTGAAATCGGTCGCCGTGCGCCGGTTGAACCGCTATTTGCAGGACTATTTTACCCAACAGAGAGAAGTTTATAAGTACTATGGAAAATGAATTAAAACAGTTGATCATCGATGCGCTGGATCTGGAGGATATCAGCGTCGATGACATCGACAGTCATGAGCCGCTGTTCAACACCGGTCTGGGTCTGGATTCAATCGACGCCCTGGAACTGGGTCTGGCGATCCGAAAGCAGTATGATGTAAAAATCGATGCCGAAAAAGACGATGTCGCGAAGATTTTCGCTTCGGTTTCGTCGCTGGCAGCCTATATTGAATCGGTACGCCGTTGAGGTTGGTATGAATTCACGTGAAGAAATTTTAGCGGCCATCAAATCAATCATGGTCGAGCTGTTTGAAATCGACGAAGACAGCATCACCCTGGAAGCCCGGTTATACGAGGATCTCGATTTCGACAGCATCGATGCCGTCGACATGATCGTCAAGCTCAAGGAAATGACCGGCAAAGCCGTCAAGCCGGAAGACTTCAAGTCGGCCCGCACGATCGGCGATGTGGTCGAGGCCGTCCATAGCCTGGTGCAGGATTGATGCGGGTCGCTCTGAACAGCCTGATCGGCCTGCTGACGCTGGCTTATCCGTTGGCTGTTTATTTCGGCATTCACTATGTCGAACCGAGAATCATCGCCGGCCTGCTGCTGGCCCTGCTGGCCCTGCGCCTTGCCGGCAGTACCGGCGGACACTGGCTGCGGCCCCTGCTGCTGGCCGGCATGCTCTACTGCGGCTTCGCAATCTGGGCCAACAATCTCATCACCTTGCGCTTTTATCCGGTGCTGGTCAGCGCCTGCATGCTGCTGATTTTTGCCTGGAGCCTGTGGTCGCCGCAGTCTCTGATCGAACGCCTGGCGCGCCTGCAGCATCCCGACCTGCCGCCCGAAGGCGTTATCTATACGCGCCGCGTCACGCAAATCTGGTGCGTGTTCTTCGCCGTGAACGGCCTGATCGCGCTGGCGACGGCACTGTGGGGCAGTTTCGAGCAGTGGAGCCTGTATAACGGCCTGATTTCCTATCTGCTGACCGGCGCCTTGCTGGGCGGCGAGTATATCGTCAGGCTGCGGACCCAGAAACATGTCCGATAGATTCATCGCGCTGTCCGAGTGCCTGACGGCAAGAAGGCCGGCCGATACGCCGGTTTCCTGCCATGACGGGCGTCATTATCGCGCTGCCGAGTTTCACGCGGCCGTCTGCCTGTGGCTGGATAAACTGCAGGCGCAGCCGGAACCGCGCTATGCTTTATATACGGAGGACGCCTATCCGTTCGCCGTGTTGCTGTTCGCGCTGCTGTATGCCGGCAAGGAAGTCTGGATACCCGGCAATAACCGCCCCGGCACGGCAGGGCAGCTGAAGGAGCAGGGCTGCCGGCTGATCGGCGACTGGCCTGAAGCGGCCATCGAGGACTATCGGCTGGATGCCGCGCCATGCCCCGAGCGGCAATTGGCGCCGCTCGATCCGTCGGCCGCGCGGCTGGTCATGTTCACCTCGGGCACCACGGGCGAGGCCAAGCCGGTCCCCAAACGCCTGATACAGCTCCAGCGCGAAGTCGAAACGCTGGAAAAGCAGTGGGGCGGACAGCTGGCCGATGCGGCCGCTCTCGCGACGGTCAGCCACCAGCATATTTACGGCTTGCTGTTCCGCATCCTGTGGCCGCTGTCGGCGGGCCGCTATTTTCACAGCCGCCTTTATTTCAATGCCGAAGCCGTGGCTCATCAGAGCCAGGACCGGCCTGCCTACTGGGTTGCCAGCCCGGCGCACCTGAAACGCCTGGACCAGCCGCTGGCGGCGGATCTGGCTGCTGTGTTCAGCTCCGGAGGCCCGCTGTCGCATGAGGCGGCCTTGCAGGTTTCCGCCTGCTGCGGGCAGCCCGCGATCGAAATCTTCGGCAGCACGGAAAGCGGCGGCATCGCCTGGCGCCGGCAGGGTCTTGAGCCTGCGACGCCCTGGACGCTGTTCGACGGCATGGCGTTGACTCATGAGCAGGCCCGCTGGCAGCTGCAGTCGCCTTATCTGCTGAACAGCGAACGGCTGGAACTGGCCGATCGGATCGAACGCCTCGATGACGGCCGCTTCCTGCTGGCGGGGCGTCTGGACCGCATCGTCAAGATCGAGGAAAAACGCCTGTCCCTGAGCGAAATGGAGCAGCGTCTGGCAGAACTCCCGTGGATATCGGAAGCTGCCGCCTTGATGATCGCGAAAAGCCGCGATACCGTCGGTGCAGGCATCGTGCTGAACCAGGACGGCAAACAGCTGCTGGCGGAGCAGGGCAGGCCGGGCCTGATCAGGCAGCTGCGCGAGGCGCTCCATCACTGGTTCGAGGCCGTCGTCCTGCCGAGGAAATGGCTGACTCTGGACAGCATTCCCCTGACCGCCCAGGGCAAAACCGACACGCGCCTGCTGAATGAATTGCTGGCGCCAAGCGGCCACAAACTGCCCCAGGTGCTGGGACTGGATTGGGCCCCTGATCGCGTCGAACTGCAACTGCTGATCCCGCACGAGCTGGTGTATTTTAAGGATCACTTCCGGAATTTCCCGATCCTGCCCGGCGTCGTGCAGATCGCCTGGGCCGAACACTACGGCAAGCTGTTCTTTGATATCGATCAGCCGTTCTCGCAGTTGGAGGCCATCAAATTCGTCAGGCTCATCGAGCCCGGCAGTGCGCTGGGCTTGTCTCTGGAATGGAACGCCCGGGCCGGCAGACTGTATTTCACGATGAGCTCGGAGCAGGGGCCGCACAGTTCCGGCCGTCTGGTCTATGGAAAAACGCCATGAAAACCTGCATTATAGGATCCCGGTGCGTTGATTACATTGCGGAGGAAATATCATGACTATAGCAGAGAAGATTTTTGAGCAAGTTAGAACTTTGCCCGAGACCGATGCGCGTGAAATTCTGGATTTTGTCGAGTTTCTGAAAGCGAAAAGGAAGCGGGATCATGAAGAACGGCGAGTCCATGCGCTGGCCGTTCTGGAAAAATTCAAAGGCCGTTACGACGGTACCAAATTCAACCGCGAAGAGCTTCATGACCGCGCCGGCCTTCGTTGATACCAATGTAGTCGTCTATGCGCTGGGCGTGGATACCGATCGCCGCGAGACCGCAATAAAGTTGCTTGCAGAGGGCGTTCTGGTCAGCGCCCAGGTTATCAATGAAACAGTGAGCGTACTCCTGGGCAAACAGAAATTTTCCAGGGAGGACGCATATGAAGTTGCGCAAAGTCTGTTGGATCTCTGCGAGGTCTTGCCCGTCGATACAGAAACCATACGCGCAGCCATGCATCTTGCCGCGCACTATTCGCTTCCCCATTGGGATGCTTTGATCGTTGCATCCGCGTTGCTGGCCGGCTGCGACACGCTTTATTCCGAGGATATGCAGCATGGGTAGGTTTTTGATGGGCAGCTGGTCGTGATCAACCCTTTCTTCACCGGTTAGCCCCTGAAAAAAATCCACGTGCATTATTCCACACATCAGACAATCCGGCATCATGCCGGCGCAGCCCGATTCACGCCATGAAAGCCTGCGTCATCGTTCCCGTTTACAACCATGAGCAGGCCATCCCCGAAGTCGTGGCGCGCCTGAAGGAGCAGGGCCTGTTCTGTCTGCTGGTCAACGACGGCAGCTCGGCAGCCTGTTCGAAAGCACTGGACGCGATCGCCGAACAGGAAGCCGGCTGGCTGATTCTGTTAAACCGGCCGGAAAACGGCGGCAAGGGCGCGGCTGTGATCGACGGCTTCAACGAGGCCATCCGGTTGGGCTTTACCCATGCCCTGCAGATCGACGCCGACGGCCAGCACGACATCGACGCTATTCCCGAATTCCTGGCGGCGGGCCGGCGGCAGCCGGACGCCATGATCCTGGGCCGGCCCGTGTTCGACGATTCCGCGCCTAGAGCGAGGCTCTACGGCCGGCGGTTCACGAATCTGTGGATAGCGATCAACACGCTGTCGCTGGCGATCGCCGACGGAATGTGCGGTTTCCGCCTGTACCCCTTGGAGGCTGTCGAGCGCTTGCTTGAAACCGCGCGCATCGGCCGGCGCATGGATTTCGACATCGACATCGCCGTGCGCCTGTACTGGCAGGGCACGGATGCGGTCAATGTGTCCACGCGCGTGCGTTATCCCTACGACGGCGTCTCGCACTTCAAGCTGTGGCGCGACAATGCCATGATCTCGATGATCCATGCCCGGCTTTTTTTAGGCATGCTGATGCGTTTTCCGCAACTACTGATCAGGCGTTGGCGATGAAGCAGACCCGGCATTGGGCCGAGATGCAGGAAAGCGGCATCGTCTGGGGCATGCGCCTGCTGCTGAAGATCTACCTGCTGTGTGGCCGCCGCATCCTGCAGGTGTTCTTGTATCCGGTGGTCAGCTATTACTGGCTGATCAACAAGCCGGGCCGGCAGGCCAGCCGGGCCTACCTGGACCGCGTGGCCGGGTTTTCGCCATCAGTGAAGGCAGGCAACAGTTACCGGCATTTCATCTGTTTCGCCAATGCCTTGATCGACAAGCTGGCGGCCTGGTCCGGCGCCCTGTCGCGCGCCGATGTAGAGTACCGCGGCCGCGATGCCCTGATGGCCCGGATCGCCGGCGGGCGCGGCGCGGTGCTGCTGGGATCGCATCTGGGCAACCTGGACGTCTGCCGCGTGCTCGCCTATCTGGACAGGGATATCCGCATCAATGTGCTCGTGCACACCAAGCACGCCGAGAAATTCAACCGGCTGCTCAGCCAGTACAACGAAGCCAGCCGCATGAACCTGATACAGGTCACGGAAATCACGGCGGCCACGTCGATGCTGCTGAACGACAAGATCGAAAACGGCGAACTGGTCATCATCACCGCCGACAGGACGCCGGTCAGCGAGCTGCCGCGCGTCCTCAAGGCCCGGTTTCTGGGCGAAGAGGCGCCGTTCCCGCAGGGCCCGTTCATCCTGGCGGCGCTGCTCAAGTGCCCGGTCTATACGCTGTTCTGCCTGAAGCAGCGGGGCAGGCACGTGATTTATTTCGACCATTTCAGCGACGGGTTCAGATTTCCGCGCAACACGCGCGAGCAGGCCATGCAGGAAGAGATCCAGCGCTACGCCGGACGCCTGCAGGCTTATTGCCTGAAAGAGCCTTTGCAATGGTTCAATTTCTTCGATTTCTGGCACGGCTGATTGCGTGAACATTTGACTATGAACAAAAACAGAATTCATGTAGGTGCGAATTCATTCGCACTCAGTGACACCCTATGAATAATCAAACACCTCTAAAAGATAAAGTCATTTTCGACGGCGAGCCGCTGACAATCGAAGCCGTGTGCCTGCTGGCGCGCCGGCAGGCGGTCTGTGAATTGAGCCGGGATGCCGGTTTCATGCGGCGCATCGACAAAGGCGCGCAGTTTGTCGACACCTTGCTGAAGGAAGAGGGCTTCGTTTACGGCGTCACGACCGGCTACGGCGATTCCTGCACCGTGTCCGTGCCGCTGCATCTGGTTGAAGAACTGCCCCGGCATCTTTACACGTTCCACGGCTGCGGCCTGGGCAGCCATTTCGACGCCGAACAGACGCGCGCCATCCTGGCCGCGCGCCTGAACAGCCTCGCGCAGGGCTTTTCGGGCGTGCGCTACCGGTTGCTGCAGCAGTTGGCCGCGCTGCTGCAACACGACATCCTGCCGTTGATCCCGCAGGAAGGCTCGGTCGGCGCCAGCGGCGATCTGACGCCGCTGTCCTATGTCGCGGCCGTGCTGGCCGGCGAACGGGAAGTCATGTATCAAGGCCAGCATCAGCCCGCGAGAGACGTTCTGGCCCGGCTCGATATCGAGCCGCTGACCCTGAAGCCGAAGGAAGGCCTCGCCATCATGAACGGCACGGCCGCCATGACCGGGCTCGCCTGTCTGGCTTACCGGCGCGCTGAATACCTGTCGCAACTGGCGACGCGCATCACTGCCCTGGCTTCAGTCGCCCTGAAAGGCAACGCCTACCACTTCGATGAACAACTGTTCTCGGTCAAGCCGCATCCGGGGCAGAACCGCGTGGCCGGGCGCCTGCGCGCGGACCTGCAATTGTCGGTAGCTGCACCCCGGCACGACACGCGCCTGCAAGACCGCTACTCGCTGCGCTGCGCACCGCATGTGATCGGCGTGCTGGAAGACTCGCTGCCCTGGCTGCGCCAGTTCATCGAAAACGAATTGAACAGCGCCAACGACAACCCGATCATCGACGCCGAAGGCGAGCGCGTGCTGCACGGCGGCCACTTTTACGGCGGCCATATCGCCTTCGCCATGGACGCGCTGAAGACGGCCGTCGCCAATCTGGCCGACCTGATGGACCGGCAGATGGCGCAGCTGATGGACCCCAAATTCAATCAGGGCCTGCCTGCCAACCTGTCCGGCGCCGAAGCCAGCCAGGCCATGATCAACCACGGCTTCAAGGCCGTGCAGATAGGCGTCTCGGCCTGGACCGCCGAAGCCTTGAAGCTGACCATGCCGGCCAGCGTGTTCTCGCGCTCGACCGAATGCCACAACCAGGACAAGGTCAGCATGGGTACGATCGCGGCGCGCGACTGCCTGCGGGTGCTGGAACTCACCGAACAGGTTGCCGCGGCCCTGCTGCTGGCCACCGTTCAGGGCGTGGAACTGCGCGGCGGCAGCGAGGCACTAAGTCCTGCGCTGCAAGACACCTGCGCGCAGGTGCGCGAGCGGGTGGCGTTTCTAAGCACGGACCGGGCCCTGGAACCGGAACTGCGGCTGTGCATCGAGCTGATCCGAAACCGGCACTGGGCGCTTTATAACTGAACTACATCGAACGGGCACTCAACTTAATGTCTAATGGCAGTGACGCTATCTGTTTCTGTCACAATAACCCGGAGTAATTATGAGCCTGTTTAATGCAGGGATGCGTTAGAATTGAAACACCGACTTGCGCCTGGGAAAAGCGCAAGGCAAGTAATGACAGTTGCCTCTAACAATGACAGGACACAGCAGCAATGACAACTATTACCTTTGATACCCTGGAGCTGGTAGATAAGCTCAAATCGGCAGGCATCCCGCAAGAGCAGGCAGAAGCCGTAGTGCGCGTGATTGCTGAAGCGCAGGCCCGCCTTGTCACCAAAGACGACCTTGAAATAACCCTATTGCCTGTCAAAACCGATCTGGCCGTCATCAAATGGATGATGGGGGTATTGCTCGCCGGCGTGTTATCGCTGGTATTGAAGGCGTTTTTTTAATTTTGAAATAGTTTGCGGCCTTGGGCGCTGCAGCGTCACGCAATGTGGAACGGATAAATGGCAAGACGCAGCGTTTTGCGCGTCAAACTCGCCCTGCGTTCTTACAAATCCGCCGGTTCCGGCAGCGCAATAAAATCTGTCGTACCGTAATTGTGGCCGCACTGGCAGATCAAGCGGTGACTTGCCCCCGGTGATGAGTTTTATGCAGAAACAGCGTGGTCAGCATATGTTGCACGGGCAGGATTTTGTCCTGATCCCCTAACACGCTGCGATACCGGATGAGGCTTGCGAGGTTCTGCAACTGGAAATAATCGACCATGGTCATGAGCGTGCCTCCGCGGATTCCGATTCGATGCACTCGAAAAACAGCCGGTTCAGCTGTTTGAAAACCGGCCCTGGGCATGCCGTCAACCGGCGCCCGTCGATGTCCCTGACCGGAATCATCTCCGCGCCGGTGCCGGTCAGAAAGCATTCATCCGCCGTATAAAGATCATAAGGCGCCAGCGGCGCAATCTGCACAGGGATGCCGGCCTCGGTGGCCAGTTCCAGGATCAGCTCGCGGGTAATGCCTTCCAGCGCGCCTTCCGTGCACGGCGGCGTGGCCAGCGTTCCATCCCGCACGATAAAAAGGTTGTCGGCCGTGCCCTCGGTAACCCGCCCCTGGCTGTTCAATAAAACGGCTTCATCGACGCCGGCGTGATTGGCTTCGATTTTGGCCAGTATATGGTTCAGATAGTTGAGGCTTTTGATCCTCGGGTCCAGGCCGTCAAACGGCAGCCGCCGCGTGGCCGCGATAATCAGGCGGGCGCCCTGCTCGCGGCTCTGGCTATCCACAAGCATTATTTGGTCGGCAATGATGATCACGTTGGGCCGGTGGCAGCCGGCAGGATTCAGACCCAGCGGACCCGGCCCGCGCGTCACCATCAGCCGGATATAGCCCGACTCGCAGCCGAAAACCGCCACGATTTCCTCGACGGCCGCCGTCAGCTCGGCAAGGCTGTAAGGGATGTCGAGCGCAATCGCCCGGGCCGACAACGCCAGGCGATCAAGATGCCGCTGCAGGCGGAACGCGCGCTTATGGTAGATGCGAATCCCTTCAAAAACGCCGTCGCCGTATAGCAAGCCGTGATCGTTGACGGGAATGGACGCCTCCTCCAGCGGTAACAACTGGCCGTTCAGCCAGCATAGAGCCTGTTCAGACATATCAATCCTCGTTAGTTAATAATGGTAGTTCAGATCTTCAGAAGTTTTAGGCGTTCATCTCCCCTCTTGCGAAAGTCCTGGCCCGGCCGAGCAAATGCACGCAATCGCCGGCCAGAGACTGACGCCGGCGTGGCTGCTCGATGATAGAGAGGGATTTGGTCCATGATGAACTCCTTGTTGTTGACGCTGTTATCGTAGCTCATTATGCTTGGGCCGATACAGACGCAAAAACAGTTAATTAAACCGGTACAGATAACGTCAATCGGCCACTGTACCGCTGCCCGGCCGCCTTTTCTGTAACGGTACAATCATGACGCTACTCTATGAAATCATCGCGGATCATCTATTGACAGCCATCGACCAGGGCGTTTACCGCCAGGGCGACCGCCTGCCCAGCGTCCGCAAGTTGCGCGAACAGCATAACATCAGTGCGGCCACGGCTGTCGCGGCGCTGCGTCAGCTGGAGGACCAGGGCTGTATCGAGGCCCGCGAGCGTTCCGGCTATTACGTGCGCTCCCGGCCCGGCGCCAGATTTCAGGAGCCGGCCGTGTCCAGACCGTCCAGCCGGCCGACGCCCGTGACCGGCCAGGACATGGTCTTGCGTCTGGCCCAGGCGGCCAACGATCCGTCCATGGTGCAGCTGGGCGCGGCGGTGCCGGCGCCGTCGTTTCTGCCTACGCAGCGCGTGGAGCGGACCCTGGCCCGTTGCTCAGGCCGCTATCGCAACCGCGTCGCCGGCTATGAATTCCCGCCCGGCAGTCCGGAGCTGAGGCGGCAGATCGCCCGGCGCATGTCCGAGGCCGGCTGTCAGGTCCGCCCCGACGACATCATCATCACCAACGGCTGCCAGGAAGCGATCACGCTGGCCTTGCGCGCCGTCACCCGGCCCGGCGATATCGTTGCGATAGAATCGCCGACCTTTTACGGCCTGCTGCAGGTTATTGAATCGCTGGCCCTGAAGGCCATCGAGATTCCGACGCACCCACGCGACGGCGTGGCGCTGGATGCCCTGCAACTGGCCTGCGAACAATGGCCGATCAAGGCCTGCATCGTCGTGCCCAACTACAGCAACCCGCTGGGTTATTGCATGAGCGACGGGCGCAAGCGCGATCTGGTCGCTCTCATGAACCGCTACCGCATCGCGCTGATCGAGGACGACGTCTACGGCGATCTCGGCTTTGGTTTGCAGCGGCCTTCGGTCGCGAAAGCCTGGGACACCGAGGGCCGGGTTCTGCATTGCTCGTCGTTTTCCAAATCGCTGTCACCCGGCTTGCGCATCGGCTGGATCGTGCCGGGACAGTATTTCGACAAAGTGGAATATCTGAAATACGTGACCAACCTGGCCGCTCCGACCCTGGCCCAACTGACCGCGGCGCAAATGCTGGAAGGCGGCGGACACGACCGCTATCTGCGCCAGGTCAGAAGCCGGTATGCCCGCGCCATCGGGCGCATGACCGAGGCGATCGGCCGGCATTTTCCCAGACAGACCCGTGTGACCCAGCCGGCGGGCGGCTTCGTGCTGTGGGTGGAACTGCCCGATGAGATCAATGCCGTCGAACTGGCTCGGCAGGCTTTGGCGGCAGGCATCAGCATCGCGCCCGGGCCGATTTTTTCAGCGACGCAGAAGTACCGGAATTTCATTCGCCTGAACTGCGCCTGCGAATGGGATGAACGGGTCGAGCGGGCACTGGCGGCCCTGGGAAGGCTTATTGGTTAACGGCTGATCGTGTCCACGTTCCCGCGTTGCTTATAGCCGGAGCGTGGACACGAGTCTATCAGCTCGCCGCCGCCAGCCGCGGATAGGCGCCAGACGCTTCGGTCATGAAAGCGCGCTGAAGCAAGCGCATGATTGCCTGAGGGAGCGCGGCCGCCGACAACAAGCTTGCACTGCCGCTTTTAAAGAATTGGTACAGCGCCGCGAGCGCTGACAGGTCATGATCTAACAGTTCATCAACCTCATCCTCTTCGCTTGAGTGCATTAACGCGCGGCAATTGGCCTCGGTGGCCGGCAGTTCGATCGCGGACAGCAGATCCTGCAGCGATTGCCGGCGACACTGTAGCCACTGTTGCTCCGACCAGTGCTGTTGCCGGGCATAATGCATCAGCAACAGTAGCAGCAGCGGGTGCTGTTGCCAAAGCGTTTGCTGATAATAGCGGATCAGCCAGTGCTCGCTGAAGGCAAACTCAGTCTTTTCTCCGCCGCGCTCCGTATGGCTTCTGGGGGACATATCTTCCGCGCCGGCGGATGGACGATCTTGGGCGGGATGGGAATTTGTCAGGGCAATGGCGTTAAAAGTCTTGCACATAAAAAGCTCCTCTCTGATGCTTGGCTCAGAAAATTAACTATTTAAAGTGTACGAAAGTTAAACAATAAACGTGAGATATTGCAGGCGAGTTACAACGTACAAAAAAAATTGGATAAAGATGAGGTAGATAATAAGGTTGCGCGCCTAACATGCAAACTATGGCAAAGACGCGCACCAAGGTAGGGCTTTTGCGCTCCCATGAGCCTGATACAGCCTGGCTTGCCGCGCCTAACTCAGCGGGCAGCTGTCTTCGGCAGGCCGACCGGCGGCTATAACGGTCGGCTGGGTTGGTTGTTCGATCAATCCGGCGGTCCGAGGGCATTCGTAAGCGGCATTGCCGGTATTGATTTGCCCGTTGCCGTAGGGGTAGGCCGGGTCCGCAGCCATTGCAAGCGCGGTGATGCCCAGCACCAGGCTCGACATTGTCGATGCTATGATTGCAAATTGCTTTGTATTCATTTTGGTTTTCTCTATCTTTCCCGTTGATGAATAATGATCCGTTAAGGCTGTTTCTGGTCGAGGCCTCTCAGGATCTTTTTTTGCCTGACTAAATAAAGCAACTCCCGTGCCAATTTAACAAAAATAAAAAATAGCTGTAATAACAAAAAGATACGTTTTTCCGGACAAAGATAGGGCAGAATTTTAACGGGCAAATAAGACAAAATGACTGTCTCGCGACTGTCTCATGAGACAGTCGCGAGACAGTTCGGGTATTTTTAATGCCAAGCATTCGAATCGCGGATTTTCAGCAATGGGGCCTGGAGATCGGCATGTTGCGGCAGGCGGGTTATGAACGGTGCAAAAGCCGGATGAAAGCCAAAGACTAAGGATTTGGCTAAAGATGACTTCCTGAAACTGGAATCTTGCATAGGATGTGCTGACCAAAAGTAGGCGCTCCAGGCGGCGCAGTGAAGCGCATCGCTCGCGAACGATGCGCCTCCTGTCGTCGGCGCATCCTATGTTTAAACAGGGACATTATTTACGGCCAAATCCTAAGTAATGAGCATGGAATAAATCAGAAAATTGTAGGTGCGAATTCACTTGTGCCCTTCAGGGTATTCGCACTGCGCGGATACCCTGAAGGGCACAAGTACCCCATAGGGCATAAATAATTCAGCGCTTACACCGGAAAATCCTTCGACTACTTGAGGAAGTTATTTTATGCCCACTCCTAATCCTCGCCTGATTGATGCCATGCCCAACAGTTGAAAAAAAAAGCCCGCCCGATGTTGACGCCGGGCGGGCTTCAATTCAACCGGATCGGATTGTCCGACCCGTTTGCCGACCGATGATGGATTAAAGCGGGCAGCTGTCCTCGACGCGTTCGCCGGTGAAGCTCACGTCCGGATGCGCTTTGCTCAGCAAGTCGCCCACGGCATTGAAAGCGTCGCCGCCATAGTATTGCGGAGACTGCAACACCTGCCACAGCGTCGGGTCCGAAGTGGCGCCGGCTTTCACGCCCTGGTTGCTCAGTTTGGGGTAGTAGCCCAGTTTGCTGTAGAAATTGTCTTCAGGCGTGATGCCGGTCGCTTCCCAGGCATCCAGATGCTGTTCTTGCCGCCAGTAGCCGGGCGAGCACCACTCGCTGAACTCGGCCTCTTCCTTGTTCCAGCAGAAGGTTACATGGCTGATGCCCTTGTTATCGGGCGCATAAAGACCGCTGTCGCCCCTGGCCTGCGGGTCATAGGTATAGACGTTGTAACCCTGGCCTGCCTTGACCAGCACGGCGCCGATACCGTTCGGATCGGAACTCCAGTCGAACGTTTTGTATTCGTCCTCTTCCAGGATGGAGTTTGAGACGGTGATAGTATTGCTGTGCTCCGGGAAATTGGCGGTTTCAGTCTGACTCGGTGCACTTTCGCCCGCCCCCTCATTCCATTTCAACGAATACGTGAATTCTTTGCCGATCAACGAGCCGAGCGCGGAGCACTCGGAAGCGGCATTGCCGGTAGGGATCTGAGTGTTTGTATAGTAATCAGGGCCCGCAGCCATCGCAAGACCACTGGTGCCCATAGCCAGAGCTGATGCTATCGATACGATTGCAAGTTGTTTTTTCATTCTCGTTGCCTCAAAAGCTAAAAATTTATCTGATTGATTTGATTGCCGGTCGATGAGGCCGGTTATAGGCCGATGATTCTCCAGGAGCTATAGAGCAACTGCCGGGCCAATTGAGGAAAAATTATCAAAACAATATAAATAACAATGGGATGGGTGTGCATGAGAAAAGATTTGGGGACAGCTTTGTCAAACGGGTGATACAGGTCGACTGTCTCTCCGATGTTTCATGAGCTGCCTGTGAGACAGTATTGAGACAATAGCGGAAGATGACCGAATCTGCGCGCCGGACCGTGCCGGATAATGGCTGGAAATCACCCGGCATGGCCGGGGCTGGCTTATCGATCCGGAGAAATGTCCAGTTCTGTCAGACGCCGGTAGAACGTGGCCCGACTGATGCCGAGCATTTTTGCGGCTTGCATACGGTTGCCGCGAGTTTTTTCCAAAGCGGCCAGGATGCGCCCCCGCTCGTCTTCCCCGACGATCATCGGCTCGGGTTCTGCAACGGCGGACGCGGTGGTCCGGCTGAATTCGGGCGGCAGATCCTGAGGGTTGATGCATTCGCCTTTGCTGTGGATGACCGCATAATCCACGCAGGCTTTCAGCTCGCGCACATTGCCCGGCCAGTCGTAATTCATCAGGCATTGCAAAGCTTCGGCGCCGAACCGGGGCTGGGCCCGGCTGGAAAAGTGATAGCTCTGGCAGAGGAAGGACTCGACCAGCAGCGGGATGTCGGCCTTGCGCTCGCGCAGGGCCGGCACATAAAGCCGCGCCACGCGCAGGCGATAGAGCAGGTCCTCGCGGAAGCGGCCTGCGCGGGCCTCTTCGGCCAGATTCTTGTGCGTCGCCGCCAGTATCCGCACATCGACCTTGCGTATCCGGGTTTCACCGAGACGGGTGATTTCCTTTTCCTGCAGCACGCGCAACAGGCTGGCCTGCATGCTCAGGGGCAGATCGCCGATCTCGTCCAGAAACAGGGTGCCGCCGTGCGCGGCCTCGAAAAAACCCTCCTGGTCCGCGACCGCGCCCGTAAACGCGCCCTTGCGGTGGCCGAAAAGCTGGCTGGCCAGCAGCGATTCGCTCAGCCCTGCCGAGTTGACGGCGATGAACGGCCCGTCCTTGCGCGGGCTGGCGGCATGGATGCTGTGGGCGACCAGTTCCTTGCCGACCCCGGTTTCGCCCTCGATCAATACCGTCCAGTCGCCGCGCGCCACATCCTCGATGAGCTGGTACAGCTCCCGCATGGAGTCGCTGTTGCCGAGCATCCGGCCGTAGCGGCTCTCGTCGATGGTCTGCCGCAGCTGATGGATTTCGGTAACGTCGTAGAGCAGCAGAATGTGGCGGTCGGGCGCCTGCGGGTCGTCGCGCACGTCGCATTCCACCCAGCAGGCTTTCCGGTCCGCGCACTGCCAGTGCAGGGTGATGCGGTAGCGCTCGGCGGGCGGGAGGTCCAGCAGCCGCTGCAGTTGTATTTTCGACGGCATCCCGAAAGGCAGCACCTGATCCCAGGGGCGGCCGACGGCCGTGCCGCGGTCGATGCCGGCGAATTGCCCGCAGGATTCGCTGACAAACTCCACGCGATGATCGGCGTCCAGCATCACGGTGCCGACCCGGAACTGGTTGAGCAGAGTCAGCAGGTTTTCCTGGCTTTTCTTGAGTTTGGCCAGCGTACGCGCAGCCAGCGCCTCGGCTTCCTTGCGCTTGGAGATGTCGCGCACGATGCCCTTGAACAGGCTGCCCTGGGGGAGTTTCACCTCGGTGACGGTGAGATCGATAGGGAATACGGTGCCGTCCTTCCTTAGCGCCGAGATTTCCCGCGCCTCCCCGATCATTTTGGCCCGGCCGGTTTTCAGGTAGTTTTCAAGGTAGCGGTCATGCAGGCTGCGATGCGGCTCCGGCATCAGCAATCTGACGTTATGGCCCAGCAGTTCTTCCGGGCGGTAGCCGAAGATATGCTCCGTCGCGGGGTTGATGGATTGAATGATGCCGGAGGCATTAATGGTGATGATGGCGTCGAGCGAGCTATCCAGAAGGGCGCGATGGCGGGCTTCTTCATCTTTCAGCCGGTTTTCCTTTTCCCGGATCTCGGAAATATCGGCGAAAACCGCAACCGCGTGGCTGATGTCGCCTTGCTGGTTATGTATCGGAGAGGCGCTGACATGGAGGGGGATGTGGCGGCCGTCGCGCCGGATCTCTATGTCGCTCACGGCCACCGTTTCCCCCGCCAGCGCCCGCGTGGTCGGCAAGGCTTCAAGCGGATAAGGCCTGTCGGTGCCGGCCAGGGTCACCTGGAAATAATCCACCAGATTTTCAATTACGCTGCCCAGCTCGAGTGTTTTTCCGGTAATGGCGCTGGCCGCCCGGTTGGCAAAGAAGATCCGGCTCTGCGCATCCAGAACCACGATACCGGAAGGGATGGCTTCGAGGAATTTGTGGAACTGCCGGGCTTGCCTTTGCACTTCGGCCTGGGCTTCCTTTTGCGCCGTCACATCGGTCTGGATGCCTATGTAATGGGTGAGCCGGCCCTGATCGTCGAAAACCGGGGCCAGGCGCAATTCGTTCCAGAAGAACGTGCCGTCCTTGCGGTAATTCCTGAGCACGACCGTCGTTTCCCGGCCCTCGTCCATCGCTTGGCGCAGGATGTCCAGATCGGACTGGTCATGGTCCTCGCCCCGAAGGAACCGGCAGTTCCGCTCCAGAATCTCGTCCCTCGAGTAGCCGGTCATGACTTCAAACGCCCGGTTCACGTAGATCAAGGGCGTATCGGCCTGTCTTGCGTCGGCCACGGTGATGCCGCAGCTGGCGGAATCCAGCGCTTTCATGATCCAGTCCGGCAGGTCTTGGGGATTAGTATCGTGCACGGTGGCACCCTTTTTCATCAATTAGGTTTGGTAAAGAGAAACACTACTTCTGTCCGTTGGCTGGCGATCCGAGTTCCCGGAAAACTTTTATGGCTGAAAAATTAAGTCCGGGCTTTACCGCCTGAGATTAGCATTCCCACGCTCCAGAGTCACGATGCGCGCAAAATAGCCGGATGAAGGTTGGAGGCGTGGCGGTTTATGCCTTCAAGTCACCCTGCGGCCCAGTATGAGTTAGAATATACTGCTTAAATACTGGCAGTGGGTCATGCAGGCGGGCTGCATTCTCACCAATATAGATTGCAGCTTTATTCATGTTATTTAACTCATACTTTTTTATTTTCATATTCCTTCCCATTGCCGTTTGCGGTTTTTATTACATCGGCAAACACAGTCACAATTTAGCCCTGTCATGGCTTGCTGTGGCCTCACTGTTTTTTTACGGTTGGTGGGATGTGCGTTTTGTTGGGCTGCTGCTGTGCTCCATCGCCTTTAATTACAGTGCCGGTTATTTAATTAGAGATAAGTATTCCCTAGCACCCGGCCAATCAAAATTGATATTAACCGGCGGCATTATTAGCAATTTAATATTGTTGGGCTATTTCAAGTATGCCAACTTCTTTATTGAAAATATAAATAGCCTGATCAATACCCCGCTATTAATCGATGATATTTTATTACCGCTGGGTATTTCATTTTTTACCTTCACGCAAATTGCTTTCCTGGTGGATGCTTATCAGGGCAAGGCGAAAGAATATAATTTCATTCGCTATATACTGTTCGTGACTTATTTCCCGCATTTAATCGCCGGCCCCGTATTGCATCATAAGGAAATGATGCCGCAATTTGCCAGGCCCGATATCCGCCGGATCAACTGGGAAAATATCGCAACGGGCCTCACTGTTTTTCTGCTGGGGCTCGCAAAGAAAATATTCATGGCCGACTCGCTGGCCGATTTTGCCACACCTGTTTTTGCAGCTGTCCAGGAAGGCAGTCAGCCGTTGTTCTTTGAAGCGTGGATAGGCGCGTTATCTTATTCGCTGCAATTGTATTTTGATTTCTCGGCGTATTCGGACATGGCGATCGGCTTGTCGCTGCTGTTCAACGTGCGTCTGCCGATCAATTTCAATTCCCCCTACAAGGCCACCAGCATTATTGAATTCTGGCGCTGCTGGCATATCACGCTGTCGCGCTTTTTACGCGATTATCTCTATATTCCATTGGGCGGCAATCGCCATGGCCATGCCCAGCGTTATCTGAATTTGATGATTACCATGCTGCTAGGCGGGCTGTGGCATGGAGCGGGCTGGACGTTTGTTATCTGGGGCGGGTTGCACGGTTTGTACCTGCTGATCAATCATGCCTGGCGTGAGCTGAAGGCCTATAACGGCTGGCATGGCGGCGGCAAAAAAGCCCGTCTTGCATCCGGAATAGGCACTTTTCTGGCCGTCGTTGTCGGTTGGGTATTCTTTCGTGCCGACAGCGTTGAAACGGCCATGCAGATGCTCAATGGCATGATGGGGTTAAACGGCTGTTCCTTGTCCAATAAATTGGGCCGATTTGAATTCAGCCATGAGCTGGAAAATTTCGGCTTCCATTTTGATGGCGTTATGACATTGACCGGCCTTAAAACGGAAAAAGCCATTGAGACATTGATTTTCACCATGTTCATTGTCTTCAAGCTGCCCAATATAGCGCAAATCATGGCTAGTCATCAGGTGGTTTTAACCGCGCCCAATGTGGCAATCAGAAAACCGGATTCCATCCATTGGCAGCCGTCGTTATTACACGCCTTATCGATTTTGATTCTGGGCTTTTTTACGCTGATTAACTTATCGAAACAGTCGCCTTTTTTATACTTCCAGTTTTAAGCAATGAATCCTCTCGCGCAGACGTTTAACTTTAGGAAATACAGCCTGATCCTGATCATACCTCTCAGCCTCATCATATTGACGTTATGGATTTCGGAATGGTATTTCGAACCGCTGGAGGGCGATCTGACCAGAATAGGGCATTTGCCGGAAAAGGATTTTGGCTGGAATCAGCCTCAACCGCTTGTCCCCGAAGCCCGGCTAAAAAGCGATGCCTTGACTGATGCGGACGTGTTCGTGATCGGCGATTCGTTTTCTGGAAATATGCTTTGGCAAAGCCGGTTACGCTCAATGAATTTAAAACATAGCGACATCCATTGGGATCAGCTTAAACCCTGCGAGAACATTGGCGATGCCTTGCGCCATGCCGGATTCAAAGGCCGTTATGTGGTAATTGAAAGCATCGAGCGTGCTTTCCAGGAGCGTATGCGTTCCCTTTGCAAAAAGCATGACGATATCGAGGTAAAAATATATACCCTACCTTCTCCGCCAGTTACTCGTACGCATTCGCTGATGTCATCGATTAAAAATCCCATCGGCGGCGAGTGGATGCTCAAGGCGCTGATCAACAAAATCAAACTCGCTTATTTACGCCAGTCTGACGATTTTTTCATCTTCGATGATGCGCGGGTCGTTGCCATGGACGGTTGCCGCTTATTTACCAATAAGCTATGCAATTATGGATTGTTCTTCAATGATGATTTCAAGAAACCACTGTTCGATTCAATAAACAATGTCCTGACTATCAACAGCAGCCTGCTTAAAGTGGGCATTCAGCCTCTCTGGCTTATCGTGCCGGATAAATCCACGGTTTATTTAAATGAAAATCCATCGATAACCATCTGGAATACCTTGGCCCGGTATCCGGAATTATCAGCCCCGAATTTAAGCGAGTTATTCATACGGCAAAGCAAACTGATCAAGGATTTCTACAAGCCTAACGACACGCATTTGAGCGTCAACGGCTTTCTGTACCTCGGCGATATAGTGGCGGAACGATTGCAACGGTAAGGCCGGATGAAGGCATCACGCTTGAGCGGAAGAGGGCAATTTGATACTGTGGCGCTATTAGCAACGTCAACTTACGGAATTTCATTATGGCAGGCACCGTTACCGCTTTACTCATCACCTACTGGTTTTACAAAAGCGCCGAAGCGACCGGCAAAAATCCCTTGTCCTCGGCCGTATTGGGTTTCCTGTCTTTCCTGATTCCCTGCGTTGTCTGGACTGTCGCCGTAACGCCGGGCCTGCGCGATGCGCTCGAACACAACCCCGGCACATTGTCCGGCCTGTTCGTCAATTACGCCTATATCGTGGTGGGCGCCGCCAGCGCCGCCTGGGTCAAGCACATGCATTTCAAGCAGGCCAATTCCTGAGCTATCGTTCTCACGCCGGAGAGAGTGTGAAAGAATTAGTAAAAACATCATAAAAAGCCTTATTTACCACGAAGATCACGAAGGACACGAAGAAAAAAAATTAAGTTAATCAAAAACTTAAAACTTCGTGCTCTTCGTGTCCTTCGTGGTTAAATCCTTTAAATTGAATACTTTCACAGCCTCCGAAGTGTGAGAACGATTTAATAAAGCCGTATAGAACAGGCAAATAGCTTTATAATCTGCTCATTTTTAGAGACTGAATTATCAAACCAGAGCGAGGAATATTGATGTTGCCGTCAGATGACGGTTACATTGCCCGCTCTGACAGAACAAGTGAAAATGAAGAACACTAAATGATCAACTATGAATTGCCGGATTTGGCCGGGTTACTGGACAGGCTGGCATGACCATTCCCCGCCACCAAACCTCGATCGACCTGAAAATCCCCTTCCACGACGTCGACATGATGGAAATCGTCTGGCACGGCCATTACGTCCGGTATTTCGAGATCGCGCGCTGCGCCCTGCTGGACAAGATCGGTTACAACTACCGGCAGATGCGCGATTCGGGCTATTCCTGGCCGGTGATCGATCTGCGCATGCGTTATATCAAGCCGGCCGCTTTCGAGCAGGTCGTCACCGTGCACGCGGAGATCGTCGAGTGGGAGAACCGGCTGAAAATTAATTATCTGATCGCCGACAAGGAAACCGGCGACAGGCTGACCAAGGGCTACAGTGTCCAGGTAGCCGTCAATCTGACTAGGGACGAGTTGTGTCTTGAATCGCCGGGCATTCTGCTTGAGAAGCTGGGCGTGGAGGTTTCGTGATTTATTTGAAGGCCTTAGTGCTATTTCTGTTAACGGCCAGCGTCGGCATGGCCGATGAACTGCTCGACCAGATCCAGGCCCGCCTGACCAGGTCCGCGATCACGCGCGGCGCTTTCGAGCAGACCAAGCAGCTGAAAGTGCTGCGCAAGCCGCTCGTTTCGAACGGCACGTTTATCTATGACAAAAGCCGCGGCATCGCCTGGAAAACCCTGTCACCCGTGCCGTCGCTGCTGCTGATCAGCGATACGCGCCTGTGGACGGCGCAGGGCGAGCAGCCTGTGCCGGCGGCGTTCGGCAAGGTGTTCCAGGCCATGCTGGGCGCGGATCTGGCGCAACTGGCCGCGGCCTTCGAGATTACCGGAGCGGCCAGAAAAACGAGCTGGCAGGTCAGTCTTGTGCCCAGGGACGAGATGCTGAAAAAAGTCATCAGCCGCATGCAGCTATCCGGCGACCATGAACTGCGCCTGCTGGAAATCTTCGAAACCAACGGCAACAGCAGCACGCTGCGCTTTCAGAACATCAGCCATCCCGACCGGCTAGCCGTGGGTGAAGAAGCCGATTTTGCGCATTTATCACCCTAGAGTTGCCGCGTTCGCTTGGCTGCTGGGTTTGCTGGCGCTGGGCGTTGCCGGCAGCCGCGCGCTGACGGCGGACTGGCTGGAAACGGGCTTTCTGGCTCTGTTGCCGGCCACCGAGCAGCTGCCCGAAATCGCCCGGGCCGTGCGCCGGCACAACGAGCTCATCAACGGCAAGGTCATCTGCCTGACCGGCGCGGATTCGGCGCCGCAGGCCGTCGCCCATGCCGGATTGCTTAAGGAGCGGTTCGAGCGAAGCGGCCTGTTCAAGGCTGTCCGGCTGCAGGTGGATCAGCAGGCGTTTGCTGAACGCTACCGGCAACTGTTCGCCTACCGTTACCAGCTGCTCGATGCGCAGACGCGCCGTATTTTGCAGGATCAGCCCGAGGCATTGATCGGCCGCAATCTGGAAATCCTTTACAGCCCGGTCGGACAGCTGGAGGCGGCGAATCTCGAACGCGACCCGCTGCTGTTGTTCAGCCGCTATTTCAACGCCCAGAGTCCGGGCCGGTTCACGCTGGAGCAGGGCGTGGCGGTCATGCGGGACGGCGAGCGCTTCTGGGCGCTGCTGATCGCCGATATGGCCGACAACAGGCTGCCTCTGGACAACCTGGAGGTGCTGCGGGAACTTGTGAACGACGCCAAAGACCCGATCGAGGCGGCCGGCGGCGAACTGCTCGCGACCGGCATGCCGCTGTTCACGGCCGAGGGCTCGCATAGCGCCCAGCGCGAGATCGCCATCGTCAGCATCGGTTCCACGCTCGGCATCCTGCTGTTGCTGCTGACTTTCCGCGGCGTCCGGCCGCTGCTGCTGTCCTGTCTGGGGATAGCGGCCAGCACGTTCGCGGCGCTGGTCGTCAGCATCCTGGTGTTCGGCAAGATCCACATCCTGACGCTGGTGTTCGGCGCCAGCCTGATCGGCGTCGGCATCGACTATGCGCTGCATTACTTCTGCAACAGCTTCAGCTCGGCGGACTGGACGCCCGCGAAAGGCCTGAAGTTCATCCTACTGGGCATCACGCTGGATCTGGCGACCAGCCTGATCAGTTATGCCAGTCTGGGCGTGCCGCCGTTTCCGCTCCTGCGCGAGATCGCGTTTTTCTCGGTCATCGGCCTGATCGGCGCCTGGGCCACCGTGGTCCTGCTGTTCCCGCTGCTGCTGACAGGCTTCAAGCCCACCCACAAGCCGGCCATGCTGCGGTTGACCAGCTACTGGCAACAGCACTGGCCGGCCTGGCTGCTGAGAAACCGGGCCTGGCTCGCGCCGGTTGCGATCGTGGCGATCGCGGGCGGGCTCTGGCAGCTGACGCCGCGCGACGACGTGCGCCTGCTGCAGTCGGCCTCCGCCGAACGCCTGGCGGCCGATCAGAAAATCCGGCAACTGCTGCCCGTCAGAGCCGACAGCCAGTTTTTCCTGGTGGCCGGAACAGATCCTCAGGGCTGGCACCGGAACGAGCAGGCCCTGCTGCAGCGCCTCGAAGCCCTGAAACAACAGCGGACGCTGGCATCGTTCGACGGGCTCAGCCGCTACTGGCCCGCGCCGGACACGCAGTTTGCCAATTACCGCCTGCTGAAGCGGACGTTCCATGAGACCGGCCTGCTGCAACGCTACATGGCGGAACTGGGATTTGACGAGCAGGCCATTGCCGAGGAACAGCAGCGGTTTAAAATCGCCGAAAATAACAGCATCGGCCTGGCCGAATGGTTGGACGGCGCCGACGAGGCGCGCAAAATGCATTGGCTGGGCTGCGATGCCGGCCGCTGCGTGAGCACGGTATCGCTGAGCGGCATCAGGGATCTGGATGCCCTGTCGCAGCTAGACGGCTTGCCGGGCGTGCGCTGGGTGGACCAGGCCAGCCAGCTTTCGTCGCTGTTCGAACGCTACCGGGCCAGTGCCAGCATCCTGCTGGTCGCCGCTTACGGCATCGTGCTGATAGGGCTGGGATGCAAGTTCGGCTGGCGCAACGCGCTGACGATCATGGCCGTGCCGGTGCTGGCCACGGCCGTCTCTCTGGCCATGCTGGGCTGGTTCGACCAGCTGTTCAGCCTGTTCAATCTGTTCGCGCTGCTGCTGGTGCTGGGCATCGGCGTGGACTATGGCATCTTCTTCTTTCTGGCCGGGGATAAGCGCTCCAGCACCGCTCTGGCCGTCACCCTGTCGGCCATCACGACCTTACTGTCCTTCGGCCTGCTGGCGGTCAGCTCCACGGCCATCGTCCATGCCTTCGGCTTCACCGTCGCGGCGGGCATTCTGACGGCCTTGCTGCTGGCGCCGCTGGTAGGTCTCAAGCGCACGCGATAACAACGAGCGGCCGATGCAAGACAAAGCGCTGGCCGCCCGCGCCCAAACCGTTTACCATGCCGCCTCCGGACAGAAAGCCCAAACGCTGGCTGATCCTTTTTCCAACCGCGCACGCGCTGTGCAACCAAGGATTAAAAACATGAGTAAAGTTGTTATTGAACATAACCCCGATGCGTCCCGCCTGGAAGAACTGGGTGTTTCGAGCTGGCCGACCTGGTCGAAAGAAGTGTCGGTATTCCCGTTTGATTTCGATGATCAGGAGACGGCCTACATTCTCGAAGGCGAGTGCGTGATCACGCCCGACGACGGCGGCGAGCCGGTGCACTTCGGCGCCGGCGATCTGGTGGTTTTCCCGGCCGGCCTGTCCTGCACCTGGGAAGTCAGGAAAGCGCTCAAGAAGCACTATTCTTACGACTGATTGAAGGGTGGGGGCGACTTTATAGTCGCCCCTGATCGAATGTAAGCCCTCATCCAATTGTAGGGTACGCACTGCGTACCTTCTTGAAAGTCTGACTCGCCAAGAATTTTGAAAATGGTACGCGGTGCGCACGAGACTGTGAAAGTATTCAATTTAAAGAATTTAACCACGAAGGACACGAAGAGCACGAAGTTTTATCCGTTTTATTCTTCGTGTTCTCTGTGTTCTTCGTGGTTTATTTAAGCGCATCCTATAGGCTGAATACTTTTACAGCCTCGTACGGAGTGCGTATCCTACGGCTGATCCGTCCAAAGGCGACTTAAACTGCCCTATATCACTACAAAACAAACTTCATGCCGATCAGGATCAAAAGACTCGCCAGTACCGGCCTTAGCACCCTTTCCGGAATCTTGGCGCTGAAATAGCTGCCGACGTAAATGCCGGGCAGGGAGCCGACCAGCAGGCTGCCGAGCAATACCAGATCGACATTGCCCATGTGCATGTGGCCGAGCCCGGCGACGGCCGTCAGCGGAATCGCGTGCGCCAGATCGGTGCCGACAATGCGCACGGTCGCCAGGCGCGGGTACAGGAACAGCAGGGTCACCGTGCCCAAGGCGCCGGCGCCGACCGAGGTCAGCGTGACCAGCGCGCCCAGGATCAGGCCGGTCAGGACCGTTAACGGACTCTGCCAGCGGCCGAAGCGCTCATGATGGGTCTTGCGCTGCAGGGCTATTTCGTGTTCCTGGCTTTTACGGGTAAAGACACTGCGGAAAATCAGCGAGATCGCCGTTAAAATCAGTGCCACGCCCAGCGTCGTGGTCATCAGCTGCGTAACGCCGTTATCCTTTTCGACCACATAGGTCAGCAGATAAATCACCGTCAAGGCGGCAGGCAGGCTGCCCAGCGCCAGCAATCCGACGATTTTCCACTCGACCGACTGATGCTTGTTATGGTGCACCAGTACGCCGCCGGTCTTGGTAATGGCCGCGAACAACAAATCCGTGCCGATCGCCGTCTGCGGAGCAAAATTAAACAGGAACACCAGCAGCGGCGTCATCAGCGAGCCGCCTCCGACGCCGGTTAAACCGACTAATGTGCCAACCAGCAAGCCTGAAGCGATATACCCTATGTCCATAAATAAAGAGCCTTAATTCTCAAGATAATAACAGTAGCCGGGCATTATATAATTATTGCCGGGTTAAGAAGCGATTAATGCAGGTAATCAGGCAATGGCCGTTTTTTTCGCCAGGGTCAGCACAAAATCGGCTTCTATTTCGAGTTCGGGCGCCTCCTTGATAGCCTGCCGGACAGGGTCCGGCGCCCGCCAGGCAAAAGGCGTCATCTGCAGCAGCGCGATGCGTTGTTCGCCATCCGGCGTGATCTTGTAATGGAGCCGCTCCGTCGTCAGACACTCGAAGCCGGGCGGCAACTCGCCGCCGGCGGCATGCGCCCTGACCTCGCTGTAGATGAATTCCTTCAGCTGCCACAGGTGGCGCGGCCCCGGCGTCACCGTCAGCAACAGGCCGTCAGGTTTCAGCACCCGCTTCAGTTCCTCATCATTCGAGGGCGCGAAAACTCTCAATAACAGATCGAAATAGTGATCGGCATAAGGCAGGCGCTGCGAGCTGGCGACGATAAAGCGGGCGCCGGGCTGTTTTTTGGCCGCCATGGCGACGGCGGTTTTGGCGATGTCGAGGCCGTGCACGGCAACATCAAGGCAATGGGCTTCGATAAACCGGCTGTAATAGCCTTCGCCGCAGCCTAAATCCAAAACGCGTTCCGGCTTGCCGGCGGCGATCATGGCCGCGACGGCCCGGGCCAGGGGCTGGTAAAAGCCGGCTTCCAGGAATGCCCGCCTGGCCTGCATCATCGCCTTGCTATCGCCGGGCTCGCTCGAGTGCTTGTGCTGGACCGGCAAAAGATTCAGGTAGCCTTCGCGGGCCAGATCGAAGCTGTGCCGTTTCGGGCATTGATAGCTTTTGCGCGTGGCGGACGCTTCCAGCGGTTCGCCGCAGACTGGACAGATATAACAGGACATGAAAGGTAACGGTTCGGGCTTGTGGAGGGCGTATTCTATAGCCAATACCCTTCATTCCGAAGCGCTTATTCATGTTATTATTGGCGCCTTTATTACCTTGCGGTCATTCAACCATGTCGTTAACGGCGCCCTTGGGTCAGCAAAACGATCCCGGCATAAAAAACAACAATAGCTGTCATCACGTCATCATCATCGGCGCCGGTCCTTCAGGCAACATCGCCGGCGCCCTGCTGGCGAACAAGGGCTACCGGGTCACGATTCTGGAGCGCAGCCTGTTCCCGCGCTTCAGCATCGGCGAAAGCCTGCTGCCGCAATGCATGGAATTCATCAAGGAGGCCGGCATGCTGGACGCCGTCGTCAATGCCGGCTTCCAGTACAAGGACGGCGCCTCGTTCGTGCGCGGCCGCAAATACACCGATTTTTCCTTCGAGAACAAGTTCACCGCCGGCATCGGCACCACCTTTCAGGTGCAGCGCGGGACCTTCGACGGGCTGCTGGCGCAGGAAGCCGAACGCATGGGCGTCGAGATACGCTGGCAGCAGGAAGTGCTGGCGGCCGATTTCTCGGCGGACAGGCCGAAGCTGAGCGTGCGCGATGCGGCGGGCGAGTCGCTGATCTGCGAAGCCGATTTCGTGCTCGATGCCAGCGGCTTCGGACGCATCCTGCCGAAGCTGCTGGATCTGGAGTCGCCTTCGGGCTTTCCGGTCCGGCAGGCGCTGTTCACGCATGTCGAAGACCGCATCGGGGACGGCGCCCGCTTCGACCGCAACAAGATCCGCATTACCGTGCATCCCGAGCATGAGGATGTCTGGTACTGGCTGATACCGTTCAGCAACGGCCGCAGCAGTCTGGGGGTCGTGGCCCGGCAGGCATTTTTCGATTCGCTGCCCGGCGACAACAAGACCGCGCTGCGGCAGGTCGTGGGCCAGGACCCGAGCCTGACCGAACTGTTAAGCAAGGCCGAATTCGACACTCCCGTGAACACCATCACCGGCTATTCGGCCAATGTCAGAAGCCTGTACGGCAAGGGCTACGCCCTGCTGGGCAACGCCGGCGAATTCCTGGACCCGGTATTCTCGTCCGGCGTCACGATCGCCATGAAGTCGGCCAGTCTGGCCGCCGCCGTGCTGGACCGGCAGTTCAAGGGCGAGGCGGTCGACTGGCAGGCCGATTACGCGCGGCCCCTGCAGCGCGGCGTCGACACCTTCCGCGTATTCGTCGACGCCTGGTACGACGGCCGGTTTCAGGATGTGATCTTCCACGACAAACAGCGGCCCGAAGTCAAGGCGATGATTTGCGCGATACTGGCCGGCTACGCCTGGGACGAAAACAACCCTTACGTCAAAAACGCCCGTTCAAGGCTCGATACGCTGGCGGCATTTTGTCGCGGCGACAGGGAATGACCGGATTGACCCTGGCCCGCAGGCCGTCCGTTTTTGCGGCCGTGTTCATGATGCTGAACTTGCTGGCCGGGTGCGCGGTAACACAGCATCAAGACATGGCCGGACAGCCGGCCGTTCTGCCGCTCGCGCCGCCGACGGGACCGGCGCGGCATATTGTGCAGCAGTTGACGGCCACCTGGACGGACCGGCAGGAAACTTTGCTCTGCGTGCTGGAACTGGACGCTCGCCATATCGCCATGGCCGGATTGACTAATGAAGGCTTAAGCCTGTTCAGTTTAAGCTATGACGGCCATACCCTGACGGCCGACAAAAGCCCGCTGCTGCCCGCTGCCGTGGCGCCGGAATTTATCATGGCCGATCTGCAGCTGGTATACTGGCCTCTCGCCGAACTGAAAAAAATACTGCCGGCCGGCTGGCGGCTGGAATCCGGTCCGGGCCATCGTATGTTGTACCATCAAGATGACAAGAAAGTTGAAATCCGCTATTTGTCGCCCGACATCCCATGGCCCCGGGATGTCGAGCTGACCCACCATCAATACCGTTATCGCTTGCACATCAAGACTCTCAGTTATGACGTATTACCTGAATGATTTAGGCCTCTTGTGCGCGCTCGGCAGTTCCAGGGCCGAGGTCGGCAGGCGGCTCATCGCGGGCGACCGCTCGGGACTGGTGATGACCGATCAGTTCAGCCCCGGGCGCGCGAACATAGTCGGCCGCATCGACGGCGAATTGCCCGGGATCGCGTCTGAATACAGCGTTTACCGCTGCCGCAACAATCAGTTGCTGCTGGCGGCTCTGGAACAGATCCGGCCGACCGTCGAGGCGATGATCGCATCATTCGGTCCGGACCGCATCGGCGTCGTCATCGGCACCAGCACGTCGGGCGTTTTAAGCACCGAGCAGGCGCTGGCCACGATGACGCAAACCGGCGCCCTGCCCGAGGGATTCCATTACAAGCAGCAGCAGATGGGCACCGGCGCCGACTTTCTGGCGGCTTATCTGAACCTGACCGGGCCGGCCTACACGATCTCCACGGCCTGCTCGTCCAGCGGCAAAGCGTTCGCCTCGGCGCGCCGCCTGCTCAATCTGAACCTTTGCGACGCGGTCATCGTCGGCGGCGCGGATACCCTGTGCGGCCTGACCATCAACGGCTTCGCCGCGCTGGAATCGATCAGCACCGGCTACTGCAAGCCGTTCGGCCGGCATCGCGACGGCATCAACATCGGCGAGGCGGCCAGCCTGTTCGTGCTGAGCCGGCAGCCCGGCCCCGTGGCCCTGCTGGGCATCGGCGCGACCAGCGACGCCTACCACTTTTCGGCGCCGGATCCGGCCGGCACGGCCGTGATCAAAGCCATGCGGCTGGCCCTGGCCGATGCCGGCAGAACGCCCGATGACATCGATTACCTGAACCTGCACGGCACCGCGACGGTGCTGAACGACGCCATGGAAAGCGCGGCCGTCAACGCCGTGTTCGGTCCGGAGCTGGCGGTCAGTTCCAACAAGGGCATGACCGGCCACACGCTGGGCGCGGCCGCCTCGCTGGAACTGGGCTTCTGCTGGCTGCTGCTGACCGGCGGCAGCGAAGGCGCCCTGATCCCCAATGTCAGCGACGACGAGCCCGATCCCGAACTAGCGCCGCTGCATCTGGTAAAGCAAGGCGAACGCCTGGGTCGGCGCATCGAGACCTGCCAGAGCAACTCGTTCGCGTTCGGCGGCAATAACTTATCGATAGTGGTGGGCAGGGCATGATCGGCTATGAAAACATTTGTGGGGGCGATTTTAATCGCCCTGGGCGACTGCCAAAAGTAGGCGCTCCAGGCGAAGTCGCCCCCACACCGCTGGACAATGCGCTTTGTAGGGTATGCATCGCATACCTTTTTCGAAATTTGCCGATTCACCATGACTCTGAGAAGGTACGCACTGCGTACCCTACAACTTTAAACGCCTCATGAATGTATTCCCCGCTATTGCCGAACTGATCCCGCACACGGGCCCGATGATCCTGCTGGACCGCGTGACCGCCTTCGACGAAGACAGCCTGTCGGCCGAGCTGGTCGTGCGCGCCGGCCTGTTCGGCGACGGCAAAACCGTGCCGGCCTGGGTCGGCATCGAATACATGGCGCAGACCATCGGCGCCTATGCCGGCATGAAAGCCAGGCTCGCCGGTGAGCCGATCCGGCTCGGCTTCCTGCTGGGCACGCGGCGCTACAGCGGCAACGTCGCCGAATTCAGGGTCGGCACATTGCTGACCGTGCGCGTCGACAAGATCATGCAGGACGAAAAACTGGGCGCTTTCGAGTGCCGGATTGCGGGCGAAGGCATCGAGATGACCGCCAATCTGAATGTTTACCAACCACCGCTTGATGACACACAGCTATGAATAAAACGATTCTAGTCACAGGCTCCAGCCGCGGCATCGGCAAAGCCATCGCCTTATATCTGGCCGAGCGCGGCTTCGATCTGGTGCTGCATTGCCGCAGCCGGCGCGCCGAGGCCGAGGCCGTAGCAAACGACATCGAGCGGCTGGGCCGGACCGCCCGCATTCTGCAGTTCGATATCGCCGACCGGGCGCAGTGCGCCGAGCGGATCAATGCCGACATCGAGACCTTCGGCGCTTACTACGGCGTGGTCTGCAATGCCGGCATCACGGCCGACAACGCCTTTCCGTCGCTGACCGGCGAGCAGTGGGACAGCGTCGTGCATACCAATCTGGACGGTTTCTACAATGTCCTGCAGCCCGTGATCATGCCCATGGTCAGACGGCGCAAGCCGGGCCGCATCGTGACGCTGTCGTCGGTGTCGGGGCTGATCGGCAACCGCGGCCAGGTCAACTACAGCGCGGCCAAGGCCGGCATCATCGGCGCCACGAAGGCGCTGGCGCTGGAACTGGCCAAACGCGACATCACCGTCAACTGCGTGGCGCCGGGCCTGATCGATACCGAGATGGTCAGCGAGCTGCCGCTGGACGAGATCAAAAAAATGATTCCGGCGCGGCGCGTCGGCAATCCGCGCGAAGTGGCCGCGGCCGTGGCGTTCCTGATGTCGGACGATGCCGGCTACGTCACGCGCCAGGTCATCGCCGTGAACGGAGGCCTGTGCTGATGCGGCGGGTCGTCGTGACCGGCATGGCCGGCCTCTCGCCGATAGGCAATGACTGGCCGCAGGTGGCGGCACGGCTGAAGGCTCAAGCCACGGGCATCCGCCATATGGCCGACTGGGAAAAATACCGGGGCTTGAATACGCGGCTCGGCGCGCCGGTCGAATTCACGAAGCCGGCGCATTATACCAGGAAGCAGACGCGCAGCATGGGCCGCATCGCCCTGCTGGCCGTTTACGCGACCGAACTGGCGCTGGCCGATGCCGGGCTTTTGGGCGACCCGTGCCTGAGCAGCGGCCAGACCGGCATCGCCTACGGCAGCTCGGCCGGCAGCCTCGAGGCGGTGGCCGAATTCGGCAACATGCTGATCAACCATGCCGTCGACGGCCTCAATGCCACCTCCTATATCCGCATGATGGCGCATACGGCGCCGGTCAATATCGGCCTGTTCTTCGGCATCAACGGCCGCGTCTATACGACCTCCAGCGCCTGCACCTCGGGCAGCCAGGGCATCGGCTATGCCTACGAGGCGATCAGGCACGGCTACCAGACCGTGATGGTGGCCGGCGGCGCCGAGGAGTTGTCGGCCTCGGAAGCGGCCGTGTTCGACACGCTGTTCGCGACCAGCCTCCGCAACGACGAGCCGGACAAGAGCCCGAGGCCTTTCGACCGCGACCGCGACGGCCTGGTCATCGGCGAGGGCGCCGGCACGCTGATTCTGGAGGAATACGAGCATGCGCTCATGCGCGGCGCGCGCATTTATGCCGAACTGGCCGGCTTCGGCACCAATTCGGACGGCCTGCACGTCACGCAGCCCAACAGCGACAGCATGCAGGTCGCCATGCGCCTGGCGCTGCGCGATGCCGGGCTGAACCCTGCCGACATCGGCTACATCAGCGCGCACGGCACGGCGACCGACCACGGCGACATCGCCGAGAGCCACGCCACGGCGGCCGTGTTCGGGAGCAAAACGCCGATCAGTTCGATGAAAAGCTTTACCGGCCATACGCTGGGCGCCTGCGGCGCGCTGGAAGCCTGGGCGGCCATCCAGATGATGAACGAGGGCTGGTTTCATCCGACGGCCAATCTGGACAATATCGATCCCCAATGCGCGGAGCTGGATTACATAACGGGCGCTATCCGACGCCTGGAGTGCGATTACGTCATGAGCAACAATTTCGCTTTTGGTGGTATAAATACGTCTCTGATTTTTAAACGTGTAACAAAGAGGGAGTAATAACAATGATAAGAAAAGTGTGTGGGGTTTTGGCGTTGGCGGCGGCCATGACGGGCTGTACGACAACGGGGCATTTCAAGGTGCCGGAAGGATCCGAGCTGTATGTTTACAAACGGCCGGAGCCTTTGAAAATCAATGCCAACGGCGAAGCCACGACCAAGCCGTTCTTCTGGACCGCGGCGGGCATGCCGCCCGGCGGCGGTATTCCTTACCGCCTGGAACAGGACGGCAAGACCATCAAGGAAGGCAAGCTGAGAACCAAGTTCCGCACCGTCTCCATCTTCTGGCCGCCGGCGGCCGCCATCTACTGGCCCATGGGCTTCAATCCGAATATCACTTACGATCTGATCAACGACACGCAGGAATAAGCGCCGGATCAGGGGCTTTAGCCGGCGCTAAAGCCCCTTTACCGCCACCAGATTCAACAAGGTTTCCTCGCGGTTTTCGGGCACGCCGAAGCCGAACCACTCCAGCGCGCCGACATCGGGTCGGCTCCACCACAGATACGGCGTCGATATCGCGTTCCGGTCGACCTTGAAGCCGGCCTGCCGGATCAGCGCGATGTATTCATCGGACGTTTTCTGCACGTGCATCGGATGCCTAAACAGCAGGCGTATCAAAAAGGAATGAATGAACTTCCGGCACGATTCGGCGAACAACAACGTGCCGCCGGGTTTGAGCACGCGGTAGAACTCGGCGATAGCATTCTCATGTTGCACGATATGGTGAAAACTTTGATGGCAGAAGACCATGTCGAATGACTGGTCGGGATAAGGCAGGGCTTCGGCATTGCCGATCGTGACGGTAACCGGACTGCTGCAGTGTTCAGCCTGTCGGACGGCATCGCCGATCAGCGCCTCATCGATCTCAATGGCGCAGATACGGGCCGGATGGAAGCGCTGGTCGAGCATCCTGAACGCATGGCCGCGTCCGCAGCCGATATCCAGTATGGCGGCATAGCCGGGCCGGTCGGCTGGCAATAAGCTGTCCAGCTCATCGAGCGCGCGTTTCAGCACGCGTTGCTGCCACATGTCCGTATTAAGAAACCAGATCCCGAATGGGCTTTCTTTTACCCAGTGTGTTGCCGGAGATGTCATTGTTTGAATCCGTCCTGAAGATTGTTTTGGAGCGGGCATTGTAAGGCACGGGGCCGCAACAGTCATTCAGGATGCAGGCGTTGCCGTGAAACGGGCGGCCGGGCCTCAGCATGGTCCGAAATAAAAGGCCGGCGTGTAAATTATGTGAAACTAAATAATAGCCGCCCGCTTCAAACCTGTAATCCTAACCATCATCAGGAGTACAACATGCGCCATTCATCCAGGTATTTTCTGTTGAGCTGCCTCGTGGCGGGTTCGGTATCCGCCGTGGAACTTGTCGTACCCATGGACTTGATCAGCGAGCGCGGCATTGGCAAACGCATCGGTGCCGTCAGTATTGCCGATAGCCCTTATGGCTTGGTATTTACACCGACGCTGGAAAATCTGCCGGCCGGAGCCCATGGCTTCCACGTGCACGAGCATCCAAGCTGCCTGCCGGAGGATAAAGACGGCAAACCCGTGGCCGGGCTTGCCGCCGGCGGACATTACGATCCCGAAGGCAGCAAGCGCCATGACACCCCTTGGGGAGACGGTCATCTCGGCGATCTTCCGGTTCTGGTCGTCGACCCTGACGGTAAGTCAACGTATCCCGTATTGGCGCCTCGTCTCAAGCTGAAAGACGTTAAAAACCGCGCGCTGATCATTCATGCCGGCAGCGACAATTATTCCGATATTCCCGAGCCGCTCGGCGGTGGCGGCGCGAGAATAGCTTGCGGCGTCATCAAGAACTGACTGCCGCTTATAGTCAGCAACCGGGGCGGCTGGGCGAGGGATATCTATCCGGATCGGGTTCGCGAATTCATTCGCGCCGGCAAGGCAGACATGCCTGTCCTCCGAATATCCGCAATAGCGGCGAGCGGGATAAAAACCGCTTGTGTGTGCCCTCAGCGGGTCACTCATGATTTGGCTGAAAATGACTTCCTGAAATTGGCATTTTGCATAGGATGTGCTGAGCGAACGTGAAGCGCATCGCTGGTGAACGATACCCTAAAGGGCACAAGTGCGCCTCCTGTCGTCGATACATCCTATGCTTAAACAGGGACATGATTGACGGCCAAATCCTGATATTCCGACTGGGTCTGTCAGTGCATTGTTATGCGAAGCATATAAGAATTCCATAAATTGATTATGGTTTTTATATTATAATCCGGCTTCGACAGGCGGCATATTCAGGCGCCTGAATTCGATAATGATGTTACAGGAGACTTTCATGTCCACATCCGATACCCTTCTTAGAGCCGTCCGAGAAATCGAGCCGATTATCCGGCAGCACGCCCCGGAAGCCGAACGAGAGCGAAAACTGGCCACGCCCGTAGCCAGGGCGATGCACCAGGTGGGGCTTTACCGGTTGTGGCGGCCGAAGGTGCTCGGCGGCTTCGAGCTCGATCCGATCTCAGGCCTCCGCATTATCGAGGAAGTCTCGCGCATCGACAGCGCCGCGGGCTGGAACCTGCAGATCGCCGTCGCCCACGACATGTTCGCGCCCTGGTTCGGCGACCGGGCCGCACAGGAGATTTTCCATGCCGACGCGGTTCCGGTCGGCGCCTTCAATCCCGCGCGCAAGGCCGTTCCGGTCGCGGGCGGTTATCGGATCTCGGGGCGCACGTCATTCGTGAGCGGCGCGCATCACGCCACGGCCTTTATCGGCTTCGCCCAGATCCATGACGGCGACAGGCTGCGCGTGGACGCCAACGGCGTGCCCGAGATGCGGCTGATCGCGGTGCCCGCTTCCGAGGCAGAGATCGTCGACAACTGGAACACCATGGGCATGCGCGGCAGCGGCAGCCATGATGTCGAGATGCGGGACGCGTTCATCCCCGAGCATTGGGCCGCGCCGTGGGGACCGTTGGAGAAGCCCGGCAGCGCTTATGAAGGACCGCTTTACCGGCTGACGGTCTGGCCGGCGATCGCGGCCCTGGTGGCGCCGGCGCTCGGCATCGCGCGCGCGGCCATCGATGAAGCAGTAGCGCTCATCATCAACAAGACGCCGGCCTTCGGCACGAAGACGCTCAAGGATTACGGCGTCGTGCAAACGCGGCTCGCTCAGGCCGAAGCCAAGCTGGGCGCCAGCCGCGCGTATTTCTTCGAGGCCTTTGAGGAAGCCTGGCAGGAAGCCGTCGCCGGCCGGCCCATCACTGTTAAACTCAAAGGCAAACTGCAGTTGGCCATGACCCATGCCACGCTCGAATGCGCTCAGGCCGTAAGCCTGGTCCATGAGATCGCCGGCGCTTCGGGCATCCGCGAGGAATATGCCTTTGAGCGGCATTTCCGCGACGTTCACGTCATCACCCAGCACGGTTTTACGAACGCGAGCAAGCTGGAGTCGGTCGGGCAGATCCTGCTCGGGCTCGATCCCGAATGGCCGTTTTTCCAATTCTAAAGCTTGGGACAAGGCCCGCATTCTGAGCTTGGCCGGATACGGGACGACGTTTATTTTAAATATTAGAAAAGAGTAATTTTTTAAAACTGATAGAGGTACAAGGCAAGTATGGAACAGAGTATGAACGAATTGATGAACCACACGGCCGACATGGGGCAGGCGGAGATGTTCTCCAAGGCCTGGTATAACGAATATTTCCGGCGCGCGGCGGAAAGCCCGGCGCATGCGCGCTTCTGCGAGGCCGTGTATGGCAGGGATCTGTGCCAGCACGGCATGATGGATGTCGAGGAGATGGATTTTCTGGCCTCGCTGCTCAAGTCCGGCGAGAACGTGCTGGAAGTCGGCTGCTCGAACGGCCACATCACCGAGCACCTGCACGACAAGTCGGGCTGCCGCATTCTGGGCCTCGATTATGCGGACGCCGCCATCGCCCAGGCGCAGGCCAGAACCCGGGATAAAGCCGCGACGCTGAATTTCCGCTGCGTGGATCTGATCCAGGACGAGTTGCCCGGCGGCGATTACGACGTCATCCTGGCCATCGATTCGATTTACTTCATGGGCGATTACGGCAAGACGCTGGCTAAGCTCAACGCCAGGCTGAAACCCGGCGGGCGCATGATCATCGCGGCGTTTCAGGCCAGGGAAGAGGATGATCCCGATACTATCCTGCTGCCCGGCCATACGCGCATGGATGAAGCGTTGCAGTCGCTGTCGTTCCGTTATGTACAGCATGATTTCACGGCGAACATCCGCAATCACTGGCTGAAAAATTACGAATTCTCACGGACGCTCCAGCCCGAGTTTGCCGCCGAAGGCAACGCTTTCCTGTGCGAGGCGCGCATGGCCGAGAACGGCTGGTTCAAGGATCACGCCGAGCGCGAGACGCTGGTGCGGTTCATGTACGTCGTCGAGCATAATGCGGATTTGGCGCGGGTTTGATCAGCGGATTTATTGATTAACTCCGAAGCACACGAAGCCGTAGGGTATGCACCGCATACCTTTTCAAAAATTCACGATGGCGCGGCGCCGGCAGGTTTCGCGCCATACCCTGCGGCCGTTTCCGCCAAAAGCGGGCGCTTTAGCCCGCTCAACATGGTTTGAAATGCGGGGTTGACAGCACCAGTCCAATCCGCGCAGCATGTTCCCGGTCAGCTATTTGTAAAGACTCACTCACAATGCGCCAATATCGCTTATTTTTCCACTTGCTGTTCGCCGCCAGCCTGCTTTTGTTGACCATCAGCTGCAATGACTTCTGGACGCAACTCCCACTCGATACGCTTGCGACCGATGCGGCAGGCATGCCGGAAGGCGATTTGGCGGGCCCCGGCCGGCAACAGGTCGGCTCTACACAGGTCGAAGTGCTGCATCGGGGCGAAAGTCTGGAGGTCGTGTTGTACAAATCCTACCGTGTGCAGACGCCGGCGCCTGCTGTTGTCTTCCTGCCCGGCCGCATGGCGACCGACGACCAGTATGAAAGTTATGCCCGCGCGCTCGCCTCCCGTGGCTTTGTCGTGGCCGTGCGCAGTTGGTATTCGCTTTTCAGAAGCGATCTCGAACTGGCTCATGATGCGAAGGTAATCGCCGATTGGCTGGTCCGGACCCAGGGGGTTGATCCGGGCAAAATCGGCATCGCCGGCCATTCCATGGGCGGCAAGGATGCCGTGCTTGCTGCCGCGCGATACGGCGGTTTTGCCGGCGTAGTGGCCATCGATCCCGACGACAACGGCAACGTCTCGGTGGTGCACGGCCCGCTGGCCCGCTTGAAGGCCCCGTTACTGCTGATCGGCGCGGAACTGGCCTGGCGCGCATTGAGCGTTTGCGCGCCGCGGGCGACGAATTATCTGCGTTTTTTCGAGCGGGCGCCGGCCGGAACCGTCGAACTGACCCTGCGGGATGCCGACCATGTGCAGATGCTGGATGAGCCAGACCGCTTCGGCTACGGCATTTGCCGTAGCGGTACGGCGGATTCGCGCCAGGTACGCGTCACGGCAAGGCGCGCGACGGTCGGGTTTTTCCTCCAGCATCTTCAGGGCTGGCCTGTCCCGCCGATGTTGAAGCCCGGCCAGGACACTATTCGCGTGGCGCAGGCTGATCCGTTCACGGAAAATGAAGGGACCGGGACAGGGCATAAAGTGCCCTGAATCCGATACGGGGCGATTGGAACAGCAGGTATAAAGGTTCTCTTCGCGTTATCCGGAATTTTTCCCAAAACAAAGTCTTGCCGTGCTGGTGCATGAGCTTGATGGCAAACAAGCGGTAAAACTTGCGCGACAGCCATTCGGTGTGGGGCGGGCAACCCTCGACGCGCCCCAGCGCCTCCAGCGGCCCAATTCCCAGGCAGACCGAAGCGATGCCTTCTTCGCGCAACGCCCGCAGGGCTGTGACGATCATAAGTTCGTTGGTATAGAGCGGGGCGTCAGGCGCGGAAAACACCAGATTGATCAGGTGTCGGCACTCGGCATAACCGATCTGTTGCATGGAGAGAAAGCCAGCCGCCTTGCCTTCCCGCTCGGCAATGAACCAGCGCCTGCCCTCTCTGTCATCGAATAGCCGGGGTCGGCCAAGATGCATCTGCGGCCCATAACGGTCATTCCGCCATGCCTCGCACATCGTCCGCACCCGTGCTTCCAGTTGCGCATCAGGTTCTCCCTGATACTCGCGCACAGCCAGGCCCGTCCGCCGCGCATGGTTGAGGTGCTGGCGCAGATGGCGGGCCCGCGGGCCCGCCTCGGGATCGTTCCGGGGATCGGTTATCAGCAGGCTGGCAAACTCCATCGAGGCATATCCGCGTTCACGGGCATAGGGTTGCAAATCGGCCGTTGCCGCGACGTACACGATCGACCAGCCCTTGCCGGCGCAATAATCGGCAAAGGCGTCTGCCAGGCGGATTTTGTGCTCCGGCGCGCAGACCGGATCGCCCTGTACGACAGCGCACCGCCACACGGGCAAATAGTTGATCAGCCCGTCGACGGCAGGCGTGCGAAAGAGGCTGCGTGAAGGATCCAGGGCGGCGTGCGACACAGGGCCGCCGTATTGCCGGACCAGATCCACGGTGGTTGAAGGCGGTTTCGTCATAGGGTGAGATTAAATAGTGGAGTGGCATGGCGGGCATGGCATCGGGGTAAGGCGCAATGAGGCATGCGCAATCGTCCGTGGTTTTGTGGTTCCTCGGCTGAAAAGTTTCACACTCATCCTGATTCTGACGGCGGCAAAACCGATTCTGTACATCCGACTCTCCAGGCAATGATGTCATGACCTGTTTTTAGCTTGAGAGTTTCATCGCGGGCCCGCAGGACAATGTCTTGGCGGTTCGCGCGTAACAATGGCTCATACAGGTCAAAAGGGGCGCCTGTATCGTACGGATGCATTGTAAGGGCGGACCTGTGTGTCCGCCCTGTTTCGGGTACCCCTGTGTCAGGATAGTTGACGCATCAATCGCGAATGACGCGGTTCACCTCGTTCACCGTATCCTAAGTAATGGGCATGGCATAAATCAGGGAATTGTAGGTGCGAATTTATTCGCACTGTGCGGATACCCTGAAGGGCACAAGTACCTATAGGGCATAAATAAATCCGCACCTACACCAGAAATTCATCCGCATACTTGAGGAAGTTATTTTATGCCCGTTCCTTAACAATCCACCAACAAACGGAGCTCTAAAACCGCAATGTTTCGCAATGTTACTTGGCTGCTTAAAATGGCGGTTTGCTACGTGAAACCTTCGATTGCCTTCCCTTTGGCATTCTTGCATCACACATCTAGTACTTAGTCATTGTTGTATTGTCGGATAAAGTTTTTTCAATTTTACCCGAGCATCTTGATTGGTAAATTGCCATTCCATGGGTTTTGAAATCGAATTTCGTTTGTCTTGCCAGGCAGCGACTTCGTTTTTCAAGACCTCTTGATTCGGAATGCGCCGATCCAAACATTGTCTTGATAAGATGCTCAACTCGATTTCCGCCATATTAAGCCAACTGCCGTGCTTGGGCGTGTAATGGATTTCCAGTTTATCCAAAATTCGCCGCGCCTCTT
>NZ_JQKS01000036.1:0-51634 GCF_000746145.1 Methylobacter sp. BBA5.1
GAATAATTTTAGCGATAGTGTAACCGGACAATAATCATGCAATACCGACGCGTATTCATCCCAGGAGGGAGTTATTTCTTTACCGTAGTCACGGAAAAACGCAGGCCGGTGTTTAACAATGCAGCAATGGTCGAAGTCCTGCGCGACGCATTTCGCAATGTACGCAAATCCCGCCCGTTCGAGATCGACGCGATGGTAGTAATGCCGGATCATTTACATTGCCTATGGACATTGCCGTCCGGCGACAGCGATTACGCTACCCGTTGGAGATTGATCAAAACCGGGTTTACCAAACATTGCGATCCGGCGTTGCGGCAATACCGCAACGCCTCTCGCCAATCGCGAGGCGAACAGGCGGTTTGGCAACACCGTTATTGGGAGCATGTGATACGTGACGAAACCGATTTTCAGCGCCATGTCGATTACATCCATTACAATCCGGTCAAACATCGATTGGCGTCATCGCCAATCGATTGGCCGTATTCCAGTTTTCGCCGTTATATTGAAGCAGGCATATAT
This sequence comes from Methylobacter sp. BBA5.1, assembly GCF_000746145.1. Classification (NCBI taxonomy): domain Bacteria; kingdom Pseudomonadati; phylum Pseudomonadota; class Gammaproteobacteria; order Methylococcales; family Methylococcaceae; genus Methylobacter; species Methylobacter sp. BBA5.1. The sequence goes on from NZ_JQKS01000036.1 coordinate 520, forward strand.
CCGCCCGATTGGGGGCGAGATGGCATTGATCTCGAAGGTGTAGGTCATGAATAAACAGCACCAGCACAACGAAACCGTAATCGTAGGTCGGGTTAGCGAAAGTGTCGGGTTACGCTGCGCTAACCCGACCTACGGAGCTTGGTCGGCCTTGAAATGCCGGGTTCATCAATCCCGCCGGAGCGTTATCAACGGCTTGGCTGAATCCGGCAATCAATCTTCCAATTGCTGAATGCCGTCCAGATACCAGGTAGGCTGTATGCTGTTTTTGGGCTTAACGAAATGCCAGACTTCGCGGACCTGATCGGCATGGACATTATCGTTTTCTCGCATGATGGCATCGAACAGGACGACCGCCTGCAGTTCGGTGCCGATTTCACGCACTTCCAACAGTTCCGCTTCCAGTTTCAGGACGTCGGTGCGGTTTTCCTCGCGGGAGGCTTTAAGCTGGTCCTGTATTTCGGCGAATACCTTGTCGGTTGTCAGGCCTCTGATTTCGGCCAGGTCACGCTCATCCCAGGCTTTTTGCAGCGCCTTGAAGGCGGTTTTGGCGCCGGCCAGGAACGCCGGGGTGTCGAAACCGGCCGGAACGGCGATGTCCTGGCCGAAGTAGGCATCTTGCGAAGCCGGTTCAGCGCCTGGCTTGTCTTTATTAAACAGAATATCGGTATCGAATCCGGCCGGGTTCGATGAACCGGACTGCGGCGTATAGGCTGCCGCGCTGTCGTCATAGCCATTGGGTGATTGCGGCCGGGTGCCTGTCTTCCTGGCCGCAAACAGTTTGTAAAGCAGGAACACCAGGCCGCCAAGCACCAGAATATCGATAAGGTTGATGCCCTGGAAAGCGCCGCCGGCCAGCAATGAGCCCAGCAAACCGCCCAGCGCCAGACCGCCCAGCATGCCCATCAGGCCGCCGCGGTTAGCCGTGCCCGGGCGGGCGGTCTGGTTTTGCTGCGCGGCTTGCTGCTGTTGCTGCTGATTGGACGAGCGGGCCGGCGGCGCGACAGCGCGCTTGTAAGGCTGGCTGAACGAGGACCGGCCGCCGAAGGAACTGCCGCCGCCGAAGCGTTTGGCCTCGGCATCGGAAATGCCGCCTAGCGACAAGGACAGGCCGATCAATAAAGTGGCTATTACGCCGGTGTATCTATTCATGAGTTTTTAGGAGGGATGTCAATAGAGGTTTTATGGATATGAGGGTGAATGGGCAAATTACAAGTTGTTAATTTTTTTTTAATAGCATAGCATTACCGGATGTTGTCTGCCCTACGCTTCCATATTGTTGTCTTCCTGGCGATGTTGCAATTGATTGCACCGTTGGTGCATGCGCATGCCGGCGAGAAAATCCCCGACCTGGGCCTGCATGTCCCCGGCCTGGAAGCGTATGGCGCCAAAAACGCCGGTCTGGGGCTAGAGGCGGTCTCCTATACCGCCGGTGCCGAGGTGATGCTGTTCAGTGTCGATACCGGCATCAGGCTCAACCCGACGCATGCCGATACGGATGCCGACCAAAGTCCTTACTTGCATCACGAGATAGGCCTGTTCAATGCGCCGATCTCCCCGTTCGATACGAATTTTTCCCCGCAAACCCAGCCGTTTGTCTGCCGGCTGCTCATTCCCTCGCTCTCGCCCCGCGCGCCACCTGCCCGTTAATCTCCGTTGTTTTTTAAGTTCCACCACGGAACTTGTTCCTTATTTTCTAAAAACTGATAAGCGGTATTAAACCGCACCGGAGCTTTATTATGTTTGCCCTTCGCCTTATCAGAAGGTGTCTGCCGGCTTATGCGCTGGCCACCTCGCTGAGCTTTGCGGATGCCATTCCTGTTGTCGCCCATTTCGATCCGATCGAAGTCGATGCCGGTTTGAGTCTGAGCCAGACCATCGAGTTAACGCTGGAACAATACCCTGACAACGCCTGGCTAAAAGCGCTGGAAGAAGAATCCGCCGCGCTCGGACAGCGTGGTGACAGCTGGCTGGCCGGCGCGCCCAGCATCGGCCTGTTCTTCCAGGAAGCCACCAGCGGCACCCTGCATTATGGCGATGCCAGTATTACCGCGCCGCTGTGGAACTTCGGCCAGCGCGATGCCGAGCAGGCCGTCGCGAAACAGGCCGAAAGCAGCGCGCGGATGCAGTCGGCCGCGGTTAAATTACGCGTGGCGGGCCTGGTCAGGGGCGCCCTGTGGGATATGGAACTGCAGCAAATCCGCTACGACCAGGCTCAGGCCCAGGTCAATCTGTCCGAACAACTGCTGGCCAAGGTTGAGCGCCGCGTCGAGCTGGGCGATCTGCCGCGCGCCGATCTGCTGCTGGCGCAAACCGAACTGCTGCAACAGCGCTCGCGACTGACCCAGACCGAGGCCGAAGTCATGCATGCGCGCAAACGCTATGCCAGCATCACCCAGATGACGAAAGTGCCGGGCAATTACCGCGAAACCCTGGCGGACGTAACGGAAGTCCAGCAGAACCATCCTGCCTTGGCCGCCGTTAACAGCCAGATCGCGCGCAAGCAGGCCGAAGTCACTGCCATCAAGGCCGTAGGCTCGGGCCAGTCCGATGTTTCGGTCGGCATCAACACCGATCACGGTGACGAGCGCAGTAATAAGACCGAAAGCTTCAACATCGCCGTGTCCGTGCCGTTCGGCGGCAGCGCGCATCTGGCGCCGCAGATCGCCGCCGCCAACGTCGAGCTGAACAAACTGATTGCCGAACGCGAGCAACTCATCAGGGATCTCGAGCGGGCCCACCACGAAGCCGAACACAACCTGGAAGTCAACCGGGCCGAGCTGGCCATCGCCGAGCAATTGAAACAGGCGGCCGAGGAGCATTTAAAAATGACCGAACTGAGCTTTTCGCTGGGTGAAATCAACCTGATCGATTTACTGAAAATCCAATCCAGAACCCAGCAGGCCCTTCTGAATGCCAAAGAGCGATCAGTCATACTGGAGCGCGATAAGGCGCTGTACAACCAAGCCGTCGGAGTGACCCCATGAACATCATTTTATTATTACTGCTGAGCATCGCCTGCGCCGGCGTCCAGGCGGCTGACCATGTCATTCGGATAACCCCGGAACACATCGACAATCTGGGCGTGAAGCTGGGCAAGCCCGAGCCCGCCAGCCAGGTGCCGGTCCTGTATGCGCCTGCGAAAGTCGCGATCCCGCCGACGCACGAGCATGTCGTCAGCACCGCCCAGGCCGGCCTGATCACGAAACTGCATGCGGCCGTCGGCGATAAGGTCGAGAAAGGCCAGGTATTGGCCGAGATCAACAGCCCGGACCTGCTGGCCCTGCAGCAGCAATATCTCAAGGCCGTCAATGAGCTGGAGCTGGGCCGGGCGGTTTATAACCGCGACAAAAAACTGCTGGAAGAAGGCGTGATTTCCGGCCGGCGTTCGCAGGAGACGCGCAGCCAATACAATATTTACCTGAACGAAGCGCACGAAGCCCGGCAGTTGCTGGAAATAGCCGGCCTGTCGGCTGCGGAAATCGAGCGCCTGGCCAAGACCCAGCGCCTGAGCAGCCGGCTGACGGTGCGCGCGCCGATGTCGGGCGTCGTGCTCGAGCGCATGGCCGCGGCCGGCCAGCGCATAGACAATCTGGCGCCGCTGTACCGCATCGCCGACTTGAGCGAACTCTGGCTGGAAATCAACATCCCGCAGGAGCGCCTGGGGGATATCAATATCGGCGATCAGGTGGTGATCGACAATACCGATGTCACGGCGCCCATCAGCCTGCTCGGCCAGAGCGTCAATCCACAGAACCAGACGGTGCTGGCCCGGGCCGTCATCAAAAGCATGCCGGCCGCCGTGCGCGCCGGACAGAAAGTCAACACGCGGATTATCCAGGGCAGCGACAAGAAGGCATTCAAGGTCCCGAACTCGGCTGTCGCCCAACACGAAGGCCGGGCTTATATCTTTATCCGCACGGACCAGGGTTTTATGGTCAAACCGGTCAAGGTCATGGGCAGACAGGATACCGATTCCATCATTGCCGGCGAGTTGACCGGCACTGAAGATATCGCCGTCACGGGCGCGGCCGCGCTGAAAGCCAATTGGCTGGAACTCGGGGGCGATGAGTGATGGGCGGTCTGATTCGTTTCGCGCTGAGCCAGCGCATATTGATGCTGCTGGTGATAGCGCTGCTGGCGGGCGGCGGCTATTACGCGTTTAAAAACATTCCGATCGATGCCTTTCCGGAAGTCTCGCCGACCCAGGTCAAGGTCATCGTGAAAGCAGCCGGCATGACGCCGGAAGAGGTCGAAGCGCGCATTACCGCACCGATCGAAGTCGAACTGCTGGGCATTCCGCACCAGACCATGCTGCGTTCGATCGCCAAGTACGCGCTGACCGATATTACGGTCGATTTCGAGGAAGGCACCGATATCTACTGGGCACGCCAGCAGATCGCCGAGCGCCTGAACACGATGTGGGGCGACCTGCCCGAGGGCGTGGAAGGCGGCATTGCCCCGATGACGACGCCGCTCGGCGAAATGTTCATGTTTACGATCGAAGGCGGCGACCTCAGCCTGACGGAACGGCGCACGCTGCTGGACTGGGTCATTCGCCCGGCCGTGCGCACCGTGCCCGGCGTGGCCGATGTCAATTCGCTGGGCGGGCTGGTCAGAAGCTTTGAGGTGGTGCCGGACAATATGCGCCTGGCCGCGCGCGGCATCACTATCGACCAGTTGGTGGAGGCGTTGCAAAGCAATAACCGCAACGACGGCGCGGGGCGCCTGACCGAGGGCGAGGAAGCGCTGATCGTGCGTGCCGAAGGCCGCATCAAAACCCTGGACGACGTCGCGGCCATCGTCGTCGATAACAAGGACGGCGCGCCGATCAAGGTCAGCGATGTCGCCGACATCAGGATCGGCGCCCTGACCCGCTACGGCGCGGTCAGCAAGAACGGCAAGGGTGAAGCCGTCACCGGCCTGGTGCTGAGCCTGCGCGGCGCCAATGCGCGCCAGACCATCGAGGGCATACAGGCAAAAATGGACGAGCTGAAAGCCGGTTTTCCGCCCGGCGTCGAGGCCAAGGTGTTCTATAACCGCGGCAATCTGGTCGACAAGGCCGTCGACACGGTTCAGCATGCCTTGCAGGAAGCGATCGTGCTGGTCGTGATTCTGCTGATCCTGTTTCTGGGCAACCTGCGCGCCGCGCTGACCGTCGCCCTGATCCTGCCGCTGGCGGCGCTCGTGACCTTCATCCTGATGCAGCAGATGGGCATGTCGGCCAACCTGATGAGCCTCGGCGGATTGGCCATCGCCATCGGCATGCTCGTCGATGCGGCCGTGGTCGTGGTCGAAAACATCATCACGCACATGGCGCACGCGGAAAAAGCCCGGCGCCTGCCGCGCCTGCACGTAATCTACCGCGCCACACGCGAAGTGGCCGTGCCCGTGACCTCGGGCATCCTGATCATCATCATCGTATTCCTGCCGCTGCTGACCCTGCAGGGGCTGGAAGGCAAGCTGTTCACGCCGGTGGCGCTGACCATCGTGTTCGCGCTCGGCGGCTCATTGCTGCTGTCCCTGTCGGTGATTCCGGTGCTGGCTTCCTATCTGCTGAAGCAAGTGTCCCACGAGGAACCCTGGCTGCCCCGGCAGTTGCTGAAGCTGTATCAGCCGGCCTTGCTGTGGGGCTTTTCGAACAGTAAAAAAGTCTTTATCGGTGCCGGCGTCTTGCTGATCGCCACGGCGGCGGCCTTCACGCAGATCGGCAGCACCTTCATGCCGACCATGGATGAGGGCGACATTATCGTACAGCTGGAAAAACTGCCGTCGATCACGCTGGAGCAATCGGTGGCGCTGGACCTGCAGGTGCAGAAAAATCTGCTCAGGAACATTCCGGAAATCACCGATGCGGTCTCGCGCGTCGGCACCGATGAGCTGGGCCTGGACCCGATGAGCCTGAATGATACCGATACCTTCCTGATCCTGAAGCCCAAGGATGAATGGCGCATGGACAGCAAGGAGCAACTGATCGAGGAAATCCGGCAGGTCATGGGCACCACGCCGGGCATCGCCTTCAAGTTCACGCAGCCGATCGAGATGCGCGTATCGGAAATGCTGACCGGCACGCGCGGCGATGTCGCGGTCAAGCTGTTCGGCACGGACCTGGATGTGCTGAACGAGAAAGCGGCGCAGATCGCCGGCGTCCTGAGAAACATCAAAGGCGCCAGCGATGTGTTCACGAAGCAGAACGAGGGCATGCAGTTTCTGCAGCTGACGATCGACAAAGCGGCGGCCGGCCGCCTTGGCCTGGACAGCGACGGCATCGAGAGAATGTTGCGCGCGCAGATCGAGGGACTGAAACTGGGCATCGTGCAGGAAGGCATCAGGCGCACGCCGCTGATTGTCCGCGGCGGCAGCGATACGGCCAGCTTTGAAAACCTGCAGATAACGTTGCCCGACGGCGGCCATGTGCCGATCACGACCGTCGCGCGCCTGGAGAAAGTCGAGGGCGTGGTGTCGGTGGAACGCGAGCACGGCCAGCGTTTCGTCGTGATCAGCAGCAACGTGCTGGACCGCGACCTGGTCGGTTTTGTCGACGAAGCGCGTCAGACCGTCAGGGACAAGGTCGATCTGCCGACCGGCTATTTCGTCGAATTCGGCGGCCAGTTCGAGAATCAGCAGCGCGCGGCCGCGACGCTGTCCCTCGTGATCCCGGTGTCGCTGGGCCTGATCTTTCTGCTGCTGTTTTCGACCTTCGGCTCGGTGCGCCAGGCCACGCTGGTCCTGTCGAACATTCCGCTGGCCATGATCGGCGGCGTGTTCGCGCTGTGGCTGTCGGGCGAATACCTGTCGGTGCCGGCCTCGGTCGGCTTTATCGCCCTGCTCGGCATCGCGGTGCTGAACGGCGTGGTCATGGTCAGCTATTTCAACCAGCTGCGCACGACCGGCATGGCCATGGCGCAGGTCGTGGTCGTCGGCTCCATGCGGCGCTTGCGGCCCGTGCTGATGACGGCCAGCATCGCGGCCTTCGGCCTGATTCCGCTGCTGTTCGCGACCGGCCCGGGCTCCGAGATTCAGCGTCCGCTGGCCATCGTCGTGATCGGCGGGCTGGTTTCATCGACGTTTCTGACGCTGTTTCTGCTGCCTATTTTGTTTAAATTGTTCGGTCAGTCGCCTGAGCCGCGCGCTGAGACAGAGCCAATGGCCGATGGAGTCAAACCATGAACAACGATAAAGAATACCTGGTGACCCTGAATGTGCCGCCCGGCCTGGAAGAGGCGGTTGTCGATAACTTGCTGGTACTGGAGTCGGAACACGGCTTCAGCAGTTACATTGTCAACTCGCATGACCATAAAAACGAGGGCCTGTCGCTGCTTGAGCAGGTCACGGGCCGGCAGAAAAAAATCCGCTTTCAACTGTATATGCCCGCGCAGGGACTGCCGGTATTGCTGGAACAGTTAAGGCAGGAGTTTTCCGGCTCGGGTATCCATTACCGGGTGACGCCGGTCATCGATAGCGGCACTATCTAGGCAGTAGTACAGGCAAACCGACAAGCCTGGCTATCGGCATCTTGTGATTGAACAAACTGAACGTTATTATCTGCTGTTAAAAGTTGCGTGCGGGCCGGTTTTATCAACCCGGCCCGCACGTGCAGATATCGGTAATTGCTACACATACCGGATGCCAGACAGTATCTACCCAATAATAAGAAATTCAGGTAATGATCATTATTTTAAAAAACATACCGGCCAATACCAGAAAGAAGGAAATAGAAGATTTTATCCGGCCGATTATCAAAGGCGGTTTTTTCAGCAGAAGCGGCAGAATAGAATCCATTCGGATTAAGGGACAAAGAGATACCCGGTTCAATACCCTTGAATTCCATGCCCTGGTACGAGTCGTGCCGGATGCCGTGGCAATGAAAGTCGTAAAAAAACTCAACCGGAAGCTATTCAAGGGCAAGCATACCGCCGTCAATGAATTTCAATATCGAAACTGGCGCAACGACCGCAGAACCGACACGCGGCAGCCGGCCAGTGACAGACGCCTCGCGGACCGCAGGCGCGCTCATCTGGAAGTGATTGAGGATGTTTCAGAAAGGTTCAGCAGCAAAAAAAGTTTTCACCGGAAGCATGAATAAGCCTTACCGGCCTTACCGGCCTTTTCGTGCCGCTTCTTGGTTGCCCGGTTAGTGTCGCATTGCAGACCATCATAAGAGAGGCGGATAGAAACCGATGAAATATTCCTGAGTTTATTGCCTAAAATCTGGTTATCATGGAAGATACAGTCACTTTTGGATTTTTAGGCTGAATGTCGTATTTATCCACAAGATCTGGGCGCTGGATACCGGGACAGCTATCAAATCAATTACTTAAAACACTGGAGTTATACGACAAATGTGTTGGATTATTGGACATCTACTGTCGTATATATTATGTTGAGCCGCATGACATGAGCACAGATTTCACGATCCGAAAAGCAACCACCGAAGATGCGCCGGAAGTCGCCGCAATGGTTGGCGAGTTGCTGGCGGAAATCATGAATGTTATTGGCGTTCAGGCATTCAACTTTGATTATTCCGAAACGATCTCTAGACTAACGGACTTTCTCAACCACGAGAAATACTTTGTGTTCGTCGCTCATGCTAACAACGGAAAGGCTGCGGGGTTTATTGCCCTTTACGAAAGCTATGCCCTCTATGCTGAGGGTCCCTTCGGCACCATACCCGAGCTTTATGTTCGTCCAGAGTATCGCGGTAACGAATTGGGGCTACGCCTTGTGTCCCAAACGAAGTCATTTGGCACGTCGCGTAGTTGGACACGTCTGGAAGTTACAACCCCTCCACTACCGCAGTTCGACAGAACCTTAGCCTTTTATGAGCGAGAAGGGTTTTCCATCAGTGGTGGTCGCAAGCTAAAGGTATCCTTATGACCACTGGCCCAACCCATCATTCCACTGGACGCTCCCTATCGGCGGCGCGCCGGTGAATTCAAACGTTAGGAGACAAGCATTTCATGCAGCATCCGCAGGAACACGAAGAAAGGATATTATTGGCAACAAGAGAGTTTGCAAAGTCGATTAACTCTGGACGAAAAGTCGTGGCTGACATGTCTTCGTTAGTAGATGCTACATCGCGCCTATCGCTATCGAATTTGGACTATTGGGAGCGGTTAATACGTTGGGAATTTTCTGAAGTCTTGAGATCTTCTACTCCTTCAAAGTGGAAGCCATGGACGCAGTCCACACCTTTCCTAACATGGATAGATTTGTGTAGCGGAGATGGATTCAAGCGCGAAAAAACATTGTGCTCTTTATCCGGAGCGGCCCCCAATAGTTTTTTCTTTGCCCTTGCTGTTCGCCGACTTAATGATTGGGTGCGGCAGGTTCGAGAAGCTGCACAGGAAAAACTTCCCATAATCGCAAAAGAATCGGACCCGGAACACGTTGTTGATGCCTTATGTGTCACTCTACCCCATTGGAATTCATGGGGGCGCTTGGAAGACGCAGACAAGAGAGTACTGCTGGAAATCACTTCTATCGAAGAGGTGTCTCAGGCCCTTAAATTAAGGATAATGTCGGCTACTTCTGGCCCGATGACTTCGATGCTGGCGCAAGTCGGACGTACGGCAACTCTAGATCACTGCCTAAGTGAAATTGCCGAGGACGCAATTCAACCGTCTGTTCGAGCAAAAGCATATCGATGCCTATTTGAAGGGAAAATGGTTTGGTTCGAAGGGCGTAAATGGGAGTGGACTGACATTCGATATTGCGAGGGGCGTTTAAAACCAGTACTTTCCGAGCGCAATTTATCTGTCACAAGCCCATTCTTAGAAACATTAAAAAAGGCAGCAGTTGATCACTCACCTATGGTTAGGCGTGTTGCTGGAGAAATGCTTATCCGAGAATTAAAGACTATTGGAGAGGAATCATTAAAGTTAGCGAACTTGCTTGCATCTGATTCATCTCCTTCAGTTTCGGAGCGAGGAAAATTTGCCTTAAAAAAGCTGGAGACTCAGGAAGCGTGATCATCGTTCAGAGTCTCCTAACAAGTAAATTTAGCCGACCGCTAGTGCGTCGTCTGCTTTAGGCGTTAGCTATGAAGATTGTCCATATCGACGCGTCAAGAATAAGAGATTGGGACACGTTCCATGACGTGTTCGCAGATGCTTTTGGCTTCCCAGAGTTTTACGGAAGAAACATGGACGCATGGATAGACTGCATGGCTAGCCTGGACCAAGAGTTCAGTCGGGTTCGCGTTGAGAAGAGGGAGATGGTTTGCGTTTCCCTGGACAATATGTCTGAGTTCAAAGCGCAGTGCCCGGAGCAGTACCAAGCATTTGTAGAGTGCGCCGCGTTCGTAAATTGGAGGCGCTTAGATGTCTGCGAGACTCCCATTCTCGTGGTGTCCTTCTATGCATAGGTTTTCGGAGTCGAAGCGAATGGCTGATACCGCGCTCCAGTCAACGGCCTTGGCCACACTGCGCTTCGTCAAGTACGCGCCTGATCTTGGTAGTTAAGACTACATGAAAATAGTCACCGATAATCGGTTACCAGAGATCAAGAGAATCGAGCACTTGCTCTATGGACTCAACTACGAGGTTTGGTTAAATCTATATGGCCCCTTTGATCCTGAACTAGGTTTGGAGAAAGCGTTGAAGTCTGGGGTGTCGAAAGATGCACAACTATCAGATGTGTCGCCTTCTTCCCCGCAAGACGCTAGAACCGAAATAATGGATATGATTCTCTATGAAGGGGATATAGGTCACGGGCCAGAAAAGCTAGATGAAAAACGCGAAGAGATCATGTTTTTAATGAATAAGGTATTCGCTCGCATCAATATCGACGAAGCTGATCTAGTGGCAGAGTTTGGATTTCGCAAGGGGCGCCCAGCTTATCCGGTATTTTGGTACTTTGCGTATGATATTCATTCCAATGGCAAACGCTGGGTTTTTATTGGAAGTAGCAGTGATTAGCAACAGCAAGGGGTCAGGGCTTGGTTGCCCGGTTAGTGTCGCATTGCAGACCATCATAAGAGGCGGATAGAAACCGATGAAATATTCCTGAGTTTATTGCCTAAAATCTGGTTATCATGGAAGATACAGTCACTTTTGGATTTTCGTCTAGTACTCAGTCATTCTTGTTCTGACGATTAAAGTTTGCAGAGTATTCATAGTGCGAATACCCTGAAGGGCATAAATAAATTCGCACCTACAATTTAACCGCCATAATTAAATGGACTGACTACTAGGCGAGCTCAGCGGGGATGGGCTTGAAGGAAATGACCATTACCGATTGGCACTCTGGGCCGCCCGATTTTCGCCAATCACTGTCCTAAAATAATACCGGGGCGAAAATGATGGCTAACCTGAATATTTCACCACGAAGGACACGAAGTACACGAAGGCTTTTCAATTCAAATACTTAGAAATATTTCATGATGAGCTTATGAAGTTATCGGTGATAAATGATAACACCATGATTTTCTTCGTGTTCTTCGTGTTCTCTGTGGTTTCATGAAATATCCGGGCTAACCATCGGCTCCAGGCGACCCGCGAAAGCGGCGCGGGTTCAGTGGTCTTTTTCGCGCCCGGTACGCCGCTTTTGGAGTCGACTGATTTAAGACGTTAGCTATCAAAAGGACACGTCATGAACTGGCTTGAGAGGTCGGAAGCGGAAATCTTGGCAATTGCCAATCCCATAATGGACAACCTTATGCAAGCCTCGACCGACATCGACCACGAACGGCACGTTAGGGATTTTACCGAGCAATTAAAGGCAATTGTCACAAAAGAGAATCTAGCAGCTCAGCGCAAGGAATACCAAGCCAAACTTGGTAACTTTTCGGAAAGAGAGTTCGTTGCAGTGTATAGAAAAGAAACGGTTGCTGCCGTCTTCTGGAAACAAAAGTATACAAAGCCCAAGAGCACATAGCGTTTCTTCGTTTCATCAGCATCAATGGGAAAATCTTAGTGCAAAACGTGTCTGTAACTTAACAAGAGCTAGCCATGCCATCAACTCGGTCAGTGAAAAGCGGCGCCTTCGTCATGTCGCTTTTCACTGCCGCTTATTTTGAATGTTAGATTGACTAAAGGAGGCATCATGCATCGACTATGATTTAGGCATTTGTCACAAAGTGCTTTTGGCTTTCGCCACGTGAATCACGGTTACGCTCGGAACATTGTTCCCGTAACCTCAAGTACTCTCAACTATCTATCAATCTCAATACAGGAGAAATGTGCCATGCGTAAGACGGCCATCATTTATGCGACAGCCCTTTGTCTGACCACCGCAACAGGGGCAGCGCAAGCGTTGACACCAATCGAGCAGTTGGGCAAAGACATCTTTTTTGATCCGAACCTGTCCTTCAACGCCAATCAAGCGTGTGCCGCGTGCCACTCGCCCGAGGTTGGCTGGACCGGACCTGACGCGGCTATTAACGCAACGGGGGGAGTGTATGAAGGGTCCATACCAGGGCGCTTCGGCAACCGTAAACCGCCTAGCTCGGCTTATGCGACATTCAGCCCGACCCTGCATTATATGATGGAAAGGAGGGAAGCGCTCTTCATCGGCGGCAACTTCTGGGATGGTCGCGCCACTGGCGAAAAACTGGGAAACCCCGCCGCCGACCAGGCACAAGGTCCATTCCTAAACCCTTTGGAACAGGCTTTGTCCGCGTCGGCCGATGTCGTTTCAGAGGTTTGTGGCAGTTCTTATGCCGACCTCTTTCAGCAAGTGTGGGGACCGGATGTCTGCGACCCGGACAAGGTGGCTGCCGCCTTTGACAACATCGCGCGCTCCATCGCTGCCTTCGAGGCATCGCCCGAATCCAATGCCTTTACCTCGAAATACGATTATTACCTTAAGGGTCTGGCCAGACTAACCAGGGAGGAGAGGAAAGGCCTGATCCTGTTCAAAACCAAAGGTAGGTGTGCGAACTGCCATGTTCTGGATCGGGGGCCCAACGGTGAGCCGCCTTTATTCACCGACTTTACCTATGAAAATCTGGGCGTGCCCCGGAATCCCGAGAACCCCTTCTACACCCAGACGGATTTCAACCCCTTGGGGGACAGCTGGATCGACCTCGGTTTAGGAGGATTCCTGGCGAGCCGGGAAGATTACCAGCAATTTGCAGCAGCGAACGATGGCAAACAGAAGGTGCCCACGCTGCGTAACGTCGACAAGCGGCCGCATGAAGGGTTTGTCAAGGCCTATGGGCATAATGGTTATTTCAAGAGCTTGAAGGGGATTGTCCATTTCTACAACACGCGGGACGTCAAGCCTGTCTGTGCCGATCCGTTCACTACAGAAGCGGATGCGCTGGCTCAGAACTGCTGGCCGGCATCTGAGGTGCCCGAGAACGTGAATATAAGGGAATTGGGTAACCTGCATCTCACAGAAGACCAGGAAGATGCGATTGTGACATTTCTGAAAACACTGTCCGATGGTTATCAACCCTAACGCGGCAATGGGTGTCGGGTCAGAGCGGTTCTTTTCATAACCGGCGGGAAAGAGGCTGGTTCGGTTAACAGCCTCAATGCCTGATTGCCGCATATCGCCCTTGGGACGATATACGTATGGACAGCGCCTCGAACAGGAAACCCGGGCTGCCCCGGTTTCCGCTGGTGCACGGCATTGGGGGCATTCCAAGGTATACGCCTCCGTTGGCTTCGAATGGGAAGGCAAGACCCGCCGCTGGGTGCTTGCAACCTAGCGGGCAGCCGACAATGGACTTTCCGCGGCCAGTTGCGGCGTCTTTGTCTGACTGATGGAAAAGGACAAAAACTGACCCTTTATGGGGAGTTCCCAGCTTCCGTATGGGTTCACACGGAGGACCGTGGGAACCAGGGCATTTGCAACTAAAGCGAGTCCTGGGCGACGTCTGCAGGGCCTGCAATTTATATCTGCAGGGCTCTGCACCTACCCTGTCTCCCGGTTCATCGGGAAAGCAGCGCTTTTAACAGCGGCGCCAGCTTATGCTGCTGCCGCTGCCTCATTTGCCTTCAAATCTGTTGGATGAGGAGCTGAGTCGAGCGCTGATTGGAGCAAGCAAGGCAAGCGAATGATAAATTCGCTGGCCTGGCCACGGCCTGCGCTGGTGGCCCAAACCTCACCGCCGTGCATGGCTACCAGGATTTTAACCAGCGCCAGACCAATGCCCAGCCCGCCTTCCGAGCGATCGATCGTGCGGTCCACTTGATAGAACAGCTCAAACAGACTGGACAGTGCCGAAGGCTCAATGCCGTGGCCGTTGTCACGAACCCGGATCAAAAACTCATGGTCCGCCGGCTCAACAGTCAGACTGATACAACCACCGGCATCAGTATACTTGGCGGCATTGTTGAGCAGGTTCGAGATGACTTGCGATAGCCGCACCAGATCGCCCTCCACATAGCGCGATTCAGGCGGCAGCTGCACCGTGAAGTCATGTCGATGAGCCTCGATCAGCGGCTGGCTGGTTTCGACCGCCCGCTGCACAATCGTCGAGATGTCAAGCGCCTCCTGCTTGAGCTCGATCTTGCCTCGGCTGATGCGCGAGACATTGAGCAGGTCGTCGATCAGTCGCACCAGACGCCCGACTTGGCGCTCGATGACGTTGCTGCACCAGGCCAGCCGTGTCTCGTCCAGGCTCGAGCGTTTCATGATGTGCACGGCATTGCCGATCGGCGCCAGCGGATTGCGCAGCTCGTGGGCCAGCATGGCCAGGAATTCATCTTTGCGGCGGTCGTTCTCCTTCAGCGCCTCTTCGGCTCGCTTTTGGCCGGTAATATCGAGCACATGGCCCACGAATCCACGCACTTGACCTTCGTCGTCAAAGTCCGGCGAGTACGTTCCGTGAAACCAGCGCGGGCCATCCTCGAGGTAGGAGGCCTGCACGGCGGTATAGGCTTGGGCCATTTCGGCGGTGTGTAGCGCCACTTGCCGGCGCAACTGCCAGGTCCACAGGCCCAGCAGTGCCAACAGACTGGTAGCAGCTAATGCGCCCCAGGCCACATAGCGAACCGGAAAGGTCGACGTTTCGTAGAGACCGAGCCATTTCCGGTAGAGCCGATCGTACTCGCCAGTGGCCTTGACGATGGCCAGCCCCTGATCGAGGCGGTCGCGGAGATCAGGGTCGCTCTTGCGCACGGCAAAGCAGAACTCCCGCCGGTATTCCTTGAGCAGGGGCCAGGGTTGACGAGTTTATCCAGACCGATCTTATGGATCAGCGCGTTGCCTTGTAGCTTCGGAGCCAGCACGGCGTCATGCTGCCCCGAGGCCAGCAGGCGAAAGCCGTCCGCCAAGTTATCGACTAATACCAGTTGCTGATTAAAGCCGCGGCTGGCCAGCACTTCATGGGCAGCATCTGAGCGCACCACGATGATGTTCAGAGCGCGGGCCTGCTCGATAAACTTGATAGGATCACTTTCTTTGCGGACGAAGAAGGTATCGTAGCCGATGGTATGCGGTTCAGTAAACGCCACCTGGCCTTCGCGTTACGGCATGCGTGTCACCAGCGGCAGGACATCAATCTCACCTGACTTCAGGCTTTGCCAGAGGGTATCCAGGCGGCCGGAATAAAAGGTGACCGGAATGTCCATCACTGCGGCAACGGCAGCGAACAGCTCAACAGCGAAACCGGCGGATCGGCCCTGCGCATCGACATCGGCATAAGGCGAAAAGTCGGTCCTCGAACCGACACGTACGGTTGCTGCTATTCGGCGCTCATGAGACCGGGAAGACTTAAGATAACCACCCAGGCCAGCAAGCAGTGCCAATCGCCTGATCCAGCGCTTCACAGGGGGACACACTTGCCTGTCAGGCTGAAGGGCTAATAGGCTATACGGTGGATGAGAAAATAGAGGAGTAGTAACAGATGCATCTGTCGCAAGACAGGGTAATGTTTTCAAAATCAATGTCCCATGCTCGGCTCAAAAGTAACAGGTCGTCTAAAAAATATATCCAAAGTCACAGTAACCGCCATATGGGATCAGAAGTCTGCCCATGCTTGGGTAATTGTCTGCTGACAGTAGCGATCATGACACCAGTTTCACTATGCTGACTATCAGTAAAATTACATAGATATTAAAATTCTGGCAGAGGTTTTCTCTAGTCGATTAATCGTGCTTGTTGGGCTATGACTGATTGCATGGTCTTGAGGGAGGCAATAGATGTTGTGCTTGACCAAAGGAATCGGGATGATGAATATCCGATATTGGCCGAACTTTGTCATTCGCGAAAGACCGAATTCGGCCCAGGATGTGTTCGAACCCGGCCGGCACGCCATAGCTCGGGGTAGGGTCGAAGACCACTGTGAGCATCTTTTCCAAAACGGTGTGCGCCATCTGCCAAGTCGAACGGTTTTGCTGAGTATGCTTATCGAGGGGCATCCCTTTCTGTTACGAACTCCGTCATGAATTTTAGAATCAAGTATGTCGAGATGGCGCCCGGGTCGGCATGGCCCAGCGATCGTTCGCCGAGCGTTTTGGCCTTGCCGATAGAGGCCGTCATCTCCTTGGTTTTCTCCATGCCTTGTTCCGCCGCACCGGCAACGGCCGACAGGCTTTCGGAGAGCGGCGCTGAGCTCATGTCTTCGGATTTCATTGCAGCAGACTGGAGCGCATCCACCATTGTCTTGTCGCCGACCTTAGCCCCGCCACGCTGCTTGACCGCCTCCAGGCCATCAAGCAGTATGTGCGACAGGACGCGGGAATCCAGCGATGGGGCGTCTCCAAGGTTCTTGGCTCCACCGCTGAAAAAGGTGCCGAAGACCGCCCCCGCTGCGCCGCCCACTGACATGAGCAATGTCGTGCCAATGGTCTTGAGCAATTCGCCTACGGTATTGAAAGATTGTCCTTCCAGTTTTTCCGCTACCGCCCCGAAGCCCCTGGCCATGCCCACCCCATGGTCGCCGTCGCCTATGGCCTTGTCGGCTTGGGTGAGAAGGTCTTTGCTCTCCACCATCCTCTGAGATACATACAGGAACATCTTCCGGACATCCTGTGCGCTCAGTTCCAAGATTGCCATGGGATCAAGCCTTCACCAATGCAAGCGATTGCGCGGGCATGTCGTAGTAGGACTTGAGCTCATTGTCCAGTCTCATCAGTGTGATGGAGAACCCCGCCATCTCTTGCGACGTGCAGTAGCTACCAATGAGCGTGTCGTGAACACTGATCCCTTTGTCCCTCAGAATCTGCTGTGCCTTGCGATTCGCTAGCAAGAGCTCCATCATCGTCGACGCGCCCAGGTTGTTGATCAGCAGGCAGACCTCATAGCCGCTTTCGAACGGGAGGTCGGACAGAATCCTGTGCATCATCTTCTCGACCAGCGCATCGGCGGTAAGCATCTTTTCCCGCGACACGCCTGCTTCACCGTGGAGTCCCATACCGATCTCGATTTCATCATCGGGAAGTTCAAATGTGGGTTCGCCGGTCTCCGGCAGCGACCCGGCGGATAAGGCAATACCCATGGATCGGGTGTTGTCGCGAGCCTTGCTGGCAATGCGGGATACCTCGTGCAGGTCGTTTTCCTGTGCCGAAACGGCACCTGCGATCTTGATGACAAACAGGTCGCCGGCAATTCCTCGGCGGTCTTCCATTCGCTCCAGTGGAGCAGAGGCCACATCGTCCCAGACCCGAACGGTTTGGGTCGCAATGCCTTCCTCGGCAGCCCGTTCAGCAGCCATGTCGAAATTCATATTGTCGCCAGCGTAATTGCCGTAGAGGTAGAGTACCCCCTTCCCCTGGTTCAGCGCTTTAGTGGCGCTGAGAATGATGTCCGGCGACGGGGCCGCGAACACATTGCCGCAAGCGGCACCGTCGGCCATGTTCCTGCCGATAAAACCTGCGAAGAGGGGTTCATGTCCGCTGCCGCCGCCGACCAATAGGCCGACCTTGTCCTTGGGTAGCTTCGACTTCACAACGGCATTCACACCGTCCAACTTTCTGACCTGCCCATGGTATGCGTCAACTAATCCTTCGAGGAGTTCCGGAACCACGTTCTTCGGATCGTTGAGAATTTTCTTGGTCTTGTTCATGCAGGCGCCTTTCTTTGTGTCCTGGGAAACCGACTCTATTGCACATCCAATCAGCATTTCCATGCCAAGGCAATATAGGCGTTGATCCACGATATCCATTAACCGTACATATCTCGATTCAAGTACACAATATGTACGAATACCCATATGTACTGACTCGAAAGATAGGCGGATATGAAATTCCAATGCCCATTCACTTCTCTACACACGCAAACAAGCATAAAGATGACCGACCTCTCACTATCCGCTTCTGGCCGACTACGGCAGGTCATCTAACCGTAAATTTACTAATTTCCAATCGCTGCTTTCATTGGAATAGTCTGTTTTTACATATTTGCAACTAAAGCGAGCCCAGGGCGACGTCTGCAGGGCCTGCAAATTATATTTGCAGGCCGTTGCACCTACCCTGCCTCCCGATTCATCAGGAAAGCAGCGCTTTTAACAGCGGCGCCAGCTTATGCTGCTGCCGCTGCCTCGTTAAGCGGTTGGCGATCAGGATGCTTTTTAATGCCGCCAGCGCCTGTTCAAAGTCATCATTGACCACCAGATAATCAAACTCGTGATAATGGCTCATTTCGGCCACGGCATCGCGCATGCGGCGGGCGATGATCTGCTCATCATCCTGGCCGCGGTTTCTAAGGCGCTGCTGCAATACGGCGGTCGAAGGCGGCAAAATGAAAATGGACTGGCTGTCCGGCAGCAGTTGTTTGATCTGCTGGGCGCCCTGCCAGTCGATTTCCAGAATCACATCCAGGCCCTGGCTCAGGTTTTCCTGCACGGTTTGCCTGGCGGTGCCGTAAAAATTATCGAAAACCCGGGCATGTTCAAGAAAGGCCTGCTGTTCCAGCATGGCCTGGAAATCGGCGATCGAGACAAAATAATAATCCCGGCCATGCGCTTCGCCGGGGCGCATCGGGCGCGTCGTATGAGAAATCGATACGGTCAGGCTGTCGAGATCGGCGACCAGCTGTTTCACCAGACTGGTTTTGCCGGCCCCGGACGGTGCAGCAATGATGTAAAGTTTGCCGTGGTTCATAAGGTCTTGTCTTAATTAAGGATGATGGGCCGGTTGGTAATAGGTCTGGGAGCGGCGGCGCCTTACTCGATATTCTGTACCTGTTCGCGCATCTGCTCGATCAGCACTTTCAGTTCGATGGCGATCTGGGTCATTTCCTTATCGGCCGATTTGGAGCCCAGGGTATTGGCCTCGCGATTCAATTCCTGCATCAGAAAATCCAGCCGCCTGCCGATCGGGTCTTTTTGCAGGAGCACTCTTAACACTTCGGCAATATGGGTTTGCAGCCGGTCCAGTTCTTCAGAGATATCCAGTTTTTGCGCCAGAAACACCAGTTCCTGCTCCAGGCGGTCGAAGTCGGGCTCGGCGGACAGCTCGGTGATTCTGTCTTTCAGCTTATTCCGCAGATTCAACAGGACTTCCGGCATGCGTTTGCCGGCCGAGGCCACAAAGCCTTGCATTTTCAGGCAGCGTTCCGTGATCAGTTCGCCTAGCTGGGCGCCTTCCCGCTCCCTAACCTCAAGCAATTGGTCCAGCGTTTGGTCGACCAGTGCCGTGATGCCGCGCTTCAGCGCTTCCCGGTCATTGTCGGGCTCCTGCTGTATGCCGGGGAAGGCCAGGACATCCAGCGCCGAGAATGACAGCGGGGCCAGCATCTGTTGCTCGATTTCACTGGCGGCCGCCAGCAGGGCCGCGACGGCATCGCGGTTAATGAGTAACTCCTGGCCGTCTTTAGCCTGTTTCTTGCTGTTTATGATGCATTCCACTTTGCCGCGTTTAATCCTGGCTCCAATGATGGCGCGCAGATCGGATTCGATAAAACGCAACCGATCCGGCAGCTTGAAGGTGATATCGCAGTAGCGGTGATTGACCGAACGCAATTCGCAACTGAGGGTCAGCTTACCGATTTCTGCTTCATTACCGGCAAAAGCGGTCATACTTTTAATCATTTTTCACCTATACTTTGTAGAGTCTTAGCTCGACAGAATTTTTTTCAATGGCCGAATACTACGATCCCGACACCTATCCGAAGCAGTGGAACTACCTTCAAACCGGCACTATTATAGACCAGTATATGATCGAGCGGGAATTGGCGCATGGCGGATTCAGCTCGGTCTATCTGGCCCGGCAGACAGCGGATCAGGTTCAGGTTGCGATCAAGGAATACTTGCCCCGCAAGCTGGCGCACCGGACCTGGAACAACATGGTTGTCGCCAACAGCGATGAAACCCAGTCCCTGTTCCGGCACGGCCGGGCCTTGTTTTTCGAGGAGGCCAAGGTTCTGGCGAAACTGAAACACCCCAATATCGTCGAGGTGATCAATTTTTTCCAGGCCAACGCCACGGTTTACATGGTTATGACCTATGACTATGGCGTCACGCTCAATAAAATTCTCAAAAACAAGCTCCTGCCGGTTACCGATGAATTCCTGCTGGCCGTCTTCAATTCGCTGCTGGACGGCGTCAGCCATATTCATGCGCATCATCTTATCCACATGGACATCAAACCCGCCAATATTCTCGTGCGCCCCGGCCATGATGCGCTACTGCTCGATTTCGGCGCCATCCAGAGCTTTCCGCATGGGCGCTTGAACAAGCAAGGCAAGATATTGACCAAAGGCTTCTCGCCTATAGAGCAGCATGATTTGAGCGCACCTTTAGGTCCATGGACCGATATTTATGCCATAGGTGCCAGCATGCGCGCCTGCCTTGAATATAAACCGCTGATTCCGGCGCCCGACCGGATGCGGCAGGATACGCTCGTGCCCGCCGTTAAAGCCTTCAAACGCAAATTTCCGCAATTTTTGCTGAAAGCCATAGACTGGGCCATGGAACTGCGCCCGGAAAAGCGCCCGCAATCGGTCGCCGAGTTGCAGCAGGCGCTTGCCGACAGCAATTAACAACCGTTCCCGATGCCTTAAAATCGAGCCCGCCTCATCCCCGGATCAGGTATACTGTGCGGTTTTATTTTAGCGGAACAGATAATGAGACCTAGCGGACGCAACCCGAATCAACTACGAGACATCAAATTTACCTGCGGCTTTACAAAACATGCGGAAGGATCTGTTCTGGTTGAATTTGGCGATACGCGCGTGCTTTGCACGGCCAGCGTTGACAACCATGTGCCGCGTTTTCTGAAAGGCAAGGGCGAAGGCTGGATTACCGCCGAATACGGCATGCTGCCGCGCTCGACGCACAGCCGCATGGGCCGGGAGGCCAGCAGCGGCCGACAAGGCGGGCGCACCCTGGAAATCCAGCGCCTGATCGGCCGCTCGCTGCGTGCCGCGGTGGATTTAAAGGCGCTGGGCGAAAATACCATCACCATAGACTGCGATGTGCTGCAGGCGGACGGCGGCACGCGCACGGCCTCGATCACGGGCGGCTTCGTCGCCTTGTCGCTGGCCGTGCAGAAAATGCTCAAACGCAGGCAAATCAAGACCAACCCGCTGCACGGACAGGTCGCCTCCGTATCGGTCGGTATCTACAACGGCGTGCCGGTACTGGACCTGGATTATGCCGAGGACAGCAATGCCGAAACCGACATGAATGTGGTCATGAACGATGCGGCCGCTTTTATCGAAGTGCAGGGCACGGCCGAAGGCCATGCCTTCAGAAAGGCGGAACTGGACGCGATGCTGGATCTCGCCGGGCACGGCATCAAGCAGCTGCTGGAAAAACAGCACGAAGCGCTGGAAAACTTCAGATGAGCCCGGCCAAGTCGCAACCTATCGTACTGGCCAGCGGCAATGCCGGCAAGATCAGGGAGATTCAGGCCCTGCTTGCCGGCCACACGATCGTTCCGCAGTCCGCGTTCAATGTCGCCGACTGCGAGGAAACGGGCCTCACCTTTGTGGAAAATGCCATCCTGAAAGCCCGGAACGCGGCCCGGCAGAGCCATCTGCCCGCCATTGCCGATGACTCGGGGCTGGTTGTCGATGCCCTGGGCGGCGCGCCCGGCGTATTCTCGGCCCGGTATGCCGGCGCCGGCGCCAGCGATCAGGACAATATCGACAAACTGCTGCGGGCACTGGACGGCGTGCCCGAGTCGCAACGCAGCGCGCGCTTTATCTGCGTCATGGTGTTCATGGAACATGCCGACGATCCCTGCCCGGTGATCGCCCAGGGCATCTGGGAAGGCCGCATACTGACGCATAGCGCCGGCGAAAACGGCTTCGGTTATGACCCGGTATTCTGGGTGCCGGAACAAAACCGCGCCTCGGCCGAACTGCCGGCAGCCGTGAAAAATTCGCTGAGCCACAGAGGCAAGGCACTGAAGAATTTGACCGCCTTAATATCAGCTAAAGAAACTTTTTAGCCCTGCCATACTCACTAAGCAAGAAACCCGGCATTAAAGCATCTGTTTTGCCGGGGTTCCGTACCGCTGCATTCAATCCGATCCGCGGCTTCGCGGGACATAGCTGAAATAAAAACAAATTCAAACCGACCGGTGCAGGAATTCGATTTACGGAAACAAGCGGCCGGATCCATAAGTAAAAAATCCATTACTTATATAGGATCCGTCTTCATCTTTTTAACGTATCGCTTATCCTGCCCGCCTTTAATTTGCTATTACTTGTGGTAAGGAGGGTTTATGAACGTCAACAGGAAATTCCGCTCCACGGCAATCATCATTTTCAATCTTTCCATCGCTGCCGATGTTTCCGCTGATCAAAACACCGGTGAATTGGATGGCATTTACAATCTCAGGCGGGGCTGGGCGGAATCGCAGGAAATTGGGGCATCGCCCAATCCCGGTGAGCCTGTCGAGCAAATAGGCCGTTATAGGGTCACTTTGGACAGGCGAGACTGGCCCCTGCTGCCGCCAGCGGAAAAAAAGAGAATCAGGAGAGTATTGACCATCAGCGGCGTTTTTCGCGGCGAACTCGTGCAGTACATCGGTCAAAATCCCTTGTTTGATCATGCTCTGGGCAACGACGATCGCACCGGCGCGGTATACACGGAAAACGATACCCTGGTTGCGCCGCCGAAAATCGTCCCCTGCGGCCCTCCCGGCCTTGTGACCATTTCAGGCGTGGAACAGATTAATCCCATTAAGGGCATCGGCATTTACAGCAATCTGCGAAGAAGCAAAATACTGGCTAATGTCACGGTAAATCAATGTACTCTGCAAAATGATTTACAATTCATTCCCGAAGTCAGCTATTTATGTTTTGAAGGAAGCACAATCTGTCCATAACCCATTTAGACTCGTGGCTGATTTGATGACAGCCCTCCGGCCACGAGACGTTTTTTTGTATATATAAAAACCCATGCCAGCCTTTGACCGTACTTTAAACGCACGCTTGCCTATTGCCCGCCGGTTCGCCAGCACTCAGGCCATCACCGACATACAACCTTTGGGCAACGGCCTGATCAATGACACGTTTCTGGTCATGACCGACGCCGCGCCGTTTGTCCTGCAACGCATCAACACGGCGGTTTTCCCGCGGCCGGCGCGGATCATGGAAAACCTGCAGGCCTTAAACAAACACCTTCAGACGAAACCCGCCGGCTCGGTTAAATTGCGGATACCGGACATTTTACCGGCGGTCGGCGGCGAGTATTACTACGAACAAAAGGGCGATTACTGGCGGGCCTTGCGCTATATCGATCATACGGAGAGCCTGGAAGTCATCGGGAGCACGCATGATGCGGCACAGGCAGGGTTTGCGCTGGGCCATTTCCATCGCCTGCTCAGCGATCTTGATCCCGGCATCCTGCACGATACCCTGCCCGGCTTTCATATCACGCCGAATTATCTGAACCGCTATGACCAGGTAGCGGCGAAGCTGCCGGCTTCATCGGCCGACAGCCGTTATTGCGCCGATTTCATAGACCGGCACCGGCACATCGCCGGCGATCTGGAAACCGCCAGGCAACAGGGCCTGCTGACCCCTCGCGTGATACACGGCGATCCCAAGCTCAATAATTTTTTGTTCGACAGGCATACTGGAACCATTGTCGGCGTGGTCGACCTGGATACCGTCAAGCCGGGACTGGTGCATTACGATATCGGCGATTGCCTGCGCTCCTGCTGCCAGACAACGGCCCCCGTCGGCTTCGATACGGATCGCTGCGCCATTATCCTGGCAAGCTATCTGGCCGAGGCCGGCGCATTCTTTACCGAATCCGATTATGCGTATTTGTACCCCGCCATCCGCCTGATTCCTTTTGAACTGGGCATCCGGTTTTTGACCGACCATCTGGAAGGCGACCGCTATTTCAAGGTGACGGAGCCGGGGCAAAACCTGCGGCGCGCGGCCGAACAGTTCCAGCTCTGCGAGGCTATCGGCAGGCAGGAACCGGCCATCAGGCACATCATAGCGCGGCTGAAAAAACAGACGCCGGAATCTTGCCGGTGAGCGCCGTCCCGTCCGGGCAGCGCCATCTGCTCATCGGTTGCGCCCTAGTGCTGCTCGGCGCCCTGGGTTTTTCCGCCAAGGCCATCTTCATCAAGCTGGCTTACGCGGCCGAAGGCCAAATAGACGCGATCAGCCTGATGGCCTTGCGCATGCTGTTTTCGCTGCCCTTGTTCCTGGCGGTTGCGCTCTGGCATAACAGGCAATCGCCGGCCGCGGCGCTGACTAAAAAGCAGTGGGCCGCGCTGACCGTACTGGGCCTGATGGGCTATTACATCGCCAGCTATCTGGATTTTATCGGCCTGCTGTACATCTCGGCCGGACTGGAGCGGATCATCCTGTTTTTGTATCCGACCTTCGTCGTGCTGTTTTCGGCGCTGTTGTACAGAAAGGGGATTTCGCTACGTGAAATAGCCGCGCTGGGCCTGAGTTATGCGGGCATGCTGCTGGTCTTCATCGAACAGCTGTCGATGGAATCATCGGGCATCTGGCTGGGATCGTCCCTGGTGTTGGCCGGCGCCGTGATCTTTGCCTTTTTCACCATGGGCAGCGGCGTCATGGGCCGGCGCATCGGCTCCGCGCGCTTTACCGCTTACACCATGACCATTGCCAGCATCGCTACCCTCGTGCATTTTGCCGTCAATCACGGCACAGCGTTGACCGGTTTCTCCGCCGAGGTTTATAAACAGGCCATGCTGATGGCGGTTTTTTCCACGGTATTGCCGGCGTTTTTCATGAATGCCGGCATCAGGCGGATCGGCGCGGGCCCGGCCTCCATTATCAGCATGATCGGTCCGATCGCGACCCTGGCCCTGGCTTTCCTGTTTCTGGGCGAGGCCGTTACCCTGCCGCAGCTGGCCGGCACGTTTTTTGTGCTGGCCGGCGTTTATGTGGTCAGCCGCGCCAAGTCCTGATTCAGGCGATCACTTCGGCGCGGTAACGGTAAACCCTGATGGTATCGGACCAGTAGCCGGGAGCGAGCCCCGCTTTCTGTTTCAGATGCCTCAGAAACTGTTCGGGGTCAGGCAGCGATTCCCACACCGACGGCAGGAACGTGCCGCGCCGGCGCCCCTCGGCCAGAATCAAGCCATCGACGCCGGCCTGCAACTGTTGCAGCAAATCCTGTTCCGAGCTAAACGAAAGCGGCTCAGGCGGCGTCAGAATGGAAAGATGAATCTCCAGATCGCTCAGTTCATGCGCCTCCACCGGCTGAAACCGGGGGTCCATAAAAGCCGCGGAAAAAGCGTTTTTGGCGATATCCTCGGCCAACGGCCTGATGGCATCCAGCGTGCCGATGCAGCCGCGCAGCTGATGCTGCTTCTGCAGCGTGACGAACGTGGCACGCTGTTCCGACAGTTCCGCCGGATACTCGGTTAAATCGATGACCAGCGGCTTGCCTGTCTGCAGGCCATGCTGAATGGAATAGCTTGCCAGCGCCTTCAACCGGTGCTGGTGTTCTTTATTCAATGACATAAGCCCCATAACCCACCACTCTTGCTTTATCTCCCCCGGTATCGCCGGAGTTGCGCAAATCAATGGTTCTAACCGAGAGAGACTTGTCCCGCGCCAGCTTCAGCAGCCCGCTGACCGGCACCTTGCCGCAGGCGGACTCGAACACCAGCTGCTCATACTGCAGATGTTCTATCGCTTCGCTGGTCGAGCGATCCAGCTGTTGCGCGGTCATGTAATCATGATAATGGCTCAGATCGGAACTGACCACGATCAGCGTCTCATCATGGCCCCACATCAGCTCGATCACCTGGCTGACCTGCTCCGGCGTGGCATCGCCCGCGACGATGGGGATCAGCTTGAAGCCATCGAGCATCTCCTGCAGAAAAGGCAGATGCACTTCCAGGCTGTGTTCATACGTGTGCGCCTGCTCAATGTATTCGACAAAAGGCAGCTTCACCAGCGTCTTGACCGCCTCCTCATCGACCTCGATATTGCCCAAAGGCGTGCTGAACGTTTGCGCCCGGCTCACGGCCAGCCCCCTGAACGCGACGCGATGGGACGGACCGATCAACACCACTCTGTTGATCAGATGCCTGGCGCCTTTCAGGCGCGCATACGCGCTCGCGGCAACCGGGCCAGAATAGATGTAGCCCGCATGCGGCGCGATAATCGCTTTGGGAACTTTCGCGTCGGATTGGGCATCATTTAAATACCGATTAAGCATTTGATGCAGCTGTTGGGGATTGGCGGGATAGAAAGTTCCTGCCACAGCGGGTTGTCTATTCATTGAGCGTTCCTGTTATGTTGCTGGAGAAAACTGGCGTTGGCGCAAACCGTTGAAGTTAGTTGAACTATTGTGCTGGAAATAAAATATCCCCACTAGTCCCAATGTTATAAACCGATTATTACCGAAATGTGACCATGTGACCTGTTGATGGTTCCGGGAGAAATTAATGACTGTTTTTGTGGCCCCCGACATAGTCAAAACGCGGCATTGGCACCGCCTGGACGATGGCCGTATCCAGTGCGATATCTGTCCGCGATTTTGTAAATTGCATGCCGGTCAGCGCGGCCTTTGCTTTGTCAGACAAAATCTGGACGATGAGATCGTCATGACCAGTTACGGCCGCTCCAGCGGTTTTGCCATCGACCCGATCGAAAAAAAACCGCTGAACCACTTTCTGCCCGGCACCCCGGTCCTGTCCTTCGGCACGGCCGGCTGTAATCTGGCCTGCAAGTTCTGCCAGAACTGGGACATCAGCAAATCGCGCGAAATGGACAGGCTGATGAGCCAGGCCTCGCCCGACGCGATTGCGCGGGCGGCGCTCGACCGGGGCTGCGCCAGCGTCGCTTATACCTATAATGATCCGGTGATTTTCCACGAATACGCGATAGACACCGCCCAGGCCTGCCGCGACCTGGGCATCAAATCGGTGGCGGTATCGGCCGGCTATGTCTGCGCCGAGCCCCGCGCCGAGTTTTATCAATGGATGGATGCCGCCAACATCGACCTGAAAGCCTTTACCGAGCGCTTCTACCATCAGATTACCGGCGGCCATCTGGAGCCGGTGCTGGAAACGCTTAAATACATCAAACACGAAACCTCGGTCTGGCTGGAGCTGACGACCTTGATTATTCCCGAAGAGAATGATTCGGAAGCCGAACTGGAAGCGATGACGCAATGGGTCGCCGAAAATCTGGGGCCGGATGTGCCGATGCATTTCTCGGCTTTCCATCCCGACTGGAAAATGCGCGATAAACCCCATACGCCGGCAAAATCGTTACTGCTGGCGCGGGACATCGCGCTGAAAAACGGCGTGCGTTACGCCTATGTCGGCAATGTGCACGACAAATCGGCCAGCAGCACTTATTGCCATAATTGCGGCTCCTTATTAATAGGCCGCGACTGGTACGACCTGGACGAATGGAACCTGGATAACTCAGCCTGCCGTTTCTGCGGCGAACGCTGCGCCGGCGTTTTCGACCAACACCCCGGCGATTGGGGCGGCAAGCGCCGGGCGGTCACCATGAACCGGGCGACGTAAGACCAGGCCAACAGGATCCGGTTAAAGCTCCGTAGGTCGGGTTTACCCTAAAGGGCATAAAAGCGCAGCGTAACCCGACACTTTCGCGCCCCAATGCGCCGACTTGGCTTCGACCTGTCGGGTTACGCCAAGGGCTAACCCGACCTACGGTTTTTTGGGCTTAAAACTCATATACCCCTTCTCGATCGGGTGGAGGTAACGGGATTGCGCCCGTTACCTCTGCCACACCACCGCACGTGCGGTTTTCCGCATCCAGCGGTTGGAATCAACGGCTAAGCCGCTCAAGGTTTTGCTTCTTGTCGATACATCTTACGTTGTAAACGCCCTGTTACTGCACTCGCCACATCCGGCTTCGCCTACTTCTTGGAATCCACCAAAGGCCGTAGGTAATACACCAACAAACGGAGCCTTGAAATCGTCATGTTCCGCTATATTGCTGACTTGTTTGAAATGGCGGTTTGCTGCGCGAAACCGCCCTGCACTACTGGTCATGTTGGCCATGAAATAAAGAAAAGCGACGGCGCCAGGTTGGTCGGCGGTGCTTGATTCGCGGTGAATTCCAGGTTGAAAACAAGCAAGGATTGCCGCCGGCAGGCCGGATTTAGATGTTTTGATCATGTGAAACAACCTATTAAACAATGTTATTTAACATAGTTAACTAACGTTTCGATTTTTCCCTGCTCCGGCGTTGATTGCCTGAATGAGACATTGGCAAGAGCCACGCATAAAAACCCTACAAAAATCAATCAATTAATACAAGCATGGCGAACAGGCAAAAGGTTTACGCTTGTCCGCTTAAATATTGGCACGCTATTTGAGTATTTTTAACCGGCTTATTTACCCAAATTAAGTTCAATTAGCTGTCATTTCCGGATGCTACAATCCACTAATATACTAACGGATCGGCCAAGCCGGTTTTTCCCGGGTTTACCCCTTTCTTCAGCTATAAAATTCAACCATGAAATTAACAAAATCTATTTCGTCGCATTTGATAGCTATTCCTTTTGTTTTACATGCGCCATCTTTAATGGCCGAAGAGAACGAAGAAGAGACCGTCGAGCTTGAACGCATGGAAATCCGGGGGGAAATCATTCGCCCCAACATGACCGGCGTGCTGCCTGAGCAGGGCGGCATCAACGACGCGGCGCATTTGCTGCAAAGGGTGCCGGGCGGCAATGTCAACGGACTCGGGCCGTTATCCGGCATTGCCCAGTACCGCGGGTTGTACGGCGACCGGGTGAATGTCGATTTCAAAGGCATGAACTACAAACCGGCCTGTACCAATCAAATGGACGCGCCATTGAGCCATGTGCCGGCGGCCATGACCAGTCTGTTAAAAGTCTATCGCGGCATCGCGCCGGTCAGCAGCGGCATCGAAACCATCGGCGGCGCTATCGTCCAGGAAACCAAGCGTCCGGAGTTTAATGAAAACGGCACGCTGCTGGACTGGACCGGCAAGTTCTCCGCCGGTTTCAATAGCGCCAACGACGGCTGGTACGGCGCGTTATACAACGGCCTGACGACCGAGAATCACCGTCTGCATGCCTACGGCAGCAAGGAATTCGGCAACGATTTCAGGTATCCCGGCGGCGAAAACACGCCGACCCGGCATGACCGCGAAGCGGCCGAAGTCGGTTACGGCTTTCGTTATCGGGAGCATGTTTTCGATCTCGATTTTAACTATAACCATACCCGCCCGACCGGGACCCCGGCACTGCCGATGGATATTGTCCTGTCCGAAGGCGGCATCCTGACCGGCTCCTATGAAGGCAAAATCAGCGATGACATCAACATCAAGGCCTCCTATAACTATCAGGATATCCGTCATACGATGGATAACTTCAGTCTGCGGCAAGTCGCGGGCGCAACCCCCATGCAGCGCAACCAGAACCGGCGCCTTTCCACCAATTACTCCGACGGCTTCGGTTACAGGCTGGCGATCGATTTTCCGCTGCTGTCCGGCACCATGACCGTCGGCGCCGACGGCGATAACGCCAATCATGATGCCCTGGTGACCAACCCAAGCAATTCGGCTTTTTTCATTCAGAATTTTAACGGCGCGGAACGCGACCGTTACGGTTTTTTCTCGGAATGGGTCGTCTCGCCGGTTCAGGATTGGACCGTGGAACTGGGCGCGAGGGTCAACCATATCGAAATGGACAGCCGGACGGTGTCCACCAGCCAGACGTCAAATTTAGCCTTGCCGGCAGCCGCGCGCCAGAGATGGCAAAGAATCGCGGATAACTTTAACACTCAAAACCGTGCTAAAACCGATTTCAATTACGATCTGACCGGCGTTATTCGCCATAATCTGACCAGCGAACTGGAAGTGGAAGTCGGATTTGCCCGTAAAACCCGTTCGCCGAGTTATCAGGAACGTTATTTATGGGCGCCGTTCGAAGCGACAGGCGGCCTGGCCGACGGTTATCTGTACATAGGCGACCTGAATCTGCAGCCGGAAAAATCCTATCAAGGCGAACTGGGCTTTACCTGGCGTAAAGGCTCGCTGTATTTTGCCCCGCGGGCGTTTTACCGCTACGTCGACGATTATATTCAAGGCGTTGCCGCGCCGGATGGCGATGCCAAGGCGCTCGCGGCCGGACAAAACCCCAAACCCTTGCTGCAATACGCCAACATCGACGCTATCCTGTACGGCACGGATGTGGAAGCCGGCTTCAGGTTCATGGAGAACTGGCGGGTCGACGGCATGATCAGCTACGTCAAGGGCGACCGGGCCGATGCCGACGATAACCTGTACCGGATCGCGCCCCTGAACGGCTTGATTTCGCTGTTTTATGAAGACGTGAAATGGAAACTCGGCACCGAGGTTGTCGGTTACTGGCGACAGGGCGATGTTTCCAAATTCAATCAGGAAGTTAAAACGTCCGGTTACGCATTGTGGAACATCCGCGGCCAGGCCGAGCTCTATAAAGGCCTGCAGCTCGGCGTGGGTGTTGAAAACCTGCTCGATAAGGAATACCGTGTCCACCTGAACGGCCTGAACCGTGCCATCGACAACATCGAAAACGGAACCGCTATCGGGGAACGGCTGCCCGGGATAGGTCAAAATGTTTATGTCACCTTGAATTATGAGTGGTAGTTGTTAGTGAAAACAAAACGTAGGTTTCGATTAAAACCGGGTTTGCTCGGGCTTTGCCTGTTGTTTGCAGCATCGGCCGCGGCGCAACAAGCCGTCGACAAAGCCCTGCAGGAACAGTTGTCAGCCCAGAAGCAAGGCACTCAAACGCAAAAACGCGTCGATAAATTAGACGATCAGACTCAGGCAATGCTGGAGGAGTATCGCAGCGGCACCCTGAGGCTTGAGGATCTGTCGGCTTACAACACCCAAATGGAACGCCTGATCGACGACCAGAAAGCCGAGATGAGCAAAAAAGAAATCCAGATGCGCGATATTGTCGAAATGGAACGACAAATCGCGCCTTTTTTGCAGCGGATGATCGATGTATTGGCCGAATTCGTGGCCCTGGACACGCCGTTTCTGCCCGACGAGCGGCAACAGCGGCTGCAGCAGCTGACGCAGATGATGCACCGGTCTGACGTCTCGGTCACCGAAAAATACCGGCGGATCATGGAGGCGTACCGGGTCGAGGCCGAATACGGCCATACCCTCGAAGCCTACCAGGGTACGCTGAACGGCGACGGTGAGCCGCGTTCGGTCGAGTTTTTGCGGCTGGGCCGGGTCGGCCTGTATTACCTGACGCTCAAAGGCGATGAAGGCGGTTACTGGCTGCGTTCGAGCAAGCAATGGGTGCCGTTGGACGCCTCCTTGCGCGAAGCGCTTGAAAAAGCCATCCGCGTCGCGAAAAAACAAACGCCGCCCGATCTTCTCATTTTGCCGATCATGGCCCCGGAGGCTAAGCCATGAAGCTGTTCAAACTGCTTTGCATCTTTTTACTGGTCTCTTTAAGCCATGCCGCACAGGCCGCCGCGACGCTGGACGAACTGGTGTCCCGGGTGCGCCAGGAAGCCGGAAAGGATCTCCGCTACGATGAGGAGCGCGAACGCCGTTTCATCAAGGAACGAAACCAGCAGCAAGCCCGGCTTAACAGCCTGCGCGCCGAACTGGCGGAAGCCGATAAACGTGCCGATGCCTTTCGTGCCGCCTACCAGGAAAACGAGGCCAGACTCGCCGAGCTGGACGGGCAAATTGCCGCTCAAGCGGGCGAGCTGAACGACTTGTTCGCGATGGTGCAGCAGAACGCCGCCGAAGTCGGCTCGCTGCTGGACCGCTCGCTGATTTCCGCGCAGGACCCGGAGCGCGGCGCGTTTCTCGACAAAGTCATTCAACGCGAATCCGCGGTTTCGATGGAGACGCTGCAAAATCTATGGCTGGTCCTGATCGATGAAATGCATGAAACCGGCAAGGTCGCGCGCTTTACAGGCCCCGTGATCACGCTGGAGGGCGAGGAAAAAATGCAGACCGTGACGCGCATCGGGGCTTTCAACGCCGTCGCCGACGGCAAGTTCCTGCGCTTTTTGCCCGACAGCCATAAACTGGTCGAGCTCGCCCGGCAGCCGGCGCCACGCCATCAGCGCATGGCCCGGGAACTGGAACAAGCCGAGGACGGCTGGCGCACGATGGCGGTGGACCCGTCCAAAGGCGCGATTCTGGCGCTATTGGTGCAGTCCCCCGACCTCATCGAACGGATCAACCAAAGCGGCGCCATCGGTTACCTGATTCTGGCCATCGGCGTCGCCGGCTTGCTGATCGTCTTGTGGCGCGGCGCGGTTTTGACCACGGCCTGGCGGCGCATCAAAAGCCAATTGCTTGAGCAAGAGAATTTCGACAACAATCCGCTGGGCCGGCTCAGGAACAGCGTTGCCACGATCCCGGCCAGAAGCAGCGAAATCCTGGCCGCGCGCCTCGATGAATCGGTCAGCCAGGAAAGCAGCCGCCTGTTTTTCGGCCTGACCTCATTGACGGTCTTCGCCGCCGTGACGCCGCTGATGGGATTGCTGGGCACCGTGATCGGCATGATCGAGACCTTTCAGTCCATTTCCCTGTTCGGCACCGGCGATCCGAAATTGATGGCGGGCGGCATTTCCTACGCCCTGGTGACGACCCAGCTGGGCCTGGCGGTCGCCATCCCGCTATTGCTGCTGCAAAGCTTCCTGCATGCCCAGGCCAACCGCATCGTCGAAATCCTCGATCAACAAAGCAACCGTTTGTTTGAGCAGCACGATCAGACGCTGGAACCCTGAGCATGGAAAAGGTACTGAATTTCTTCGATCAAGGCGGCGGCCTGCTCTGGGCGATTCTGGCGGTTTCCGTGCTGATGTGGATGCTGATTCTGGAACGGTACTGGTTTTTTTATTTTCAGCTGCCCCGGTTGAAAGCCGAACTGCTGGAATACTGGCGGAACCGTTCCCCGTCGATCCCGCATTTTAACGAGCAGCGTTTAAAGGACAGCCTGACCTCGCAGTATTTCAAGCAAGTGTTTCGCGGATTGAAAACGGTCGACATCTTGACCCAGATTCTGCCGCTGCTGGGCCTGCTCGGCACCGTTTCCGGCATGATCAAGGTTTTCGAGGTCATCAATGCCTTCGGCGCGGGCAATGCCCGGGGCATGGCGGCCGGCATTTCCGAGGCCCTGATCACCACCATGGCGGGACTGATTACCGCGTTGTCCGGCCTGTTTTTCGCCGCCAGTCTCGAATCCCGCGCCCGACATGCGCGCGAACGGTTCACCGCTCAATTAACCGATCAATGAGATAGCGATCATGCAACGTCAACACACCCGCCCGCCCAGCTTCGGCGCCGGACTCAACGTCACACCGCTGATCGACATGGTGTTCATCCTGTTGATCTTTTTTGCGGTCAATTCCTCCTTCGTCAAGGAAACCGGCGTCGAGGTCGACCGGCCCACCGCGCAGAGCGCCGAGCGCCAGGACCAGGCCGGCATCCTGATTTCCGTGACCCAAAGCGGCGAGATCTGGATCGAGCAGCAGCAGGTCGACGTGCGCGCGGTACGCGGCCATGTCGAACGGCTGCACGCCGAGGCGCCGGAAGCGTCGGCGTTGATCCTGGCCGACAAGCATTCGGAAACCGGCATCGTCATGCAGGTCCTGGATCAGGCCAGATTGGCCGGCATTGCCAATGTTGCGGTCGCGGCGACTGAAGAACTATGAGACTGGCGCTGATTTTTTCCGCCGCATCGGTGATCAATCTGTTGCTGTTCTGGTTCATGATCCAGATGGTGACCGCCGAACACGGCAAGCAGTGGGTCAGAACCACCGATGCGCGGTATTTCGACTTTGTCCGGCAACGGCCGAAGCCGGAGACGCTTGCCCGTTCGCCGAGAACAACACCGCCGAAACCGGAGCCGCAAGCGCCCGAAACTTTTTCCGAGCCGATGGCGCGGCAAGCGCCGCCGGCCGAAAACTTGCGTGCCTTGCCGCTGCCGGCGCCGGCGTTAAAAGTGGAAATACCGGCCAGCGCCCGGATGAATATCGGCACCGGCCCCAGCCTGCCGCCCGTGATCAGCGGCGGCGGCCGAAGCAAAACCGGCGCGCTGGGCCGGCTGCCCGGCGCCGGCAGCGGCAGCGGACCGGCCGCGCCGGCCTTTATCATGGCGGACAGACTGACCGCCATTTCGCGCGTTCAGCCGCTCTACCCCGAAAAATTGCGCTTTCGCAGAATAGAAGGCGAAGTGGTCGTGGAGTTCACCGTGACTCCGGAAGGTACCGTGTCCGACCCGACCATCATCAGCAGCAAGCCTGCCGGCAGCTTCGACCGGAGCGCCTTGCAGGCGGTTCGCCGTTGGCGTTTCAAGCCGCACCGCGATGCCCAGGGCAATCCGATACCGGTTCGCGCGCGGCAGATTTTCAGCTTTACCCTAGACCGATGAACCGTTCTCTCCCCCGTCTGTTTTTGCGTTATCTCGGCGTCCTGTTCCTGATCGTCTTCAGTGCGCCGGGCCGGCCCGCTGAAAAAGCCGTCAGCGAAGAGACCTACAAGGTTCTGAAAGAGGCCGACGACTTCTTACGCCAGGGTCAAGCCTCCCAAGCCTTGCGCCAGCTGCGGGCATTGCAGCCCCAAACCCGGGACAAGCCGTTCGATCGGGCCGTCGTCCAGCAATATCTGGCTTACGCCCACGCCGGCGCCAACGATTTCCGCGCCGCCCGGCAAGCGGCCAAGGCCGCGCTGGACAGCAAGCAGCTGGACGCTGATGCCGAACACGGGCTTCATTATCTTGCCGGACAGGCCGCTTTTCAGCTGGAAGCCTACCGGGACAGCGTCTCCCATCTGGAGCAATGGCTGCAAAGCGAGCCGAAAGCCGATGCCGACATCCATTACATGGCCGGCTATGCCGCTTACCAGGCGAAATTGACCCAGTCGGCCATCCGCCATCTGGAAAAAGCCGTGGCGCTGAAAAAAACGCCGCCGTCCGAATGGATTCAATTATTGCTGTCGCTTTACATCGACCGGAAGGATTATGCGAAAGCCGAGCCCATCGTGAAGCGACTGATTGCGAATTCGCCCGACAAACGCGAATGGTGGCGTTACCTGAGCAGTCTTTATGCCCAGCAAGACCACTACGACCGGGCGCTGTCGACAATGATGCTGGCCTATTACCTCGGCGAGGTCCGGCAAGAGGATGTCCTGCAACTGGTCAAACTCCATGCGCAGCAGGGTTATCCGGTCAAGGCGGCCCGAATGCTGGAGGCCGAACTGGAGAGCAAGCGGATTCCCCGCAATTACAAAAATCTGAAATTATTGTTCAGTTGCTGGCAATTAGCGCGCGAGCATAAACAGGCCAGCAGGATTCTGACCGAAGCGGCCGCATTGGCGCCAAACGGCGAGGATTTCATGCTCTCGGGCCGCCTGGCCATGCAGCGCGGCGACTGGACGGCGGCCAAAAAGGAATTTCAGAAAAGCCTGCGCAAAGGCGGTTTGAAACGCGAGGAATTTGCCCGGCTGTGGCTGGGCGTGGCCGCTTTCAAATCGGAGGATGAATCTTTGGCCCGGCAATCGCTGGTACCCTTGCTGGGCATAGCGAACGTCAAGCAGGAAGCGGCCTTTTGGCTGGAGCGTATGGAGAAAGCGAAACCGTCCCACAACCCTCCGCACCAGCCCGACCACCCCAGCAGTTAACGCCGGCCGGCGTATCCGCATGATGGCCGTATGGCGGATCAATCGTATGGTGGATTTGCCTTGGCAATCCACCGACAAACGAAGCCTCGAAACCGTGCTATTCCGCACCTGCTTGAAATGGCGGTTTGCTGCGCGAAACCGCCCTACGCTGCTGAATAAGAATATCCGCCCCCCGAAGGACAGCCAAAAACGCTCGCCACTTCATCAGTTATGCAATGGAGTGCGAATTAGAGTAATCAGCCGTTACCTGAAAAATAAAGTAGGGTATGCATTGCGTACCTTTTCCAGTGGTTCCGGTGAAAGTCATCCCAACTGACAGAGATAATACTTTCACAGTCTCAGGAGCATGGGAACCAGAAACACCTCGTTGCTCATCCTCGTTCCCACGCTCCCGCGCTCGCCGTTATACACAAGTATCGGTAAACTTGCTAAACAGAGTTCGTCGTATACCTGGAAACGGTGCTGTTTGATAAATCTGCGGATATTGAACATCAGTGGCTTCGAAATCGCGACGAAGGCGTCGCTCCCACAAGGGGCCGGATGCTCTGTGGGAGCGATCCCCAGATCGCGATTTCGAAGTCGGGAACGTTGGGCGACAAAAAATGGTATCGAAGCCTCATTAGCTAAGATTGCAAAACAGTAATTTTTGACTTATGTATAACGATGAGCGCTCCGCGTAAGAATGCATACCGAAGCCGAGGAAAGAATATCCGCTCCCAAAGAACCATGGTAGCCAGGAACGTTCGCCACTTCATCAGTTACGCACGAATGAATTCGCACCTACGCGACCATGCATCCTCGTCAACTCGTTCCCACGTGCCCGTGTAAAAAAAGCATAAAAAAAATGCTTGCCGTGACAAATGATAATCATTATCATTTACATAAGGCGATGATTTGACCTCTCGCTGTTTTCGTTTAACGCACCTGTCTCACCGAACAGCGTGCGTTAAACACTTTTTTCAATCGACCATCACGAGGAGCAGCGCACCATGCTTGAAGATCAATCGACTGCCGCGCGCATCGAACTGACCCAATTGCACGCGACGACCTGTCTGTCGATGACGCAGTTCATCAACGGCCGCCATTGCCCGAAACTGGCTCATTCGATCGTGCATCAACTGGGCCTGTTGCTGGCGCATCCGCAGCTGGCGCAGGTCTCGGACAGCCGTGAGTTGTACCGGCAATTGCTGGAACATTGGCAAAAAGTCGCCGCGCAATTACGGGAACAACGCGAGCCGCGGCCTGTTTATCACTGACAATCCGACCTTTTATGAATAACAAAAACAACCGGAACATCCACCGTCAAAGCATCGTGATTGTCGAACAGGAATCCGTTCCTGAGCGGCGCCGGGTCAGCAGCAGCGAACTGTTCGGGGCACAAAACGAAATCCTGATCGATCACCATGACGACGAATACCGCCTGCGCATCACCAGCAACGGCAAACTGATTTTGACCAAATAATTTTATCCGCTTCCCCCAGCGGCATAGCCAGCGCCCCAGCCCCATCGGGCCAGGAAGCCAGCAATTTTTTTATAAACCGCGAGGTACGCCATGTCCGTACAGGCTAAAAAAATTATCAATTTTCCGGAGTCCGCGGCCAGAGCAGCGCTATCGGTTTGCGCCGAGGCGCCGCATTACGGATCACTCTGCGCCGGCAATCATCCTTTACCCGCGGCTAAGTCATTCAACCGGCGCCTGAGCACATTGCCGGCCTGCCGATGGAGCGAAGGCTTGATCGGTTTGTGCGTCGCGCTGGTATTTCATCTGGCCTGGCTTGCCGCAGCGCCGACATCCGAAGCGCCGGAGCCGATAACACCGCCAACCCCTATCCAGGTTTCACTGATTTCATCCCCGCAGCCGCGCGCAGAACCGGCAAAGCCCGCACCGCCAAAACCCCAGCAAAAGCCGAAACCGGTGGTCAAACCCAAGCCAAAACCCAAACCCAAGGCCAAACCGCACAAGCCGGCGCCGGCCAAGCCGAAACCACTGCTTTCCTCATCGAACAGCACAGCGGCTATAAATGCCGCGGAAAAGACGCAAGCCGCTCAAACACCGGTTGAGTCCAGTCCGCCACCGGCTCCCACCGCGACCACAACGTCACCGACAACATCGACGGCCACCCGGGGCGCGCAGTCGGAAGCGGCGCCGGTAACCCTGCCGCACCTGAATGCCAATTATCTCGATAACCCGCCCCCCGCCTATCCCAGGATTTCGCGCAGGCTGGGCGAACAGGGCAAAGTGCTGTTGCGCGTCAAGGTTAATACCGACGGCACCGTCGCCCAACTGTCCGTACGCCAGAGCAGCGGCTTCGATCGCCTGGACCAGGCGGCGCTGAAGACGGTCAAGAACTGGCGCTTCGTGCCCGCGCGCCAGAACGGGCGGATCGTACCGGCCTGGGTCGTCGTTCCTGTTTCATTTTCACTTAAAGGATAAGCTCATGGATTTCAAAGACAACCTCACTCATTTTCTGGCCCAAAGCGATGGCGTCGGCCAGACCCTTTTTGGCCTGCTGGTCACCATGTCGGTCGCCAGCTGGTATTTCATCGTCGTCAAAGCCTGGCAAGGCGCCTTGATGCGCCGGCGTTCGGCGCGGTTTCTGCAAACCTTCTGGAACGCGGCCTCGCTGGATGAAGTCGCCCGTTATCTGGAAGACCATGCGCCGAAAGAGCCGTTTGCCTATTTAACCCGGCATGCCATGACCGCGGCCCGGCATCACGCCGCTCATGGCGCGCAGCGTCTGAATGAAGCCGGCTCCGCCACGGAATTTTTGACGCGCTCGATGCGCCGGGCGATCGACGAGGAAACCGCGCGCCTGGAATGGGGCTTGACGGCCCTGGCCTCGATCGCCAGCACCGCGCCTTTCGTCGGCCTGTTCGGCACGGTCTGGGGCGTCTATCATGCCCTGCTCGGCATCGGCCAGGGCGGAGCCGCGACCCTGGACCAGATTGCCGGCCCCGTGGGCGAGGCGCTGATCATGACCGGCCTGGGCCTGGCCGTGGCGATTCCGGCGGTATTGGCCTACAACGATTGCGCGCGCTCCAATCGCCTGGTGCTGGCCAGGCTGGATGCCTACGCGCATGACCTGTTTGCCTTTCTG
Source organism: Methylobacter sp. BBA5.1 (assembly GCF_000746145.1). Taxonomy (NCBI): domain Bacteria; kingdom Pseudomonadati; phylum Pseudomonadota; class Gammaproteobacteria; order Methylococcales; family Methylococcaceae; genus Methylobacter; species Methylobacter sp. BBA5.1. Next base: position 39,561 of record NZ_JQKS01000036.1, read on the forward strand.
ACCACCGGCACGCCCATGGGCGAGCCGTCGCCCGCCGCCCGGCCAACAACGGCCGTTGTTTCAGGAGGTGCGTGATGGCCTTCGGCAACTTCGACCAAAGCAAAAGCCAGCACCCGGTTTCGGAAATCAACATGGTGCCGTTGATCGACGTGATGCTGGTGCTGCTGATTATTTTCATGATCACCGCGCCGCTGATGACGCATGCCGTCAAAATCGACCTGCCGCAAGCGTCGAGCACACCGCAGGCGACCGAAACCGAACATATCGCGCTGTCCATCAACGGCGAAGGACAGTTATTCTGGGATGAAGCCGGCGTCACGCGCGAACAGCTCAACGAGCGCCTGCGGCAGATCGCGCAGCAGTCGCCGCAACCGGAGCTGCATGTGCGCGCCGACCAGGCCGTGCCGTACCGGTTTGTCGCCGAAGCCCTGGCCGATGCGGCCAAGGCCGGCGTCACGCGTATCGGTTTCGTGTCCGAGCCGGAGCAATCCGGCGCACGCTAAGGAACAATCACAACATGACTTCGCCACCCCCTCGCCTTCGGGCGAGGGGTGAGGCTATAACTGATAAACCAGCCACCCAGCGTCTCCTGCCAGGCAGCTTTTTACTTCATTTAAAAAGCGATACCAAGGGAAAACGCATGTCGAAAAAAAATTTGTCTTTAAAAGCGGCAACGATTGGCTGCAAATGGCGCCTGAGTCCGCTGCTGCCGCTGGGGGCGGCGCTGAATGGCCTGGCGATGGCCGCCGAGCAGCCCGTTGCCGTCCCCGCAACCGACGAACAGGAAATCACGCTGCCGGCCGTCAAGGTCAAGGCCGCGCGCGGCGAGGAAGCCGGCAGCTACGTGGCCGATACCTCGAGCGCGGGCACCAAAACGGACACCCCGCTCATCGAGACGCCGCAGTCGATCTCGGTGATTACCGATGATCAGATGGAAGCGCAGAACGTCAGTTCACTGGCCGAGACCTTGCGTTACACGCCGGGCGTTCAGAGCGAGCCTTTCGGGTTTGAGCCCCGTTATACCCAGATCAAGATGCGCGGTTTCGATGCCACGGAAACAGGTCTTTACCTGGATGGCCTGAAACTGGTCAATCCCGGATTTGCCGTCAGCTATAACCTCGAACCGTTTGGCGCGGAACGCGTTGAAGTACCGCGCGGCCCCGCGTCCGTGCTGTATGGCCAAGCCAGCGCCGGCGGCCTGGTCAATTATGTGTCCAAACGGCCCTCGTTCGACCCGTTCGGCAGCATCAAGTTTGAAGCGGGTTCGTACGATCATTACCAGGGCGAACTCGATGTCGGCGGCGCGCTCGATCAAGACAAAACCCTCGCCTATCGGCTCACCGTGCTGGGCCGGGACAGTGATACCCAGGTTGATTACGTCAAGGACAACCGCATTTACATCGCGCCGTCGCTGACCTGGAAACCCAGCGACGATACCACGCTGACTTTTTTAAGCCACTATCAGAAGGATGAAACCCAGTCCTCGCAGCGATTACCCATCCAGGGCACTTTATACGGCAATCCCAACGGTAAAATCCCGACCAGCACCTTCACCGGCGAACCGGATGTCGACCGCTATGACCGGGAACAGTTTGCCGTCGGCTATTTGTTTGAACACCGTTTCAACGATCACCTGACACTTCGGCAAAACACCCGCTATTACAACACTGAAATCGATGTCCGCAGTGTCTATGCCGCTTTCCTGCAGCCGGACCAGCGCACCATCGGCCGTTATTATTACGAGATAGACGGCGAGGCACGCGGCTTCAGCCTCGACAATCAGGCGCAGATCAAATTCGCAACCGGTTTCGTGGACCATACGGTGCTGGCGGGCCTGGATTTTCAACACACGGACGCCACCAACGTATTGCCATTCGGCGTTGCCCCGGACCTGGATATTTATAACCCGGTTTACGGGGCCGGCGTCCCGGCTCCGTTCCCCAGCACAGACGAGGCGATCACGCAGAATCAAATCGGGCTTTATCTTCAAGACCAAATCAAACTGGGCGAGCACTGGCGCGTGTCGTTGGGCGGGCGCTACGACATGGCGGAAAGCGAGACCGAAGACCGGCTCGGCGGCACGCGGACCCGCCAGGACGACAATGAACTGACCGGCCGCGCCGGCTTGGTGTATGTCGCGGACAACGGTCTGGCGCCTTATTTCAGCTATGCGCAATCGTTTCTGCCGGCGCTGGGCACCGATCTGGTCACGGGAACGCCGTTTAAGCCCGAGACCGGGGAACAATACGAGTTCGGCATTAAATACCAGCCGAAAAACCAGAACAGTTTCATTTCCCTGGCCTATTTCGATCTCACCCGGGAAAACTTCCTGACTCTCGATCCCGTTTCATTCCAGAGCGTCCAACGGGGCGAAGCGCATTCCAACGGCGTCGAACTGGAAGGCCTCGCCAGCTTTGACAATGGCCTGAATCTGACGGCCAGTTATAGCTATCTGAATGCGAAAGTCACCAAGAGCTCCTTTGCCAGCGAAGTAGGCGAGCCGTTGGAGTATGTCCCCAAGCACAAAGCCACCTTGTGGGCCGATTACACCGTGCCGTCCGGCATGGCCAAGGGCTGGGGCATAGGCGGCGGCGTGCGCTATATCGGCGCCTCGTTCGGCAACACGTATTACGACAGAAACACCACGGAAATACCGGGCTACGTGCTGTTCGACGCGACCATGCATTACCAATGGAACCAGATCAAGCTGGTTTTCAACATGCAGAATGTCCTCGACAAGGAGCATGTCACGACCTCGTTCGACGACTTCACCACCTACGGAGCAAGACGCATGGTAACCGGTTCCATTCAGTACAGTTTCTGAACCGCTACGCGGTAAGGCCCGCTTTACCGCTATAACCGCCAGCATCAAGATCACCGCGCGATGGCTTGACCACGGATTTGCCCGGTTTAGCACCAAGGGCAGTTCCGCAATCGGCGCGATGATCCGGCCAGCCGACCTTTGTACAACCATTAAGCAATCCACTTTCAACCAGAGGTAAGCCTATGAACGCCGACACTTTAAAGCTGCAACCGGTAAACACGCCCAGCGAACCTGGGCAGGATAAGTCCCGGCTCGCCAGCTTTATTTTCCATGAGAAGAATTTACACCGCTATAAGAACGCCCTGTTGCAGGGCATTGAGTTGATACAAAAAAGCCTGTCAGCCGTCGACAAACCGTTCAGCGGCATTCTGCCGCGCGAACTGGCGGCTCAATTTAACGCGGTTGACCTGGATCGCGCCTGCGACCAGTTTGACGAGGCCCTGGCGGAAGTTGAGGAACTGTATCTAGCGCATGCCGTTTATTTTCATCATCCCCGCTATGTCGCCCACCTCAACTGCCCGATTGTGCTGCCGGCTATTTTGGCCGAACTGCTGCTGACTTCGATCAATTCCTCGGTCGATACCTGGGACCAAAGCGCGGGCGGCACTTTCATCGAACAGAAGCTGATCGACTGGACGGCGGAAAAAATCGGCCTGGGCGCGCGGGCGGACGGCATTTTTACCAGCGGCGGCACGCAATCCAACCTGATGGCGATGCTATTGGCGCGCGACCACGTCTGTTCGAAAACATGGCGGCATCACGACAATAAAACGCAGGGCTTGCCGCAAGATTGCCATAAGCTGCGCATTTTCAGTTCGGAGCTCAGCCATTTCAGCATCCAAAAAGCGGCGGCGATACTGGGCCTGGGTTATGACGCGGTGGTGCCGGTTGCTTGCGACCGCTATTTCAAAATGGATGTCCGGGCGCTGGACCAGGCGATCAAGGACTGTCTGGCGCAGGGCTTGATCCCGATGGCCGTGGTCGCGACCGCCGGGACCACCGATTTCGGTAGTATCGATCCCTTGCCGGCAATCGCCGGAATATGCCGCGCCCATGGCTTGTGGCTGCATGTCGATGCCGCTTACGGCTGCGGCCTGCTGGTGTCGCCGAAATTCCGGCATTGGCTGGCCGGCATCGAGTCCGCGGATTCGGTCACGGTGGATTATCACAAGTCATTCCTGCAACCGGTCAGCTGCAGCGCGTTTCTGGTAAAAGACCGGCGGCATCTGGCCGTTGTCACGTGCCATGCCGAGTACCTGAACCCGCTCAGCCAGGTCCATGAGGGCACGCCGAACCTGGTCGATAAAAGCCTGCAAACCACCAGGCGCTTCGATGCGCTGAAACTCTGGCTGACACTGCGCATGATGGGGGCTGACCAGATCGGCGCCGCGTTCGACCAGGTCATTCACCTGGCGAAACAGACGTATCTGCTGTTGCTGTCGGAGCCTTGTCTCGAGGTGCTCCATCAGCCCCAGCTCAGCACGCTGGTGTTTCGCTATCGCCCGTCCGGGCAATATCAGGAAGCAGACCTCGATGCGCTCAATGCCGCTATCCGCAAAGCCCTGTCAAGATCCGGCGAGGCGCTCATCGCCAGCACCAAAGTCCAGGGAAAACAGTATCTTAAATTCACCTTGCTGAACCCGTTGACAACCATTCAGGACATGCAGGCCGTGCTTAAACTAATCAAATACCATGGGCAAAACCACTTCAATTCAGGCGCCGACAGCGCCGTCCAGCCGGCCTGCCAGGCCGTCAGACAGGCCATCATCAAGGAGAGCCGCGATGCGTGAGACAACTTACGATGTGATCGGGATCGGCGTAGGCCCGTTTAATTTGAGCCTGGCCTGCCTGATGGAACCGATTAAAGGCTTGAACAGCCTGTTTCTGGAGAAAAACGCGGGATTTAACTGGCATTCGGGGATTTTGCTGCAAAATGCGCACCTGCAAACGCCGTTCCTGTCCGATCTGGTCACGCTGGCCGATCCGACCAGTCCATTCAGCTTCTTGAATTACATCAAGGAACAGGGCCGGATTTACGCGTTTTATATCAGGGAAAACTTCTTTCTGATGCGTAGCGAATACAACCAGTATTGCCAATGGGCCGCGAGCCGGCTGGGCAATATTGCCTTCAATACCCGGGTCGAACACATCGAATTTTGCGCCAGCCTGGGCTGTTATGTCATCCGGGCGCGATGCACGGACACCGGCCAAAGCAAAACTTACCATGCGAAAAAGCTGGTTCTGGGCACCGGAACCGTCCCGTACATGCCGGGTTGCTGCCGGGAAATAGCCGACCGGGCGATCCATTCATCGGCCTATCTGCCGAACAAGAAAGCGCTGCAAGGCAACCAGTCGATTACGGTTCTGGGCAGCGGGCAAAGCGCCGCTGAAATTTATTACGACCTGCTGCAAGACATTGATGTGTATGGTTATGAATTGAGCTGGATTACACGCTCGCCCCGGTTTTTTCCTCTGGAGTACAGCAAACTGACGCTGGAAATGACCTCGCCGGAATACGTCGATTATTTTTTCCAGCTGCCGGCGGACACCAGAGAGCGTCTGATCCGTGAGCAAAAAAACCTGTACAAAGGCATTAACGGCGCCCTGATTAACGATATTTACGATCTGATGTACGTCAAACGCCTCAGCCATGACATCCGGGTCAACCTGTTCACGAATACGGAATTGCAGGCCGCCGCCTTCAATCCGGATGATCAGCATTTTGAACTGACAGTGCATCAAAACGAGCAAGAAGTCCGCTATGGCCATCGCACGCAGGGACTGGTGCTGGCGACAGGCTACAGTTACCAGTTACCGGCGTTTGTGGCCGGCATCGCCCCGCGCCTGCGGTGGGACGAACAGGGCCGGTTCGCGGTCAACCGAAATTACAGCATAGACCGGGACGGCACGGACATCTTTGTACAGAATGTCGGACTGCATACGCACGGCTTCGTCACGCCGGATTTGGGCATGGTCTGTTACCGCAATGCCTGCATTATCAAAGCCGTCACCGGCCAGGAACACTATCCCATCGAACAAAGCATCGCGTTTCAGCGCTTTTCGGCGCCGGCGGAAAAAATCGTACTTTCCGGATCGGAAGCGGGTTAAACATGACTTCGACGGTGAAATTTTCTCTCGTGGCCATGATTGCGGTCTCGGTGGTGAGCGATGCCATGTTGCTGCCGTTTTACCCGCAGTTCTTCGAGGCCGTGTTTTCCGTTACCGAACCTCGGCAGGTCGGCTTTTACCTGGGGGCGACCTGCTTCGTGGTGATGCTGGCGTTTCCGCTGTGGGCACGGATCGCCAGGTCCGTGCCGGTCATCAGGCTGCTGATTTATACCCAGTTCGCCGCCGGGGTATTGAGCATTCTGTGCCATGGCGCCGAAACGTTGCGGGACTTCTGGCTGGTTTCGCTGCTGATGCTGGTATTCAAGGCCAGCTATCTGCTGATTTACCCGCATATCATGCGCTTTGAACAACAGGAAAAGCACAGCGGCACGATCGGGCTGCTGTCGGTCATCGTGCATTTAGGCGCCATAGTCGGCGCCGGCGCCGGCGGTTTCGTGCTGCAGTGGTTCGAGCCGCGTCAAGTCTTTCTGCTGATGGCGGCCGGCGACTTCGCGCAGATGTTCATGTGCGTTTTCCTGCCGGGAAAAGCTGAACCGGCCGCCCGGGCCGAGCCTCGGGAACAACCGGCACCGGCAACCGGCCGGCCGGCTTCAGGCCGGGTTTATAAGCTGGGCCTGATCATGCTGCTGTTTTATTTCAGCATCTGGCTGGTGCGGCCGTTCTTCTCGCGCTACTGGCAGTCGATTTCCGCCTGGGACGGCGAGATTGTCTCCGGCCTGGTATTCGCCATACCGGGCGTAATGGCCTTTCTGGCGCTCTGCCTCAAGAACCGCGCGATCGGCAAGACCGGCCTTGTGCCGGCGGTCTTTTCAGGCATTTGCGGGCTGCTGCTGCAAGCCTCGCAACAGGAAGCGGTCGTGTTGGCCGGACGCTGCCTGTACGGCTGGGCCCTGTTTCATGCCACGGTGCGCCTGGATTCGCTGTTGTTTGCCATCAGTACGCCCGCATCCTACGCGGCGGACTTTAGCAAAATCTATTTCTTTCAAAGCCTGGGCGCGCTGCTCGCTTTCTTCAGCATCGGTCCGCTGGTCGCCTCCCGTGGCCTGCAAATGCCTTTAATCGCGGGCGCATCGGGATGGTTATTGACCGTCCTGCTATACAGCCTGCTGTTTAAAGCCGGGTCGAAATCGGCCGCTGCCGTGATGAAAACCTCATGAAGCGAATCACGCCCCATTACACCAAACTAATAACGAGTCACACTACATGGATAACGATACTTTCAACTTCAAAAAACATGTGCCGGCGATCGGCACTTTCCGCTTGCGCCCCTTGCAAATTCCGCAAGATATCGCCCGGATACAGGATTGGGTCAATCGCGACTATGCCCGTTACTGGGGATTGCAGGGCCGATCCGCGGCGCAGGTTGAAGCGGAATACAGAAAAATAACCGCGCAGGCGGAGGTGTTCATGGGCTATTGCAACGACCGGCCCGCTTTTCTGCTGGAATGCTACGATCCCGAACACGCCGAAGTGGGCGGGCATTATGCCCGGCAGCAAGGCGACCGGGGCATGCATGTGCTGGTTGCCCCGGCCGAGCGCCCGATAGCCGGTTTCACCTGGGCGGTGTTTACCGTCATCATGGACTTTATCTTCAGCGATCCCGAGGCAAGGCGCATCGTGGTGGAGCCGGATATCCGCAACGACAAAATCCATGTGTTGAATAAACGGGCGGGATTCGACTATCAAAAGACCATCAGCTTATCCGACAAAACCGCCTGCCTCGCCTTTTGCACCCGGGAGCAGTACCAAGCCGCGCTGAACCGGGAACACCATGCCCTGCGCGCGGCCATCGCCGCATCGCCCCAGCAGGCGGTCAGCCATTTGCAGGCAGAATGCTGGGCCAAAGTGAACCTCCTGCATGTTTGCAAGGCTATCAGCGAGTTCGCGCACGAACGGCTGATCCATCCCGAACCGCGGTTCTCGGAAGACGGCTGGGGGCACTATCGGCTGAAGACCGACCAGCCTGACACCGAATACCGCTTTCGGGCGCAGGTGATGAGCCTGGAGCATTGGCGCATCGACAAGGATTCCCTGGAAAAACGGGTCGGCGGCGACAAGGCGCCCGCGGATTCGCTAAGCTTCATCTTGGAAATAAGCCGGACGCTGGCCATTGATCCGGCCATGCTGCCCACTTACATGGAAGAGATTACCAGCACACTGTATAGCGCCGCTTACAAGCACGGCAGGCAGGGCGTCGAGGTCGCGGACCTTATCCAGGCTGATTTTCAAACGCTCGAAACCGCCATGATGGAAGGCCATCCTGTGTTTCTGGCCAATAACGGCCGGATCGGCTTCGATGCCGTCGACTACCGCGTTTACACGCCCGAGGCCGCCGCGCCGGTCAAGCTGGTCTGGCTGGCGGTGCACAAAAGCAAAGCGGAATTTTCCTGCGCCGATGATTTGTCCTATCAGGCATTAATGGACCAGGAACTGGGAGCGGCGAACCTGGAGAAATTTAGCCATTGCCTGGAACGGCAAGGTCTGGCCGCGGATCAGTATTGGTTTATGCCCGCCCATCCCTGGCAGTGGTACAACAAACTGGCCTTCATCTTCGCCGCCGATATCGCGGCCCGGTACTTGGTCTGCCTGGGCTACAGCGAGGACACGTATCTGGCCCAGCAGTCGATCCGCACCTTTTTCAATGTCAGCCATCCCGGCAAACGCTATGTGAAAACCGCGCTGTCAATTCTCAACATGGGCTTCATGCGCGGGCTTTCGCCTTATTACATGAGCGCCACGCCCGCCATTAACGACTGCATCAACCGCTTGATTGAGCAGGACCCCTATCTGGCGGAAAAAGGCTTTCGCATCCTGCGCGAAGTGGCCGCCATCGGTTATCGCAATGCTTATTATGAGACGGCCATGACCTGCGACAGCCCCTATAAAAAAATGCTGGCGGCGTTGTGGCGGGAAAGCCCCCCGCCCCGGTTAAAGCCGGGGCAGCGCTTGATGACCATGGCCGCGCTGCTGCATGTCGATGCCCGGGGCACGGCGTTATTGCCGGCCCTGATCAAGTCATCCGGCCTCGATACCACGGCCTGGCTACGGCAGTATCTAAACGGCTACCTGAGCCCCCTGCTGCACTGTTTCTACGCCTACGACCTGGTTTTCATGCCGCACGGCGAGAACCTGATCCTGGTATTGGAGAACAATGTCCCGGTCAGCACGATCATGAAAGACATTGCCGAAGAAGCCGCGATCATGAACCAGGACATCGTGCTGTCCGAGAAGGTGCGGCGTTTATCGGTATCGGTGCCGGAAGAGCTGAAGATTCTGTCGATCTTCACCGACTTTTTCGATTGCATTTTTCGCTATCTCTCCCACATTCTGGTTGAACAGGGCGATTACGCGGAACACCGGTTTTGGCGGCAGGTCGCGGACTGCATCCTGGACTATCAACGCGCGCATCCGGAACTGGCGGATAAATTCGCGCGCCACGACCTGTTCGCGCCCGAGTTCCTACGCTCCTGCCTGAACCGGCTGCAACTGGGAAACAACCGGCAAATGATCGATCTCGCCGATCCGGCCAAAAACCTGAAATTCGCCGGCACGCTGAAAAATCCCATCGCGGCCTTCAACCCCCATAAAAGCAAGCCTGAATTGCCGGAGGAATGCTGATGGCTGAGCACTGCGCATTGACCGCCATTAAGATGCCGCGGACGGCCATGGCCGCGATGATCATGCACCGGTTCGCGCGGTAGCCGTCCCATGTCGAATCGAGATTCAATAAAAACATGGTATCAGGTCCATAAATGGACGAGCCTGATTTGTACCCTGTTCGCGCTGCTGTTGTGTCTGACGGGACTGCCGTTAATCTTCGCGCACGAGATCGATCACGCGCTGGGCTATCAGGTTGAGCCGCCGGCCCTGCCTGAGATCGGGCAGCGCGTGAATCTGGACGATATCATCGCGGATGCCAAGACGCGCAAGCCCGGTCATGCCGTGCAATTCCTGGTCGGCGATCCCGACGAGCCGGATTTGTGGTCTGTACGGCTGGGGGTCACCGCCGACGCGCCGGAGCCATCGGCCTTCTACAGCTACGACGCGCGCACCGGCGAATTCCTGCACGAATACCCGCTGCGGCAAGGCTTCATGAATGTATTGCTCAGGCTGCATGTCGATTTGTTTGCCGGCTTGCCGGGCATGTTGTTTCTGGGCTTCATGGGGTTGCTGCTGGTCATTTCGCTGATATCGGGCACGGTGCTGTACGGCTACTACATGCGCAAAATCCGTTTTGGCAGTATCCGCCGAAGCCGGTCCGCACAGGTAAAATGGCTGGACCTGCATAACCTGCTCGGCATCGTGACGCTGGTCTGGCTGCTGGTCGTGAGCGTTACCGGCGTGATCAATACGCTGTCGGTTCCGATATTCGACCGCTGGCAGTCCACGGAGCTGGCGGAAATGACGGCGCCTTTCCGCGGCCGGCCGCCGCTTGCCGGTATCGTTTCGGCGCAACGGGCGCTTGATGCCGCCGGTAATGCGGCACCCGGCATGACGCTCGGTTTCATGGCTTTTCCGGGCAATGACTTCGCCAGTCCGCATCATTTCGTCGCCTTCATGCAGGGCGCGACGCCCCTGACTTCCAAACTGCTCAAACCGGTGCTCATCGACGCGCAAACCGGGAAAGTAATCGCGCAACGCGATCTGCCGGGCTATGTCAGCGCCCTGCTGGTTTCGCAGCCGCTGCATTTTGGTGATTACGGCGGCCTGCCGCTCAAGATCCTCTGGGCAGTGTTGGATATTCTCAGCATTGTGGTGCTGATAAGCGGCTTGTACCTGTGGCTGAAAAAGCACAAGGTCTCGTTCGAAACGCGGCTGGGCGTGCCGATGAACGAAAAGCCGGAGGCAACATTGCCGATCAGCGCCCCGAAACAGGCGGATGGCCAATGAAAAAGCCGCTAACCGGGCTGCAAATCTGGGGAGCGCCGATCCTATTGGCCATGATCAGCGCGATAGGCCTTATTGCCGCCCTGCTTCATGACGGTATCGGCGATATGGTGTCCTGGATTGCCCTTGCCGTGCCGGTCGTGGCCGCGCTTTGGCACGCTGGCCGGCGGGCCTGATCCGGGCAAGGCGCGCCTTTACACCGGGGATTAATGTATCGCCTGGCCTGGAGAACTGATCATCGCTTGCCGGAATTTACTTGATCAGCGTTAAAGAGCGCCGTTCAGGTTTTTTCTTGGCGACCGTTCTGAGCTTTTTCGACGCCTCCGTCAAGGTATCGGCCAGCCCCAGGAAATTGTCCACGCTGAAACGTAAAGTGACGTTCAGGACATGTAAATGCACGATTGCGCATTCCCGGCAAACGGAGACTTCCCCGAACGCTGTCAATGCCAAATACTCATGGTTGCATGCTTTCTTCTTCATAAAATGCCTCTTCTATTGAAAGTGTTGGGGTTTGGCTGGAGCGCTTATTCATTAATCGGAAACATTACCTTCAGGCATGCGCCGCCATGAAAACAAGCCATCCACTGACCTGCAGGGCGCCCGGTGTATTCATAAATCCGGTAGGGTACGCATCGCGTACCTGTTGAGATGGCATTCACCGGAACCGCTGGAAAAGGTACCAGACTGTGAAAGTATTCAGCATTTTTCTCTTCAATGTCTATATGCTGTTATATACAAATATCAAATGCACAATATATTGTGGTGAAAATTTCAAAAAACGAATACTTTCACAGTCTCGTACCCTACTTTATTTTTCAGGCAGGCTTGCCGATAACAAAACTCAATTTGCACAACAGTCGTTGCTTTCAAGTAACGGCTGATTGCACTAAAAATGACTTCCTGAAATCGCGAACGATGCGCCTCCTGGCGTCGGCACATATATGGACTCCTCGATTATTGCAAGCCAAGTTTTCAATTTTGTAATGTCACTAACAGAGATCAAGATTGCCGCCATATATTCGGTCTCTTAACAGAGGTTTTCTTACCTCAGGACTCCTGATGAATCTATCCGCGCGCTTTCACCTCAACCATCCTAACGGTTTCTTAAGAACCTATGTGCTGAGCGGGTTTGGAAAGCACCGGTCTGACCTGTTGTTGTCATCACTAATCGTTAACTTGCCTCCGCAATCTTGTGTACTCGGTTAAAATAGTGCTCAAGAGGGTTATCCACGCT
>NZ_JQKS01000037.1:0-47254 GCF_000746145.1 Methylobacter sp. BBA5.1
GGCAGGGTATCGAGCAGGCTGAACTGCAATTGCTCCAGCCTTGCCTTTTTTTCCGGCCCGGATTCGGATCGCAGCACGGCCAGCAGCGAGACCAGGTCTTCGCGCAGCCGGCTCAGGTTCGCCGACAGCTCACTGCCCGGCTCGTTCGCCAAATGCCGGTCTATGGCCTGCCGGAATTGTTCCAGCTCTGCCATAGTATCTTCGACGCTGACCTGCCGAGGGGCGGGGAAGGCGGTCAGCTGGAGCCCCATCACTAAAGCCAGATCCTCGATGATGGCCAGCTTGGCGTCCTGATTATCGGGAATATAATCGACAATCGTGATCGCATTCTCGACCGAGTTTAGCCGTGTCAGTTTTTGCGCCATATCGAGCGCCTGGTGTTTGTTATTGGCCAGCACCGTCAGCGTCATCGGCGATGCGTCCTTGGAGGTCAGCAGTTCCCTGAACGTGGCGACCGACTCGGTGTCGGGGGCGCGCAAGTTGATCGGGTTGATGTCGAACCGGGCCTGAGTCAGCAGGGCCAGGCCGGCAAGTGTCAATGTCGCCGCCGTCCATCTGAGCAAAGTCGCATGCCGCATTGGAAAGCGGTAGGCCCAGTCCGGAAACAGACTGTCGGATGTCCCGGGAGGCGCCGGCTTCAGCGGGAATAGCGTCAACAGCGCCGGCAGCGCCGTCAGCGTGATCAGCAGCGAGATAAAGATGCCGACGCCGGCGATGATGCCCAGCTCCGAGACGCCGGTGTAGGCGGTCGGGATGAAGGCAAAGAAGCCCGCCGCCGTCGTAATCGCGCACAAAGCAATGGAAGGGCCGACTTTGCGCACGGCTTCGATCAGCGCCTGTTGCCGGGATAATTGCATCTGTAATAATTCCCGATAGCGCAGGCACAGTTGAATTGCATAATCCACACCGATGCCGATATACAAAACCGCAAAGGCGATGGAAATAATATTCAAATGCCCGATGGCAAGCGCGGCGAAGCCAGTGGTCAGCAGCAATCCCATCACCAGCACGCTGAGCGTGATCAGCGTCAGTCTTATTGAGCGCAGGCCAATCGATAAAGCCAGGAAAACCAGAACAAAGGAAAACAGCGAGGCGATTTCGGCGCTGTAGGTCACCGTGGCCAATTCGTCATGCTCCAGCACGACTTCGCCGGTCAGGCGTATTTGAACGTCGGGGAGCGCGTGCCGGGCCTCCTCAACGATAGCCCGCACCGCTTCCACCGATTTTGCGGCAGGCATCAGTTCGTTGAAATCCAGCTGCGGTTTGATCAGGATGAAGCGCTGGCTGCTTAACAATTCCTGGTCTTCTCCAATCATCATTTGCTGCCAGGACAGCCGATAGGGTTTGCCGTCCAGCACGGCCCGGACCGATGTCCGTATTTCACCAAGCAGGGGGTTCAGGTCGACCGGCAGTTCACGCTCGTCCGTGGTAATGGCCTGTCCGAGAATGGACAGCAGACTCTTCAAAGTGTTGTCCCCGGACAGGGTGCCGACGAAGGGTTGGGCCTCGGCCAGCTTGGCGGCCAGTTCCTCGAGTTCATCCTGCTCTAGGTAAAGCAGGCCATGCCGGTCGAAGAATTCCCCGGCGCCGGGGATATAGACCGATTTTATCTGTTGTTTTTCATTATGGAATTGTGTGTCCAGGTAATTAACCGCGCGAGTGGCTTGTTCCGGCGTTGGGGCGTCGACAACGACCAACATGGCCTGGTCATCCTGGGGAAAAGCCTCGATGAAGCGTTCCCGGTCCTGTTGAAAAGGCAGTTCCTCCGACAGTATTTTGGAGGTATTGGTATCGATGCCCAGATGGCCTATCGTATAGTACAGGCTGACTCCGCAGGCCAGGAGGATCAGCAGAAGCAGCGTTTTAGGGTAGCGCAACAAACGGTTTTCCAGTTGGATCAGAAAGTGGCTGCAAACTTCGGTAACTTTTTTTTTCATGCCGCACCTTTTGTTTTTGTTATCTGAGCAGAATCTAAGCGTTCGGTTTTGGGGGGATGAGTCTTTCGCCGATAGCTTGTAAAAATTTGCGCGCTTCCTCAAGTATCAGCACGGACGAGGCAACGCCGGCCGCGATAAGCCAGTCTGTCGGCGTCAGCGTCGTGGTGCGGAACACCGCCTGCGCCGGCGGCCAGTGTATCACCAGTAATTGCAGCAGCACGACGCCGGAAATGGCCAGCCAGAGCATGCGGTTGGCAAAGAAATGCCGATTGAATGTCGTGATTTTTTCGGCGCGCGCGTTGAACACGTTGAACACCTGGAACAGCACAAAAGTCGTGAACGCCAATGTGGCGGCGTGTTCAGCCTGACCGTTGCGAAGACCGTAGTACAGCACCGCCAGCGTGCCGATCGCCATGGTCAGTCCGTAACTGAACAGATTGCCCAGGCGCCGCCAGGACAGGATGCGCGCCTTGGGATCGCGCGGCGGCTCCATCATGCTGCCCGGCCGCGCGGGATCGATGCCGAGGGCCATGGCCGGCGGCCCGTCCATGATGATGTTGATCCACAGCAGCTGCACGGCCGTGAATGGAATCGGCAATCCCAGCAGCGGGGCGCCGGCCACGGCCAGAATGGCGCCGATATTGGTCGAAAGCTGGAAGCGGATGAATTTGATCATATTGTCGTAAATGCCGCGCCCTTCCTTGACCGCTCTCACGATCGTGGCGAAATTGTCATCGGTCAGCACCATCGTCGCCGCTTCCTTGGCGACATCGGTGCCGGTGATGCCCATGGCGATGCCGATATCGGCGCTTTTCAGGGCCGGCGTATCGTTGACGCCGTCGCCGGTCATCGCGACGATATGGCCGTCGGCCTTCAGGGCTTGGACGATGCGGACTTTCTGTTCCGGCGCCGTGCGCGCGAAAACGGCGAGCGCATCGATGCGCCCGGCCAGCGCCGCATCGTCCAGATCGGCCAGTTCCCGGCCTTCGATGACATCGCCCGCCAGGCCCAGTTCCTGGCCGATGGCATTGGCCGTCACTTTCTGGTCGCCCGTGATCATCTTGACTTCGATGCCGGCTTGCCGGCACAGCGCGATCGCCTCGCGGACTTCAGGCCGGGGCGGGTCCATCAGGCCGATCAGCGCGACAAACGTCAGATCCACCATGTACTCGAACAGGTCGCGGTCCGCCGAAAACCGGTTAGCCGGCAGCGTTCTTTCGGCCACGGCAAGCACGCGCAGGCCGGTGCAGGCCATGGATTTATTGACTGTCAGCAGAGTATCCTTATGGAGCGGAGCGGGCTTGCCATCGGCAGTGAGCATCGTGGTGCACCGGTTCAGCACGATTTCGGGCGCGCCTTTGACGAATACCTTGACGTGATCGCCATCGCGATGGAAGGTTGCCATGAATTTATGTTCGGCGTCGAAGGGCAGTTCGGCCAGACGCGGCAGTTGCTTGCCGGCCCGGCTTTTATCGACGCCGCCCTTGGCGGCCAGCACCAATAAGGCGCCTTCCATCGGGTCGCCGATGACTTGATCGCTGTTCAGGTGGCTGTTATTGCACAGTGCCAGCGGCAGCAACAGCGCCGACAGGTCGCCGGTGTCGCCGGTTTCAGCCGAAATCGTGCCGGTCTGGTCATAGCCTTCGCCGCTGACCCGATAGTTGCGGCCCTGATAATAGACCGACCGCGCCGTCATTTGATTGACGGTCAGCGTGCCGGTTTTATCGGTGCAGATCACGGTCGTGCAGCCCAGCGTCTCGACGGCCGCCAGACGCTTGACGATGGCGCGCTGCCGGGCCAGGCGACGCATGCCCAGCGCCAGCGTGACGGTGACGACCGCCGGCAGACCTTCCGGTATCGCGGCCACGGCCAGCGCGATAGCCGTAAACGCGGTTTCTATGAGTGGTTCGCCGCGCCAGACGGCGCTCGCGAACAGGCCGATGATCACGATCAGGGCGATCAGCGCCAGCCGTTTGCCCAGGCTGTCCAGCTGTATTTGCAGCGGCGTGTCGCCATCCCGGGTTTGGGCGAGCAGCCCCGCCAGCCGGCCGATTTCGGTATCCATGCCGGTGGCGGTCACGACCATTTCGGCGCGGCCGCGGGTGACGGCATTGTTCATGTAAACCATGTTGCTGCGCTCGGCCAGCGGTGAATCGTCGGATAGCGCCTGGGTTTGCTTGGCAACCGGTAGCGATTCGCCGGTCAGGGACGATTCATCGACTTCCAGCGTCTGGGCGGCGATGATGCGGCCGTCGGCCGGGATTTTATCGCCGGCATCGAGAATCACGATATCGCCGGGCACGAGTTGTTCAGTCGGCAGGTTGCTGTTCTGGCCGTCACGGCGGACCTCGGCCTGCAGCGCCAGCATTTTTTTCAGTGCCGCCAGTGATTGTTCGGCCTGATATTCCTGATAGAATCCCAGGCAGGCGTTGATGATGACCACCACCAGAATCACGGCGCCGTCCGAGATATCGCCGACCGCCGCGGCCAGCAGCGCGGCTGCGATCAGCACGACGATCAGAAAACTCTTGAACTGCGATAACAGCAGCCGCCAGGCGGGGCGAGCCGTTTTTTCGGCAAGCTTATTGGGCCCATGATGCTTGAGCCGCTTCGCGGCCTCTGTCCGGCTGAGCCCTTGGGCCTGGATCGAGGCCAGCGCCTGTAGCACCTGTTCAGCGGTCATGCCGTGCCAGGCGGTTGCTTTACTCCCGGTTGCGGCGTGGTCCAGTGCCGCGACTGCCGCCCGACGCCGCCGTCGGCGATAAATAAAAAAACTTGCGGCAGCGAAAATGATGAAAGCAGCGGCCAGGCCCGGGATCAGCATCGGCTGGCGCAATACGTCGTTGAGTAAGGTTATTACTGCATCAGTTGTAATCATTCAGACTCTTGTTGTTTTTGGTCGTGTTGAAGATTTTTAATCAAATATTGGAGGTGGCGGCTTGAGGATCGTTCCTGTGCCGCGCCGGAACTCCAGTCGGGCAGGGCCGCCTTTCCGCGACAGCTTCGGTCCGCACAGGCGGCTATCCTGAAGCCCATGTGCCTGATGGCGTTTTTATACGGCTTGCACAACATCAGTTAAACTAGCCAATCGACTTAACGGAACTATAACATGTGTACGAGGATATCATGCCGTCACCGATCCTATTCAAGCGTCTTGCCTTAGCCGTTTTTCTGCTGGCCGGCGGCGCTGTCGGCGCCGGGGAGTCGCCGGTTTTAACGCTGAAAGCCGCGACTGAACAGGCGGTTCAGGACAACCCCGATCTGGCGCAGATGCAGGCCAGGGCGCAGGCGATGGCGGCCATCCCGTCGCAGGTCGGCACCTTGCCGGACCCGGTCATCAGCTTCAACGCCCTGAATCTTCCGGTCGACACGTTCGACACCCGGCAGGAGCCCATGACCCAGATCCAGGTGGGCATCTCCCAGACCCTCCCGTTTCCGGGCAAACTGACGCTGCGCGAGCAGGCCGCCGCTTTCGAAGCCGCCGCCGCCCTGCAGAATGTCACGGAAGCGCGCTGGTGGCTGCAGAAAAACGTCAAAACGATCTGGTGGGGGATTTTCTATCTGGATCATGCCCTGCAGATTATCGACAGCAACCAGACGCTGCTGCGCCAGTTCATCCAGATCACCCGCACCAAATACGAAGTGGGCGAAGGTTTGCAGCAGGAGGTGCTGCTGGCGCAACTGGAATTGTCAAAGCTGCTGGACCAGCAGATCAAGTTCGAGGGCAGCCGGCGCAATCTTGCCGCTCAGCTCAACGTGCTGCTGGACAGGCCCGCAAATCTTGAGATCATGCTGCCCGACAGCGTGGACGAGAAGCTGCCGGCCATCATGGCCGAAGCCGGTCTTTATCAACGGGCCGAGTCCGCTCGGGCGTTGCTGGAGGCGCAGCGCGAAAACATTAACGCGGCCCAGGCGCGCCTCGATCTGGCCGAGAAAGATTACTTCCCCGATCTGGATGTCGGCGCGGCTTACGGCGCCCGCGACGACACGCTGTCCGGCCAGGAGCGCGCGGACTTTTTGAGCATGCGGCTGAGCGTCAGCGTGCCGGTCTTCCTGGCCGACAAGCAGGCCAAGGCCGTCGATCAGCGCACCAGCGAACTGATGCAGCAAAGGTATGCCCTGCAGGACCAGTGGAATCAGGTGCGCGGCCAGATTTCGCAGGCCCACAGCGACTACCGGCGGGCCAGGGAGCAGAGCGAGCTGTTCAAAACCGGCATCATTCCGCAGGCGCGGCAGACGGTCGCCTCGATGCTGTCCGGGTATCAGGTCAACAAGGTCGATTTTCTCAACCTGCTGCAAAGCCAGATCACGCTGTTCAACTACGAAATGCAGTACTGGAACGCCTTTACCGAAGCGCAGCAGGCTTTAGCGCAATTGACTGCCGTAGTCGGCCAGGAGAATATTTATGAATAGGCGGCTCATCATCGCGGTTTTTCTGGCGCTGGCGTCGGGCCTGGGCATCGGTTACTGGTTGGCCGCCGAAAAGTTTCAGCCGCGGGTCGAGACAACGCCGGCCCCCAGACAACCGTTGTATTACCGAAGCCCGATGGACCCTGCGGTTACGTCCCCAGTCCCCAGGAAAGACCCGATGGGTATGGACTATGTGCCCGTCTATGCCGACCAAGAGCAGGCCGCCGAAACCGCCCCGGGTACCGTCAGAATCGATCCGGTGACCGAACAGAATATCGGCGTGCGCACGGCCGTTGCCGGGAAGGAAACGCTCTCGCACGTTGTACGCGCCGTCGGCCGGGTGGCGTACGACGAAGAGCGCCTGGTGCGGCTGCATCCGAAAACGGAAGGCTGGATCGAGACATTGCGGATCGATAAAACCGGCGAATGGGTCAAAAAGAATGAGGATCTGCTGAGCATTTATTCACCGCAGCTGGTGGCCAGTCAGCAGGAGTATATTCTGGCTCTGAACAATCTCAAGGCGCTGGAGCAAAGTCCGATCGAGGATATCCGGCGCGGCGCCGAGGAATTGGTCAAGAGTTCGCGCGAGCGCCTGAAACTGCTGGATGTCCCCGCGCATCAACTGCATGATCTGACCCGCACGCATGAAATCAAAAAAACGCTGCATATCCATACGCCGGCGGCCGGCATCGTCATGAATATCGGCGTCCGCGAGGGCCAGTATGTGACGCCGGCCACCGAACTCTACATGATCGCCAACCTGTCCACGGTCTGGGTCTATGCCGACATCTACGAATACGAACTCCCGTGGGTCCAGGTCGGCGACCGGGTCGAAATGCGTCTGGCCGGCATTCCCGGCCGCGTCTTCGAGGGGCATCTGGCCTATATCTACCCTTATGCGGAGCCTAAAACGCGGACCATCAAAGTGCGGCTCGCGTTCGATAACCCGGAGTTGCTGTTAAAACCGGACATGTTCGCCGAAGTGACGATTTTTGCCGGCAAAAAAGTCGAGGCGGTGACGATTCCCGCCCAGGCCGTGATCCGCTCCGGCGCCCGCAATCAGGTCTTTGTCGTGCGAGCCCCCGGCAAGTTCGAGCCGCGCACGGTAACGCTGGGGCTCGCATCCAACGGCAAGGTGGCGGTGCTGGAAGGTCTGGAAGCGGGCGAAAAGGTCGTCACTTCCGCGCAATTTCTGCTCGATTCGGAATCCAAGCTGCGCGAAGTCACCACCAAGATGAGAGAGCCTGACGAGCCCGCCGATTTGAGCAGTAAGCCTTTGCCTTTACCGACCCCGCAAAACTCGGGCAATACGGATGGAGAGGCGGAACCTAATCGGCATGAGGGGCACCGGCATGATTAAGGCCTTGATCGACCTGTCGCTGAAAGACCGTTTTATCGTGCTCCTGGGCGCCGTTATTCTGGGCGCGGCGGGCTTGTGGTCTTTTAAAACCATGCCGCTGGATGCGATACCGGACCTGTCCGATGTACAGGTCATCGTCTTTACCAAATATCCGGGGCAGGCGCCGCAAGTGGTCGAGGATCAGGTGACCTATCCGCTGACGACGGCCATGCTGGCGGTTCCGAAGGCCAGCGTCGTCCGCGGCTATTCCTTTTTCGGCCTGTCTTTCGTTTATATCATTTTCGAGGACGGCACCGACATCTATTGGGCTCGCTCGCGCGTGCTGGAATATCTCAATTACGCCAGCGACCGTCTGCCCCAGGGCGTCAGTCCGGCATTGGGGCCCGATGCCACGGGCGTCGGCTGGGTATTCGAGTACGCGCTGGTCGATACAACCGGCGAGCGCGATCTGGCCCAGTTGCGCTCGATCCAGGACTGGTATCTGCGTTACCCGCTGCAAACCGTGCCCGGCGTGGCCGAAGTCGCTTCCGTCGGCGGTTACGTCAAGCAGTACCAGATCGAAGTCGATCCGAATGCTCTGCTCGCCTACGGCATCCCGCTGGCCAAGGTCAGGCAGGCCATTCAGCGCTCCAACAACGATGTCGGCGGCCGCCTGATCGAAATGGCCGAAACCGAGTATATGGTGAGGGGGCTGGGCTACATCCGTGACATCGACGACATCAACGGCATACCGCTGGGCGTCGATGCCAACGGTACGCCGGTTCGTCTGGAAGACGTGGCCCATGTCCATATCGGTCCCGAACTGCGCCGGGGCCTGGTGGAACTGGACGGCGAAGGCGAGACCGCCGGCGGCGTCGTGATCATGCGTTTCGGCGAGAACGCCAGGGCGACCATCGAAGGGGTCAGGGCTAAACTGGCGGAACTGGCCAAGGGGTTGCCGGAAGGCGTCGAAATCGTGCCGGTCTATGACCGCGGCGATCTGATCGAGCGCGCCGTCGATACGCTGTACACGGCGCTGACCCAGGAACTGGTCATCGTCTGCGTCATGGTGGCCCTGTTCCTGCTGCATCTGCGCTCGTCGCTGGTTATCGTCATCACGTTGCCGTTAGGGATCCTGATCGCCTTTATCGTCATGCGGCTGCAGGGGCTTAACGCCAACATCATGTCGCTGGGCGGCATTGCCATCGCCATCGGCGACATGGTCGACGGCGCTATCGTCATGGTCGAGAACGCCCACAAGCATCTGGCCGAGGCCGCGGAAAAGAAACAGGCCGAACTGACCCGGCAGGAGCGCTGGCAGGCCATCGCCAACGCCTCGAAAGAAGTGGGGCCGGCGCTGTTTTTTTCGCTGCTGGTCATCACCGTTTCGTTCATTCCTATTTTTGCGATGCAGGCACAGGAAGGCCGCCTGTTCAGCCCCCTCGCTTATACCAAGTCCTATGCGATGGCCGCGGCGGCGCTGCTCACGATCACGGTCGTGCCGGTTCTGATGGGCTATTTCATCCGTGGCAGAATCATTCCCGAGCACAAGAATCCGGCCAGCCGCTTTCTGCACTTTATTCATGCGCCGGTCTTAAGAATGGCCATGCGCTGGCGCTTTGTGACCTTGCTGATCGCCGTCATCTTGCTGGCATCGACAGCCTATCCACTGGCGAAAACCGGCAGCGAGTTCATGCCGCCGCTCGATGAAGGCGACATCCTGTACATGCCGAGCGCATTCCCCGGCATCTCCATCACCAAGGCCAGGGAACTGCTGCAGCAGACCGACAAGATTCTGAAAACCTTTCCCGAGGTTCAGCATGTCTTCGGCAAGGTCGGCCGGGCCGATACGGCGACCGATCCGGCGCCGTTGTCGATGCTGGAAACCATCGTCCGCCTCAAGCCGAGAGCGCAGTGGCCCGATCCCGGCAAGACCACCCGGCAATTGATGGCCGAAATGGACGAGGCGATCCGCTTCCCGGGCATCGCCAATGCCTGGACCATGCCGATCAAGACCCGCATCGACATGCTGTCGACCGGCATTAAAACGCCGGTCGGCATCAAGGTGTCCGGACCGGATCTGAATGAACTGCAAAGGTTGGCCAGGGCCATCGAGCAGGCGATGAAAACGCTGCCGGAGACCCTGTCGGCCTTCGGCGATCGCGCCGTCGGCGGCTATTATCTCGATTTCGACATCAACCGGGATGCCGCCGCCCGCTACGGGCTCACGGTCGGCGACGTGCAGGACGTCATCCAGACCGCCATCGGCGGCATGAACGTGACCGAAACCGTGGAAGGCCTGGAGCGCTATCCGGTCAACCTGCGCTATCCGCGCGAGCTGCGGGACAACCTCGAAAGCCTGAGGCGGGTCCTGATCCCAGCCCCGACCGGCGCGCAGATACCGCTGGCCCTGGTGGCCGACCTTAATTTGCGGCGCGGGCCGCCCGTCATCAAGAGCGAAAACGCCCGGCCCAACGCCTGGATTTATGTCGACATCAACACGGCCGACATCGGCGGCTTCGTCGCCAAGGCGCAGAAGACGCTGGCGCAGCAGGTCGAGATTCCTGCCGGCTACACGGTCAGCTGGTCGGGGCAGTTTGAATACATGGAGCGGGCGGCACAGCGGCTGCGGATCGTGGTGCCGCTGACGCTGCTGCTGATTTTTTTGCTGCTGTATTTCACGTTCCGGAATTTCGTCGAGCCGGTCATCGTCATGTTGACGATTCCTTTTGGTTTGATCGGCGGCATCTGGGTGATTTACGGGTACGGCTTCAACCTGTCGGTCGCGGTCTATGTCGGCTTTATCGCGCTGGCCGGCACGGCCGCCGAAACCGGGGTCATGGTCCTGAATTTTATCGACATCGAAATCGCCAGGCTGCGCGAGCAAAAGCAGGCCGCGTTAACAGCGCCGGAAATCAGGGAAGCCGTCGAAGCGGCCACCTCCCTGCGCGTGCGCCCGGTGGCCATTACCGCCTTCACGACCATGCTGGGACTGGTGCCGATCATGTGGGCCACCGGCACCGGGGCCGATGTGACCCAGCGCATCGCCGCGCCGGTACTGGGCGGCATGGTGACCGTGCTGATGCTGAGTCTTTTGGTGTTTCCGGTGATTTACAGTCTGGTGCTGCAGGTTCAGGAAAGGCGCAGGTAATGATCGGGTTACGGCGACGGGCTTCGGTATTCGGCCGGGTTGAAAGCGTATTTTTTCAGCTTGCCGTAGACGGCGCGCGGCGTGACGCCCATGCTCTCGGCAATTTTATTGACATCGCCCCGGTGGGCTTTTAGTGCCGTTTTCAGATAGGCCTGCTCGACTCGGACCAGGGCGCTTTCCTTGATGTCCTTCCATTCGTCGGCGACGTTTACCGTGGTCGGGAGTTCCAAATCCAGGTCGGTAATTTCTTCGCTCTGGGTAAACAATAGGCTGCGTTCGAGGATGTTTTCCAGTTCGCGGACATTGCCCGGCCAGGGGTAGGCGCGTATTTTCTGCATGACTTCGCGGCTGACCGATTGGACTTGTTTGTTGTATTTCTTGTTCAGGCGCTGGATGATCAGGTGAACCAGGTAAGGCAGATCTTCGGGGCGTTCGGCCAGGGGCGGAATGCTGAGTCGGACTACATTAATACGGTAGTACAGGTCATGACGGAACAGCCCCTGCTTGACCTGCTCTTCCAGATCCTGGTTGGTCGCCGAGATGATGCGCAGATCGACCGGCAGGGTCTGCTTGCCGCCGACCCGTTCCAGTTCGCCCTCCTGAATCACGCGCAGCAGGCGGGTTTGCGCGGCCGGCGACAGGGAATCGACTTCATCGAGAAATAGCGTGCCGCCTTCGGCGCGCTCGAAATACCCTTGATGCACTTCGATGGCGCCGGTAAACGCGCCTTTTTCATGCCCGAACAGCGCGCTTTCAAGCAGGCTTTCCGGGATGGCGCCGCAGTTGATCGGAATAAACGGTTTCCGGCAGCGCTCGCTCATCGCGTGGATGGCGCGCGCGATCAATTCCTTGCCGACGCCGGTTTGGCCCTGGATCAGTACCGTCGCCAATGTGGGCGCAACCACTTCTATGGATTGCAGAACTTTCTGCATGGTGGGCGACTTGGCGACAATGGCCGGCGGCTGGTGCTTTTTGGCGGGCGGCTTGGCTTGCTTGCGCCAGATCTGCTGCATGCTTTCCTCGATGCGTTCCTGCAGGTTATCGATATCCTGCTTTTCCTTGACCGGCGTCGTGTCGGTGTATTCGATGCCGGGGCGGTCCTTGCCGGCTTCGCGGTTGGTGTAAACGCAAACTTCGCAACAGCCATGGTTGCGGGCGATGCTCTTTTTGATCTCGACCTTGGCGTAACCGAAGTTTCTGGCCGCGATACCGCCGAATACGCTTGAGGTCATGCCGCATAATTCCGGGAAATTGGTCACGCGGTCGCCGAAGGGGCAGCTGGAGTTGGTCACCGTAATACACGACTGATTACTCGAAGCCAGCGAAAATTTACCGCCGATATTGTTTTTAAGCCCCAGAATGAGTTCGGTATAGCTTTCTCTATCGAGCATGCCGCTTTTGTTGGTGTCGCTACGATAGGTTTCTTCAAAAAAACAACCGGCCGTTTTGGCGATGTGTTCGATTAATTGCTCGCAGTGCTTTTGCCCCTGTTGCTCGCTGGCATGCATCAATTCAAGAATAAAAGTCTGGAGGAAGAAAACGGGCGTTAAATCGGAAAGAGAGTTATTGCTCATGACTGCTTTGTGAAATTGATTTTCACTCATTGAAGCATGGCTTCTCAATTGATGTAAAGTAAAAAATCAAGTCTTTGTTTTTTAAGTAAAATATTATTTAAATTTGCTGGCATGTAGTTTGCTGATTATTGAATCGCACCTTAACAATAACCAATTGAGAGTTTAACGATGAATCAACAAAGACCCCCCTTGGATCCGCATCCTTTAAGTGAATATGTTGCCTGGGCCGGCAGCCGTAACCGCGAACCGCTTTTGGGCGTATTGAAAGAAAAACTCCCTAAAGGCCCTGGCCGCGTACTGGAGATGGCCAGCGGCAGCGGTATGCATATCAATTATTTTGCGCCGCATTTCGAGCATTTGCATTTTCATCCGTCCGATAAGGATCAAAGCGTTTTCGACAACATCAAACAGTTGTCGGTCGATCACAGCAACGACAATATTGCCGATCCGGTGCATCTGGACTTAACCGATCCGCAGACCTGGTTTAATCCTGGCAGTCCGGGATCGTTCTCGGCCATTTTCTGCATCAATATTTTTCAGGTCGCGCCGATTTCAATAGCCGACGGCATGATGGAATGCGCCTCTTATCTGCTCGATGATACCGGTATTCTGCTGATCTACGGACCTTTCCAGATGGAAGGAAAGTTCACGACCGATTCCAACAGGGAGTTCCACGACACTTTAAGTTCCGCCGGCGTCTCGGAATGGGGTCTTAAGGATGTGGCCGATCTGAAAAAAGCGGCCGAAAAGCATGGCCTGGAATTAAAAGAACAGATCGACATGCCGGCCAATAATTTCTCGTTGATATTCGGCAGAAAATAACCAAGGGGAGGAGTTTCCATGAGCAAAATATTGAATGAAGTGCTTGCCGCGAATCACGATTATGCGGCAGGATTCGATAAAGGCGATTTGCCGATGCCGCCCGGCCGGCATTTCGCCATCCTGACCTGCATGGATGCGCGCCTGGACCCGGCCAAATATGCCGGTCTGTCCGAAGGTGACGCGCATGTGATCCGCAATGCCGGCGGCAGGGCCAGTGATGATGCCATCCGCTCGCTGGTGATTTCCTATAAATTGCTGGGCACGCGCGAATGGTTTGTTATTCATCATACCGACTGCGGCATGGAGACCTTTAACGACGAAATCATGCGCGATCTGCTGAGCAGCAGCCTGAAGACGGCTTCTGTCGATGAAAGCGGCTGGCACGATTGCTGCGAGGGGCCGGGCTCGGCGGAAGGCAAGTACATCGACTGGCTGACGATTAAGGACCAGGCACAAAGCGTGCTCGAAGATGTCATACGTATCAAGTCGCATCCCCTGGTGCCGTCCGATATTCCGGTTTACGGTTATATTTATGACGTCAAATCAGGGAAATTAATCGAAGTGCCTGAGGCAACCGAAGCGGGAAAGTAAATAGTGCAGCCATGTTCAGCCGTTATTATTGGTGTTGGTCCAGAGCAAGGACTAGGCGCGACGCTCGCCAAGTATTTTGCTTTAAAAGGTTTGCACGTCTTCATCGCCGGCCGCAGCGAAGATAAACTGCAGCGGGTTGCTGACGTGATTCGGCAAAAAGGCGGCGCGGTCACCTCTGTGATTGCCGATGCCACTGTCGAGCGCGATGTCGCGCATTTGTTCAAGATGGTGGAATTGGGCGGTTTTCAGGTCGAGATTGCCGCCTATAACGTCGACAGTAATATTCCGGCACCGTTGCTTGAAACCGAGGAGAAGACCTTCGCCGTGCTCTGGGAGCAAAATTGCCTGGGGGCGTTCCTGTTCGGCAAAGCCGCCGTGAATGCCATGAAGGAGCGGCATCAAGGCACGCTGTTTTTTACCGGCGCGACTGCCTCGTTGCGGGCCAAACCGCCTTTTACGGCATTTGCCAGCGCCAAGGCCGGATTAAGAGCCTTGGCACAGGGCATGGCACGGGAATTCTCGCCACAGGGCATCCATGTCGTGCATGCCGTGATCGACGGCGTGATCGACGGTGACCGCGCCCGGCAGCAATTTCCGGATTACGTCAAGGCCAAAGGCAGGGATGGTCTGCTGAAACTGAGTGCGATAGCCCGGACCTACTGGGCTATCCATAAGCAGCATCCGAGCGCATGGACGCATGAACTGGATCTGCGCCCGTTCAAAGAACCGTTTTAGGAGAGTGTTATGCCGCAAACAAAGAACTGGTCCTTGCAAGGCGATTATTTCGAAACCTGTAACTGCGAAACGTCCTGTCCCTGCGTCTGGCTGCAACCGCCCACCGAGGGCGATTGCAAGCTGCTGGTGGCCTGGCATATCGACCAGGGGCAGCTGGACGGGCAATCGCTGGACGGCCTGAATGTCGCGCTGGCCTGCTACGCGCCGGGGCTGATGATAGACGGCGGCTGGCAGGCGGCTTTGTATGTCGATGAGCGCGCCAGCGACAGTCAGTCCGATGCGATCGTGCAGATATTCAGCGGCCAGCAGGGCGGCCATCCGGCTGTGCTGATGAGCTTTGTCGGCGAGGTGCTGGGCGTCAAGAAGGTTAAAATCGATTATCAGGGGCAGGGCATCAGCCGGCAGTTGACCATTCCCGGCATCGCCCAGGCCGAGATAGAAAGTATTGCGGGCATATCCGGCGGTCCGGCCACGATCAACAATCCGCCGTTGTGCGTGGTGACCAGCCATCCATCCATTGTCAGCCGGTCCAAACAGTATCGCTATCAGGATTATGACAAGGACTGGACGTTTTCCGGGCGCAATGGCTATTTCTCGGCATTTACCTACACGCCTTAATAATTTGTTTTTTAGAGCACAAATATCTGTTCTGGCCGTTGTACTGGCGGTGATTGTTGCGGCCTGGGGCTGGCTCTTCTATCAGCATTGGCAGATGGTCTCATCGCCGATGTCGCAGATGTGGATGCCGCCGTCGGAAATGGCGGCCTGGCGTTTTATCGACTTCGCGCTGGTTTACAGCATGTGGGCGGTCATGATGGCGGCCATGATGCTGCCGTCCGCTATCCCCATGATCATGGCTTTTCATCGCGTCTGCCAACAGCGCACAAAAGCGCCGCATCGGCTCGGTTATCTGTTTGTCCTGGCCTATCTGTTGGTCTGGTTTCTGTTCAGCAGCGTGCTGACGCTGTTGCAATGGCAGTTTCACGGCTGGTCCTGGTTGACGCCGATGATGGACAATCAGAGCACCGTATTGGCGGTCGGTGTGTTGTTTCTGGCCGGCATTTATCAGTTCATGCCGGCTAAAAACGCCTGCCTGACGCACTGCAAGTCTCCGATGGGGTTCCTGCTCAATGAATGGCGCGAAGGGGCTTCAGGCGCGCTGATCATGGGGTTCAGGCATGGGGCGACCTGTCTTGGCTGTTGTTGGGCGCAGATGTTGATCATGTTTGCCGTCGGGGTGATGAATCTGCCCGCCATGGCGCTGATCACCCTGCTGGTTATTGTCGAGAAATGGCTGCCTGTCGAGTCGGGCATCATCTGTAAAGCGGGTGGCGTCGTTTTTTTGCTCTGGGGCGCATTGTTGTGGGGGCTTTAAGGCCGGATCATGATCCGTCGCCTGACGGAACAAAAAATCAGGCCTGCAGTCTACGCATGGACAGCGGGCTGTGCTGATTAATGTTTGGGGAGCTTAATGTCGGTGACTGCCACGGATTGCTTAATGGCAGGCCAGCTTGGACTGTTGGCGACCGGCATGGGCCGGACATCGAACTGAAAATTCAAGATGTCGACAGCCAGTTTTGATATTGGCGGCCAGGCCGCTAATGGAAGCAATCGCAATCCGGTTCTTTTGTCATGAGTAACCAGGCGGAAAGCGAACAGGCTTTTCGCGATTATCGTGATGGCACGCTTACAACGCTCTAAAACGTCGGCCTTTTATCTGAGGCTGTTTAGCGCAATCTTTCTCTTATCTTAAGAGTCCCTTAAAGCTTATAATATGGCAAGCTTACGTCCCAGCCGTAACCATCGCGAAAGGAGTATTTATGAAGGCAAGCGTAAAATCTTTAACAGGTATGCTATTTATTCTGCTGGCGGCGTGTTCCACCCAGGAAGTCAAACAGGGGGCAGATGTCGGGATGCCTGCAACCACCGAGACGCCAGCCGTGCCTGAAGATGCTCCGGACATGTCAGGGCAGAATCCGCCGCTTACCATCAATAAAGGCGATGAAACCCTAAAGCTGGTCAGAATCATGGATGGCGGCGTCTGTAAAAATGATTTTCAAGGCGCTAAAGGGGTGTTTCTGGTTTATGCGGACGCCGACGATATAGAGCGTATCAAGAGAGAGAAAGGTTCTGAGGTCTTCGCCGAATTCGAAAATAAAATACAAGCATTCTCAATTGATGCCCTGCAGGAGGCCGTTGAGGCCACTAATCTTGCCGAAGATCCGTTTTCCCTTGGAGAGGATGAGGCACAGCAG
The DNA here is from genome assembly GCF_000746145.1 of Methylobacter sp. BBA5.1. Taxonomy (NCBI): domain Bacteria; kingdom Pseudomonadati; phylum Pseudomonadota; class Gammaproteobacteria; order Methylococcales; family Methylococcaceae; genus Methylobacter; species Methylobacter sp. BBA5.1. The sequence continues at coordinate 16,815 of NZ_JQKS01000037.1, forward strand.
AAGCTGGCCAAGCAGTTGAGTAAGAATTTCCGTAATGCCGTAGCGGCAGCTATTGACGCATTTCAAAATGAAACGACTTTAACCGTTGATGTCGTTCCATTCCCACCATCCCTTATTTTTTATCAGAATGGCTGTGAAGCCGCTCATCTCGAGCCGGAAACGGAAGGTCAATGAGATAAAGAAGAATCGACACCTCAATTGATCATCCCGATATCAGGCTGTCAGTCTGGCTTTATTTAACGTTCGGTTTGTTATACGCTTTCATCTTGTTTCTCTGGTAAGGAGAAGCGATTGACAGGTCGAATTTTGGTATGTTTTAGGGATGAAGAAAATTCTTTGATCAGGAAAAGTATTATTAAAATACTCAGACTGATGAAGAAATTGATGAATATTATCAACTTATTAAACATAAAGCCTTCCTTTTCATTGCTTAAAAGTAGGGTTAACTTAATTTTTTGCTTACGTTATCCTCGGATAGGCCGGTATTGTTTCTGATAGAACAGTATGGCGCAATTGGACTGATTACCTAGGTTATTGTTAGTGCAACAAAATCATGTAAAAACATTCTAACTCGTTTTATGGTTCATGTGCTTCGATAACTTGACTGCCGGTTTACTGAGAACTCTAAATTAATAATCAAATACGAGGTAAGCTGTTATGGGCTGGAGAGAACGCAAACAACAAGAAACTTATTCCGATGCCGATGTTGAAGAGCGGCTGAAAGAAGAACTGCCGCACTGGTATCTTGAAAAAGGTTGGATTCGCCGCAAATATAAAACCAGCGGCTGGAAATCGACGTTAATGGTTGTGAACACTATCGGGCATCTGGCAGAGGCGGCTTTTCACCATCCCGATCTCACCGTTTCCTATGCTTTTGTCATCGTTAAGTTGATGAATCATGAAGCCAAGGGCATTACCGATAAAGATTTTGAACTGGCTAAAAAAATCGAGGAGGTGATCTGCTGGCAGCCCGGTAAGGAGGGCGGCGCTTTGCCAGGGACCCCCGATGATCCGCGCTTCAAATACATTAAATACGATTGAACGTCTGACTGCGGCCGGGTAACCTGTCAGTTAAAGTAGAATAATTTCGCAGTTTGATCCACTGGAGGTCGAAATGAATGAAGATACTTTGAATATGGAAGTCAGAAAATACCTCAAAAAAGTCGGCGTGACATCGCAGCGAGAAATCGAGCACGCCGTTGCGCAAGCGATTGAATCGGGGAAACTGAATGGTTCAGAAACGCTCGATGTCTCGATGACGCTTGATATCCCTTCTATAAACCTGAATTACAACATTAAGGGAGAGATCGATCTGGAGTAGTTGTGTTATTCTCTCTGTTGCTCTAAAGAAAAGGTAGGGCCAGCATGCTATTAGTCAGTCAATTGATTTATGACGGGTAAATTTGCAGGTGCGAATTCATTTATGCTCTATGGGTACTTGTGCCCTTGAGGGTATTCGCACTTTATGAATTCTAAGGAGTGCACAAGTAACCCGTGCCATACTTTTTTACTCGTCAGAACAAGGTCGACTTAAGCACCAGGGACGCGTATCAGCATGAATCCTATCGTGACTTTTTTATATAAAATATAGAGGGTCTTTTGTTTACGCAGGCGTTTGGAGAACGGCTATGACTGAATTAAACCGGCAACAAGATGTACAAGAAGCAGTTCGGGACGCGGTGGACTCGGGTTCCGATATTTATCTGCGAGTCAAGGATATTACCTTGAAAGCTCTGACGGAACGGCGGCTGGATATGGAAAATATCAGCAATGTGGCTGACGCTGTCAGCAAAGGTATCGGCGAGGGGATGGGAAGTCAGGGCGAATATTCCAAAGAGGCTTTTACGCAGGCGGTATCGGCCTTGGATGATGCTCTGGCGACGGCTGCGGAAGCATCAAAACTGGCTATCCAGGAGGCGGCTTCCAAGGTCAGTGATTATTCCCAACATGATTTTAACAAGGCTGCTGACGATATACAGCAGCTAGAAGAGCTGTTTCTGGGTACGGTCAAGAAAATTGCCAAGGACAGCAATCAAATCATTGCGGATATCGTCAATGACTTTACTACGCATGCGCGGCAAAGCGGGACGGCGGTTGGTCAGCAGGCTTCAATCGCTATGGACGCGCTGAAAGGCCTGCCGCGGATTAGCAAGGACACGCTTATATCAAGTACGGTGGCGGCAACTTCCGCATTAGCTGAAATAGGCAGCGGAATTTTATCAGGCATTGCTGAAAGCCTGCGTTCATCTCAGGCTAAAAAATAATCGCCGGCCAATAAAATGCTGTGGCAGATGCTAAACGCGGCCAGGGATCTGGGGCGGGCCCAGGAAATAGCGACCATATTGATCCGTTACGGCTTTGGCGGTTTTGTGCGCGTCCTGGGGATGGGGCAGGCGCTCGAGCGGGCGGGAAAAGTGTTGCATTGGAAGCACGTGGAGGAATACGTGAGGCTCGATACGCCGCAACGCGTTCGGCGCGTCCTAGAGGATTTGGGGCCCACATATATCAAACTAGGGCAAATTCTGGCGACTCGAGTAGACGTGTTTCCACCGCCCTATATCGCCGAATTTGAAAAACTTCAGGATCAGGCGCCTCCTCTGCCGTTTGAAGAACTACTTCCCCAGATTGAAGAGGATATCGGCGGCCGCATCGATGAGGTTTTTGCGTATGTTGACAGACAACCGCTGGCCGCCGCATCAGTTGCCCAGGTTCATAAAGCCGTGCTCAAGGACGGCACTCAGGTTATTTTGAAGGTCCGGCGTCCCGGCCTGCGTAAAATTATTGAAGCGGATTTGCGGCTTTTACAACGCATTGTGGATATTGCCGAATCCGAAGAACCGGAGCTTCGACGTTTTCATCCGCGAAATATACTGCGTCAATTTAATCAATCATTGCGCCGAGAACTCGATCTCGCCAGTGAGGGCCGGAATTCGGAACAGGTCGCTCTCAATTTAAGCGGCGATCTTAATATCAAAATTCCCAAGGTCTATTGGGAATGGACGTGCGAAAGACTGAATGTTCAGGAATACATTGAAGGCGTGCAAGGCAGAGACCTGGAATCGGTCGAACGAGCAGGGTTGGACAGAAAACTGCTGGCTGATCGCGGCGCCAAGGCAGTCATGCAAATGATCATGGAAGATGGTTTTTTTCATGCTGATCCGCATCCGGGCAACGTATTTTATCTGCATGATAATAAACTGGCGTTCATCGATTTCGGCATGATCGGCCGCCTGACTGAAGAGCGTCGGGAGCAGGTCGTCAGTTTGCTGTACGGCATGGTCAACCATGCCCCTGCCAGGGTAGTTGAAATCCTGGAAGACTGGTCGGACAATCCTACCGTAGATGAACAAGCGCTTACCGTGGAGATAGAAGCCTTTGTCGATCAATACAGTTCGCTCACGGTCAAGGATTTGAGTCTGACGGACATGATGGGCGATCTGATGGCCTTGCTGAGGGATCACAATCTGATTCTGCCCGCGGATCTGGCTCTGCTGATCAAGGCTTATATTACCCTGGATGGCCTCGGCAGGCATCTTAACCCCGACTTCAACACCCTGGTCTTTGCGGCGCCTTATCTTGAGGAAATCATGATGGAACGCTACAGGCCGGAAGCCATTGCCAGGCGTGGCTGGCGTAATCTGGTCAGTGTCGCCGATATAATTTCCAACTTGCCGAAGGATATGCGCAAATTGCTGCATGCTTCGCGCAAAGGCGCTTTTCAGATCGATATCGACGTCAGGCATCTCGAATACTACGCCAACAAAACCGATAATGCCATGAGCCGGCTCACCATGGGCATCATAACCGCCGCGCTTATTATTGGTTCATCCATTATCACGACGATAGAAAGAGGGCCTTATATCTTCGGGGTGCCGGCTTTCGCTTTTCTTGGCTTTACGCTTGCAACCCTGGGATTTGTCTGGGTACTGCTTTCTATGTGGCAAAGTGGTCATAAACGCTGATGACTTCTTGTAATAGCAAAGGTTGTAAGTATTAGAACTTATAGTTCTCTAGCTAATTTGAGATGATAATGATTACTTTAGCCTTGATTTTTAAGGCTGATAAGACTAGATCCATGGATTAGCTTCCTCCTTCATTAAGAGATTAGAGGGATTTATCATGAAGAACAAAAGCATCCTGAGAGGTATTCATGAGCTATATAGAGACAATCCTGAGAAAGCAGATCAGCTCATTTGGGGCAGGGAAGTCGAGCCGGTTTCCCGGCGAGGGTTTTTAAAGAAAAGCGGGTTATGGGCGATGAGCGCTGCACTGGGCGCCCATATCCCTTTTGCCGACAATATGCCTGGCGGGTTGATACCAGCCGCTTTTGCAGATACCGATGAATCTTTCCATATTCCTGGTAAGCATCCCGGCCTGATTGTGGTGAATGACAGGCCCGTCAGTGCGGAAACACCAGCCCACCTATTGGATGATTTAATTACCCCGGCTGATAAATTATTTATCCGCAACAATGGTATTCCGCCTGAAAACATTGATCCCGCCGCCTGGATGCTGCGCATCGAAGGCGAATCCATCGAATCCCATGCCCAGTTCAGCCTTGAAGAGCTGAAACGGAAATTTAAACATTATACGTACCAATTAACGATCGAATGCGCCGGTAATGGCAGGAGTGAATTTAATCCGCCAGTTCCCGAGGGGCAATGGACGGTTGGGGCGGTAGGTTGTCCTGAATGGACCGGCGTGCGTCTTCGGGATGTGCTGGAATCGTTAGGCATTAAAGATGACGCGGTTTATATAGGCTATTACGGGCGTGATACGCATATCAGCGGCAAATCCAGTCTTGATTCTATTTCCAGAGGCGTACCGATGAGCAAGGCGCTTGAAGATGAAACGCTGATTGCATGGGCCATGAATGGTGCGGATATGCCGGCCATGAACGGTCACCCGTTAAGATTGGTCTGCGGAGGCTGGCCTGCTTCCACGTCGGGAAAATGGCTCAGTAAAATTGTCGTGCGCAATAAAATCCACGATGGCGCCAAAATGACCGGGCTTTCTTATAAGGTGCCTTGCCACCCTGTTGAGCCGGGAAGCAATGTTAAGGATGAGGATATGTGTATTATCGAGTCCATGCCGGTTAAATCGCTGATTACCTATCCAAAAACCGGGGCGATGATCAAGGCTGGACAGAAGTTGTCACTGCGTGGCCATGCTTGGGCGGGAGATTTGAGTGTATCGGCTGTGGATATTTCCAATGATTTCGGTGCGACCTGGCAGCGTTGTAAGCTGCGGCAGCCTAAAAACCGTTTGGCCTGGCAGCATTGGCAGGCGGAGCTGGATTTTCCCGGCCCCGGTTATTACGAGGTCTGGGTCAGGGCGACCGACAGTGCCGGAAAAATGCAGCCCATGGTGGTGCCGGGCTGGAATCCGAAAGGTTACCTCAATAATGCCTGCCACCGAATTGCCGTTAAAGTAACCTAGTACGCAGTCAGCCTTGTTCTGACGAGTAAAAAGTTGCAGAGCATTCATGGTGTACGAATAGTGCGAATACCCTCAAGGGCACAAGTACCCATAGGGCGTAAATGAATTCGCACCTACAATTTAACCGCCAAAATTAAATTGACTGAATACGAGTCAGGAACTGTCATGAGTTTATCTGTTAGGGTTATGATTTTTGTCTTGTCGCTATTATTCGCTCAGCAGCTGGTATCGCGACCTAATATAGACGCTAAGACGGGTTTGATTATTGATCAGGGATATCTCAAGGTAAAATCCGAGTGCACTGTTTGTCATTCAGCAAAATTGATCATACAAAACAGGGCAACCCGAGAAGGTTGGTTGAAAACGATTCGATGGATGCAAGATACGCAAGGCTTGCATCAACTGACTGCGGAAACCGAAGAAGAAATACTGACATATTTAGCGAAAAATTATCCTTCTGAGCACAAAGGACGTCGTGCAAATCTGATTGTTGAGAACTGGTATTGGTTAAATCAAGAACAATAGTTCTTAACTCCATAGCCGGCTTTGTTGTTTAATGCCGTTCCCCATTAATAATTCCAATTTCGTCAGGAAATTATTCCCAATATCTGCTCCAACGAAATGGACGTCAATTTCATTAAAAGATGGCAATAAAATAATATTGTAAGCTTTGATCTGCAATAAAGTAAAAACATAAGTTTTTAATATTTATGAAATATTAAGTAATTACTATCGATAAGTTAGGCTTGCTTTTATTATCAGGCATTGCCTGTCAAGAGGGTGTGAAAACCCTTTTTTTATTTTTACATCAAAAGCTTAAATAAATATTAAGCATCTTGTTGTTTTAATCGAATATTTAGATCATTCCGGAACTAAATAAGAAGATACTAAATTATCTTGTTTTTCAATGCACTTAAGTGGTTATGAAGAGCTTCGGAAAGCGGGGTTCGAGAAAGAGTTTCTTTGTTTTATTGTTATTTTTATATTATTTATCAAATAGTTATTGGTTGTTTGTGTATTTTGTAGGGATGGGATAACCATTGCGTACTGACGTGGCCGCTTTTTCTGAACTTGAAAGCGAGGCTGAATTTAGCGGGTCGGCTATGCGGATATAAAGAAATTATCTACTACGAGGTCGAGAAATGATCAGTATTAATCGATGCGCATAATTTCAAATGACACAACCGCGTTACTCAACGGTTTGAGCTAAATATAGCCTGTTTCAGTATTTGAAAAAAACTGGATTTATACTGTCATCGATTGTCAATAAAGCTTCAACAGAAGTTAATTTAGCAATACTTAAATTTTAAGTGTTTTTTAAGATTTCATCTATGTCTTTTTGATGTTTATTAATTGATACTGTAACCGTATCAAGAAATTAGTAAAAACTTAAAGCAAGGGTTGGGTTAATATTAAGTAATATTACTAATGGTAACAGTACTAATGGTAATAAATAAAAATAATAGTATTATAAATTCTAAGTCTAATCCTTTATTAAGTCGTTAATGGATGAAGTGGTCATAATGCGATATATATTTAGTATGACAAATCGATTAATTAGCTATTAATTGATCGTAATGTTTCTAAGCTGATTTAGAAAACTGAGGGGTAAAATAATGATTAAAAAATTTGCTTATATATTAATACCTGCCTGTGCAGCTATATCAGTTGCAGAAGCGGAAACAATGAAGTCAAGTCCGACACTACTTACAGCGGGTGAAATGGATCAGGTGACTGCAGGTTCAAGTATCGACGTTGATGCGGGGGCAATAGCTATTTCCAATGTTTTAGCGCTCACAAAAACCACTACTGCGGCCATTACAGTGGCGGGCGGCGATAATCCCAAACTTCCGGGAGGGGGATTTGCTGTCGGAGGGCTGGCCCAGGCAAGCGCTGTGGGCGATGGAGCTGCGGCGGACACATCTGTAACACCAACAGTGGGCATAACCGGCTCAAATGTTCATTCCATCCAAGTCGACGTTAAATCATCAGGCTCTATAAGTAACCTGAGCGGAAGTGCCATTGTTGCGGTCATTGCGCCTACAGCTCTTCCTTTTTAACACGAATCACTGACATCAGCTTGGTTTGTTCAGATTGAAAGAATTTAGAATGTCTTCGAGCATTATGCTTGGGACAGGCTAAGAAACCCCTTAAGTTTTAAAGGACTTAAGGTATTTGTTAGATAAATTAAACTGAGGTGTTTTGCTATGAAATTAATAAAAACAATTGCTGCAAGCGTACTGGTTTTGGGCATGGGTTCTGCATTTGCTGATGAGCCAGTCGCCCTGACAGAAACACAAATGGATAATGTATCGGCCGCTGGTCTTGCCGTGGCTGACGCTTATGCTGCTGCCGCAGGTTTATTTGCCGCTGCGACATACACTAACACTGCAACAGGTGTTATCGTTTTGCAATCCATTCCAACTCAAGCTGGCCAGATTACTCAAGATTATACATTCTCTTACTCTTCTGCATCAGGTGCTGCGCTGTAAGACCTGTCTAATATTGTATTTAAAGTAATGTGCTATTCAATAATTTGGAGAATATAAAATGAATAAATTAACTAGTTTGTTAGCAGGTGCTTCAATGTTGGTAATTGCTGGCGGCGTAAGCGCTGAACCTATGGCTTTGTCCGCAGATCAAATGGACGGCGTCAGTGCTGGTGCATTAGTGGTATTTGAAGGCGCTGGCTATGCTGATTCTGGTGCTGGAGCTATTTCTAACCTGCTCGGCATAACATATACAAATGCTGAAGTTGATGTTCAACCTGGTTTGGGTTTTGTTGTTTCAGGTGCGGAAGGCACTTCAGCAGCGCTTTCTAGCTATGCTTTAGGTGTCCCTACTAATGGCGCCGTAGCTTTCAGCGGCTCTTCTTCATCAGCTACATTATTCTAAAGAAGAAAAAGCAGGAAACGCCTCTTTATGTTGAAGCGTGAGAGGCGGATCCCACTCAAAGCGCACTAGTTCAAGTTACGCCTCGCATTAAATGATAATGCGGGGCGTTTTCTTTTTCCACGACTTTTTTACAAAAAATAAAAATATCAAAAAATGATTTCTCCTGGCTCCATTCGGAAGCTTCAATGGAAATAATTCTACTGGAGATAAAAATGCCTATATTTACATATAAAAAAGATAGTTATTGTTTATTCGGTCACGGGTTTTCCCTTGTTTCAATGCTGAAGCGCTTTTGTTCAAGGCTTACTTCTGAAAAACCTATTATCTCCGGCATAACAGGTATGCAAAAATTAATGACACTGACTTGGAGGGATTTTTTAACAGCTAAAAAACTGGGGCTATTGCTGTGTCTGATAGGAAGCTATCCAGGAATTTCCCCGGCCCGTTCTGTGAAGTCATTGATTGAAATGCGGCACGAGAATGTCGTTATACAACAATGGGATCTGAGTTGCGGCGCGGCAACTCTAACCACGCTTTTAAATTACCAGCATGGTGATCCGGTAACGGAAAAGGAAGTTGCAAAAGCGCTGATGAGCAGGGATGAATACATCAAAAATCCGGGGTTGGTCAATATTCGCCAGGGTTTTTCGTTACTGGACCTTAAACGTTATGCAGATGCTCATGGTTACAAAGGCATGGGCTATGGTAAACTCACGCTTGATGACCTTATTAAAAAGGCTCCAATCATTGTTCCGATAAGTATTATGGGATATAACCATTTTGTTATCTTTCGGGGGATACAAGGCAACCGTGTATTATTGGCGGATCCTGCGTGGGGTAACCGGACAATGCTTGTTGATATGTTTGAAAAGATGAGAATCGATTTCCCTAAAATAGGCAAGGTCGGTTTTGTAATTACTAGGCTTGATGGAGCTGAACCGCCTAATCGCTTGAAGCCTGAATCACGCGAATTTGTAATGACACGATAGGTATTTTATGACCAAAAATAATAATAATCGGATAAACTCACTGAAATATTCTGTCCCACCTTGGAAAATTTCATCAAAATTTATCTTATTGATTAGCACGGGGATGCTGGTATCGAGTTGGAGCTATGCCGCACAGGACGCAATAGATAAAACTTCGGAAACAAATTTACAAAACAAACTGATACAAAAAATTGCTGAACGGGATCAAGTCATTGCTGATCTTCAGCGTCGGGTTCAGCATTTGGAGCAACTTGTTACAGCCCCTGATGCCGGGCGCTATTCTAGCGCCAAAGGTAGCGTTGCTCCGACAAGTGCTCCTGAAAGAACCGCATCACTGCCACCTGCGAATCAGCCGCAGGCTCAAAATAAATCGGCTAACAAGCAATCAGCCAGTTCAGCTCCAGGTAGTTTTGAAATAGATGAAGATGCAGCCCAACGCGCATTGGAACGTACATTAGTCCAAACTGGTGCTTTACTGTTACCCTTTGGTCTGGCAGAAATTCAACCCTATGCAACCTACACACGGAGAGAAGCTGATACGCCTATTTTGGCCACTGCAGGAGGGCTAGTACTCAACCAACGCGTCCGCCGAGACGAAATCGATGCAGGTGCAACATTACTGATTGGCCTGCCTTTTGAATCTCAGGCTGAAATGCGTATTCCCGGCCGGTTTATCGAACAATCCGTGGTCACCTCGATACCCGGAGCATTCCCTAATGATATGAAATCCAGTGCTTCAACTTTTGGTGATGTGAGTGTCGGCATTGCTAAAACCTTAATGCATGAGAGTGATTGGCTTCCGGATGTAATAGCCCGGTTTACATGGGATTCCGCGAGTGGCAATATTACTGACAATAATGTTTCAACGGGAATCGGATTTGACGATTTCATTGGTTCATTAACATTCCTAAAACGTCAGGATCCGCTGGCTTTTACCGGTAGAGTCGCTTATCAAACAAGCTTGGAGAGAAATGGTATAGAACCGGGTGATCAGGTTAATTTCTCGGTCTCCGCAATATTGGCAGCCAGTCCGCAGACCTCTTTGAATATCGGTTTACAGCAGGCATTTATTCAAGAAACCAAGATTAATGATATTGAATTGCCAGGCAGTGACGGTGTTTCGAGCGCCTTTACTTTTGGTGCTTCATCGACCATCGGGCACAGATTATTTTTCTCCGTTCTCGGCGGTATCGGTCTGACGGAGTCATCACCTGATTATTTTTTAAACGTAACCATTCCATTCAGGTTTGATATTCCTTTTAAATCGGAACTTTAGCTTCTCCTATCTCTTTTTACGCACAAAACAACCGGAGGCGTTTTAGCGGCTGCACAAAGGTGGGCTGAAACTCCTCCTCGTAGTGTGCGCTTACGTCTGCAGTGCTTGATTGATTACCGCTGATTTTAAGTGCTGCCTTAGAGATAATAGACTATCAACAAATTCATCAGGTTGCTGCAGTATGCAATCAGTGCGTCTAACGCATGTCCAAGACAGGTGAGTATAGAAAATCACGATTGTTGAATGTCAAACCCCACCCCTTGAATCATCGAAAGCCAGCCAGGTTTAATAGCTATGATATGGCCGCGCCAGCATTTCAAACATCTTAATATTGCTGCATGGAAAAGTTATAAATTAGCGCCTTGACTCAGCGCCCTAAAAAGCTTGACCTCAGCAGTATGCTCACATTATGATTTCCTCAAAAAGTGATAGTGAAAGGGTGACGGTCTGCTTGATGTATTTTATCAAAACAGAGATAAAGACCGCATAAGTGATTGGCAAATCAATTTATGACATGGCTGCTTGCCGATTTAACAGAGCAGTAACACATCATGAATAATTAAGCTTATCGCTTCACTGAATTAAATTTGGGAGCATTTAGCGCATAAAGTCTCACCAATACAATCATCACCATTGCTGGCAGTCCTATATTCTTTGTTTCGATCCAGCGAAGGCTCGGAACATTAATCCATAAACAATTTAGCGTTCTACCGATCCTTGCGTATTAGTTTCGTCGTCTTAAATACGATGATTTCAGCAAGCAAAGGGCAGAGACTTCCTGTCTGGCAGCAAATTTATTGATGCAAGAGATAAATAACTGATTTCGTCTTTAATAATATCAAGTTCTACTCATCCTCTGATAGATTGCTGATTTACAGTTAATAAGGACTTTGAATTTATTAAGAAAAAAAAGAATTTCATGGCCGTAATACAAAGGCAACCGCCTGAATAGGTTGATTACCGAAACGAAGATGCTTTTCAGGTAATCTGAATTTAAGCGATATATGCGGTATGCAGTTGGCCAGCAGGCCGTGAAAAGGCGCTTGAATATAAATATTCAATCATTTTGTTTTATAGGAGAATTTTTTAAAGCAGCTTATCAGGCTTGTTAGTTTCAAGAAATAAGAACAGCGCAGTATCAGTTATTCAATCTTCAGAGGGAGTAATTTAATGAATACTCATAGGATCATCATATTTCAGTTAACGGGCTTATTTATAGTCGCTTCATCTTTATCTTTAAATGCTCAAGCAACATCAATACCGTTCGCAGAAACATCGAGTGATTTGGTAATAACAGTCTCAATTCCCGACAGTGTGCCTTTGTATAGCCTTGCCAATGCCAGCAGCGAAACGTATACGAGGGCGGTTAGCACCAGCACAGGCCAGCAGACATCCCCGACAATGCACAGCGCCATAGCGTCAGCCATGGTACAGATTCCTAATGACGGGGAAACGACAGCAACATTTCATAATACCTTTCACACTGCGTCTGGAGCATTTTCGGCCGAGCCTCTTTTTTCAAAAGGGGCAGCCATTGGCCATGGTTCGGTAGTCAATCTCACAAACACAACATCCTCTTTTCTAAACCTTAACTGGGACTTCACGAAATTTAATTTAAAGACAGAGCCTGTTTCTGCTTTTGCTTATATTAGCGATACGATCAATATCACACAGCTGTCGGCATCGGGTTTGCGTACAACGTCCAGCTACGGATTTTTTACTTTTGTGGAAAACGGGAAACACACAACGGAATTTTTAGGTGATTTTAATGTAGCCGACTCTCTGAGAAACTGGTTTGACGACAATATAATGCATTTTCAGAATCAACTCATGTTAAAAGAAGATGCGCAGGCCCTGAATGTGGATATTCCTTTACTGACCCACAATGGTTTAGTGGTGCTGGGTATCGATAATACCCATACCGAGATATCATATGAAGCACCTCCAGCAGCTGCCTATCAGGTCGAAGACAAGATAGGGCATTTTGCACCAGATAGTAAAAGCGGCCAGGTTCATTGGGATGCGGACCGCAAGATATTATCGTTTGATGATTTATCCATTAATACGCTTACCAATGAGTTCAATCAACATTACGAAAATGATCCACTAAATGGCGGCATGCTGGAGATTGATCCGTTACAACTCATAACCAGTTATGACGGGCGCGAGTATTTTGCCGGTAAAGAGCTAAGGCTTGTCGATAAAAATGGGAATGTCCTGTATAGGGCTAGTCTGCCGAATCTGGTTTTCGATGATCGATTATTCGAAAGCCAAGGATTTAACATGTTTGCTCCGATACTTAATATTCTTGAAGCCGATGGAAATAACTCAAATTGGTTACGTGACTATCTCAGCAAGACTGGACTTGATTCTCTTTTATTGCCTGAGTTATTTATCGGTTTTGATCCGGTTGATAATGCCGGAAATATCTGGAAGCATAATTTCAATGCTGCCGCGAAAACCATTCTGTCTTTCGGCGGCGCACCTTTAAAAGTCCCGACAGCGGTTCCTCTGCCAAATAGCTTTATTTTGTTTGCTTTGGGATTAGCGGGTTTATCTATTATAGGCCAAAGCCGAAAACGTAAATTTTCTTATTCAGTCAGTATTAGCTGATAAACCACGGAGGGCGTTTTTATGATTAGATGGTTGAGCGCGGTTTTGTATGTTGGATAGAGTCCTTTGCGAAAGCCTGATGCGCTTAAAGCTTTGCAATCGGCTGTCGCAACCAGAGTTGGCCATTTATTGACCATATTTTGCCAGCGCACTGTAACAACAGTGCGCTGTATGAAGCGATAAATGCCAGGGCATCTGTTGTCCTAATACTCAGTCAGCCTTGTTCTGACGAGTAAAATTTGCGGAGTATCCATAGCATGCGAATAGTGCGAATACCCTGAAGGGCACAAGTACCCATAGGGCATAAATGAATTCGCACCTACAGTTTATCCGCCATAATTAAATTGACTGAGTACTAGAAGAAGGCTGCAGGTTGTCGCAGGCTCTTGAACGAGCCTGTTCAGTACTCGAGATTTAAGTTACAGATTGCATTCAAATGCAGTAAACACAGACCCATCCTCTTCAAGTGTTTCAAGACGGACATCGAATCCCCAGAGTCTTGCGACATGTTTCAGCACCTCATCAGCATTTTTAGCTAATGGCATTCGGTGATACTGGGTATGACGTAAAGTCAATGAGCGGTCGCCTTTGCGATCGATATGATAAACCTGGATATTGGGTTCATTGCTGCCCAGATTGTATTGTTCAGATAATGCCTGGCGGATATATTGATAACCGTCTTCATCATGGATGGAGGTCACTGCAATCTCTCTTTCCCTGGAATCATCCAGGATAGAAAACAGTTTGAGGTCGCGAATGACTTTAGGCGACAAATACTGGCTGATAAAACTTTCATCCTTAAAATTTTGCATGGCAAAATGTAACGTCTTATTCCAGTCGCTACCGGCTATTTCCGGGAACCAGTGTTTATCTTCTGGCGTCGGATTTTCACAGATCCTGCGGATATCGCTCATCATGGCAAAACCCAGCGCGTAGGGGTTGATGCCTGAGTAGTATTTGCTGTCGAAAGGTGGCTGATAAATTACATTGGTATGCGATTGCAGGAATTCAATCATAAAGCCATCCGTCACCAGCCCTTCATCATAAAGCTGATTCAGGATCGTGTAATGCCAAAACGTGGCCCAGCCTTCGTTCATTACCTGAGTCTGTCGCTGAGGATAAAAATACTGGGAAATTTTGCGGACGATACGGATAATTTCGCGTTGCCAAGGTTCCAGGAAAGGTGCATTTTTCTCGATGAAGTAAAGGATATTCTCCTGGGGTTCTTCGGGAAACCGGGCTTCTTCTTCAATTTCATCACGCAACACTTCCTTGGTGGGGATAGTACGCCATAATTCATTAACTTGGGATTGCAGATAGGCTTCACGATCCCGTTGCCGGGCTTGCTCTTCCTGCAGCGATAATTTTGATGGGCGTTTGTATCGATCCACGCCAAAGTTTTTTAAGGCATGACAAGAATCGAGTATGGCCTCAACCCGTTCTTCTCCGTAACGTTCCTCGCAGTCCGCAATATAGTTTTTGGCAAACAGTAGATAGTCGATAATGGAATCCGCGCTGGTCCAGGTCGTGAATAAATAGTTCTTTTTGAAAAAGGAATTATGGCCGTAGGCGGCATGCGCGATAACCAGCGCCTGCATGGTCATGCTGTTTTCTTCCATTAAATAGGCGATGCATGGATTGGAATTGATCACGATTTCGTATGCCAATCCCATCTGGCCTCTTTTATAACGCTTTTCGTTTTTAGCGAATTCCTTGCCGAAGGACCAATGACTGTAACCAATGGGCATGCCAACTGAAGCATAGGCGTCCATCATTTGTTCGGCTGTAATAATTTCCAGTTGAACCGGGTAGGTATCCAATCCAAAATTATTGGCGATACGGGCTATTTGCGCGTGATACTTTTCTATCAGCTCAAATGTCCATTCCGATGTTTCCGAGAGGGGCTTTCTATTCATGCTCATGCGCTTTGCTTCTCAAAAAGTTTGCGGAATACGGGATAAATATCAGCGACTCCTGCGATACGCTGCATGGCGAAATTGCTCCATTTGCTTTTCAGCGTCAGATATTCATGCCAGAGGTTCTGATGTCTGTCTTCGGTAATTTCAATATAAGCGTAATATTGCATATAAGGCATGATCTGCTCGGATAGTATTTGCGTGCAGTCTTTTGAGTCGTTATCCCAGTTATCGCCATCGGAAGCCTGCGCGGCATAAATATTCCATTCGGAGGTTGGAAAACGTTCCTGAATAATCTTGCCCATCAAATTGAGCGCGCTGGATACGACCGTACCACCGGTTTCCCTGGAATAAAAGAAGGTTTCTTCATCGACTTCGCTGGCTTCGGTATGGTGGGAAATGAAGACAACCTGGATTTTTTCGTACGTTCGGGTCAGAAACAGATATAACAACATGAAGAACCGTTTTGCCATGTCTTTTTCTTCAGGCCCCATGGAGCCCGAGACATCCATAACGCAGAACATGACTGCTTGAGTCGTGGGTTTGGGCCTGTCTATACGGTTGTCATAACGCAAGTCAAAGGTATCGATAAAAGGAATCTGGTCGACTTTTCTTTTGAGCCGATTGATTTCCTCGCGTAGTGCAATAACCACGGCATCGGTCTCACTATGGCGCTTGAGCAAATCCTCCAGTTCCGTTTCGGCTTCGGCAATACTGTTGATATGAGGGGCGCGTAGGGCGATGCGCCGACCCAAGGCCCCCCGTAATGAACGAAGAATATTGATATTGGTGGGAATCCCTTCGCTGGTATGTCCGGCTCGCACCTTTTTGGTTTCGTGTATAGTCGCCAGTTTGGTCTTGACCAGATTAGGCAATTCAAGATCTTCAAAAAAGAATTGCAGAAATTCTTCACGGGTCAGCTCAAAAACGAATTCATCCAGTCCTTCGCCGGTGTTGGAGGCTTGACTGCCTTGACCTTGTCCGGCGCCATCCTCGGGGCGCGCGATTTTATCGCCCTGCCGAAATTCTTTATTGCCTGGATGAATGCTTTCCCGATAGCCACCCTGACCATGATGGAAGAAAGGTTCAGAGGTGTCTCTTGCGGGGATAGAAACCTTTTCACCTTTATCCAGATCGGTCACGCTACGCTCGGTTACAGCGTCGGCAACGGCTTTTTTAATCTGGTTGCGAAAACGGCGAATAAATTTCTGCCGGTTAACGGCACTCTTATTCTTTCCGTTCAGGCGTCTATCTACAATTTGAGTCACAAATTTCTCCTCATGGTTTAAGACGATTTACGTACTCTTAAATACCATTCGCTGAGTAAGCGTACCTGTTTTTCTGTATAACCTTTTTCAATCATGCGATCAATAAACTCTTCATGTTTTTTCTGATCTTCAGGCGATGCCTTGGCATTAAAGGAAATAACCGGTAACAGATCTTCAGTGGTTGAAAACATTTTCTTTTCGATTACCGTGCGCAGTTTTTCATAACTGGTCCAAGCCGGGTTTTTACCTCCGTGTTTGGCACGCGCTCGCAAGACAAAGTTCACAATTTCGTTGCGAAAATCTTTTGGATTACTGATGCCCGCAGGTTTTTCGATTTTTTCCAACTCTTCATTCAAGGCGCTCCGATCGAACATTTCGCCGGTATCGGGGTCCCGGTAATTGGTATCCTGTATCCAGTAATCGGCATAAGTGACATAGCGGTCGAAAATATTCTGACCGTATTCCGAATAGGATTGCAGATAAGCCGTTTGGATTTCCTTGCCGATAAACTCTATATATTTCTGTGTCAGGTAGCCTTTAAGATAAGACAGATACCTTTCTTCAACATCCGCAGGGAACTGTTCACGCTCGATTTGCTGTTCGATGACATACAACAGATGAACCGGGTTGGCCGCGACTTCGGTATTATCGAAGTTGAAAACCTTGGATAGAATCTTGAACGCAAAACGCGTGGACAGCCCCGTCATGCCTTCATCGACACCGGCATAATCGCGGTATTCCTGATAGGACTTGGCATGGGGATCGGTATCTTTGAGGTTCTCGCCATTGTAAACCCGCATTTTGGAGAAGATGTTGGAGTTTTCAGGTTCTTTCAGTCGGGACAACACGGCAAACTGCGCCATCATTTGCAGCGTGCCGGGTGCGCATGGGGCATCATGCAGAGAGCTGTTTTCGAGCAGTTTGTTGTAAATCTTTATTTCTTCCGAAACGCGCAGGCAGTAGGGCACTTTGACGATATAAATGCGGTCGAGAAACGCCTCGTTGTTTTTATTGTTCCTGAACGCCAGCCACTCCGATTCATTCGAGTGCGCAAGAATAATGCCCTGGAACGGAATTGCCGGGAACCCTTCAGTACCTTTGTAGTTGCCTTCCTGTGTTGCCGTCAACAGGGGATGCAGAACCTTGATAGGAGCCTTGAACATCTCGACGAATTCAAGCAAGCCCTGGTTGGCCCGGCACAAACCGCCGGAATAGCTGTAGGCGTCGGGATCATCCTGAGAATATTTTTCCAGTTTACGGATATCGACTTTCCCTACCAATGATGAAATATCCTGGTTGTTTTCATCGCCCGGCTCGGTTTTGGCAACGGCAATTTGTCTCAGGATGGATGGGCGTATGCGAACGACTCTGAACTGGCGTATATCGCCATTGAATTCATGCAGGCGTTTAGTAGCCCAAGGCGACATGATTGTGTTGAGGTAGCGTCTGGGAATACCATAATCTTTTTCAAGAATGTCGCCGTCCTCCTCGACATTAAATAGCCCTAACGGCGATTCGAACACAGGGGAGCCTTTAATAGCGTAAAAAGGCGTTTGCTCCATCAGCGACTTAAGCCTTTCAGCCAGGGATGATTTGCCGCCGCCGACCGGGCCGAGCAGATAAAGGATTTGTTTTTTCTCTTCCAGGCCCTGTGCCGCGTGCCTGAAGAAAGAGACTATTTGCTCAATCACTTCTTCCATGCCATAAAATTCGCGGAAAGCGGGGTAAATTTTTATGACTTTATTGGAAAAAATCCGACTGAGTCGGGAGTCGTTATGCGTGTCCAGCAGTTCCGGTTCGCCGATAGCGGCCAGCATTCGCTCTGCGGGACTCGCATAGGTTAGAGGATCTTTTTTGCACAGATCCAGGTATTCCGGAAGCGTTAATTCTTCCTCCTTCAATTCTTCAAATTTTGATGTATAGCGCTCAAATATACTCATCACAACCCCCACAATGGTTTGTCCTGTTTTATAAATACAACACCAATATAGACCATGTATTTGCTCATTATCTCCATGGGCGCAATTAATTTAAGCTGAACGGGAGGTCTATGGTTCAACTCGTGCCATGAAAAGAATGCTACAAACTCATGGTAATGGTTACATATACAAGAAATAGTTACTCACGTGTAGTTCTTTACGGAGTTCCTCTTCATTAGAGACTCAAAGATAGTCTTTCGGTGAATAAACGGCCGCTATAACGGAACCTGCTTATAGTCTTTCAGCAAGACCTTCCGGCAAAAGTCGGCTATTCCATATCGTTTAAGTATAAAGATTTAATCAACTCTCTTTCTTCGGGAGCAAGCAAGAGCCACGGGTGCTCTTTTTCGTAGCGGCTACGATCGGGAAGTGGCTGTTGCCTGCGATCCAGTACGCGCCGGTCTTCGGTGCGCCTTTCCTTCATACGGCGATCAGACTTTGGCCATGCCAGATAATTCTTCTGTATATTTTCCACCCATTCCGGTGAGCCGAATTGATAAGGACAGGTACGTCTGTCAGTTATGCGTCGGTTTGCCAAGGTGCGCCGTGAGCCTCTGCGCGAATCAATTATGTCCATTGTTTTCTACCTTCAGGTACTGAGCGATTTTTATCAAGGACAGGCTGATACATTAGAAAGTTCAACTAATCCAGGCGGCTAAGCCGACAGGAATAAGACAGGTCAGCTTGCCGGTTTATTTACTGTTACAAATTTTCATACCGGTTCATATCGAAAAGTCCGGCGGTTTCAGGCTGTTCATTCAGGTACTTCTGATTAAACCAATCATAGTATTGCCAAATCCGCGGATTATTGCGGCGGATACCATAACGCCCGTAAAGCAAGTCTTTTTCTGACTCGGTTCGGGTATGTTTCAGTTGCTCGATGAAAGCCGGCAACTGCTGTTTTTGCACGCTCAAAAATATATTCGGATAACTGCCGAGAAACCCGGGTACAACGGTCAACGTATCTTTCTCAGGCTCTCGCCTCAGGTTTTCAGCAAATATAAACGAGACGTTCAAAAGTTTTTGGTTGCGGATCAGCGTGTAGACGAGGTCCTTGTCAGGGTTGTCTGTTGTTACGCGCAAAAATGATACTTCAGGCAGGGCTTGAATTTCATGACCTTTTAAATTGGCTAATTGGCGTATCATGGCATCTGTTTGTCGCTGATCGTCAGTGCTGTTCTTTCCGATGCAGGGCTCTTGCATGCAGCGATTAATCAAGTCGGGCTCTCCGGCCGCAGGGCCCAGGCGTTGCTGGATTTTTTCAAAAAACTCCTTTTTGTAATCATTGGTCTCATAACTGATAGCCGTTTCTTTGCTGATGCCATACAAGGGCTTTTCGAAGAAGCTGAACAGTTTGGCATCGATGCCTTGATACCAGGAATCACGCATCGCTTTTCGGTACTGCACTGGCATAAACCGGAGGAAATTATTTTCAGCCTCCATGCGTAATGAATCCATATACAAGCGCGTGGTTACCTGGTGTCCTGCCGTGCCGTAGACGTTGAAACCGGCCACGAGCAGATAATGAATGCGCTCAAACAGGGGGTAGTCGACGACCCAGGCTGTCAGCGGTGTTTTGCCCACCAGTCCCTTCACAACAGTCGCGTTGTCAAAATGCCGAAAGACCGTTAGCAGGGCATTATCATTATGACCGTCGCCATCCCATATCAGATTGAAATCGACATCATGATGCCTTAGCAAGGCCTTATGAATAAAGGTTTCTTTCTTATCGACATATTGCTGCTGCAGCTTATTAACGTCGAGCCATGAGATTAAGCCGATCTTTTCGCCTTCGGAAGCGGGCATGCGCAGGTAGTGATTGTTTTCGGCCAGGAATTCAGTGCTTTCCTGCATAAAGTCGTTTTGAGGTTTGATGAAGGCTATCCAGAACTGATCACGGATAACATTAACCGCGGCCTGCCCCCGGCAAACCGGGCCTTTGATGAAACCGGAGAAAAAATACTGGGCATCGTCGAGCAGGAATTGATAGCGCGAAATAGCCGGCAGTTCGCTGAAGGTATTAAACGGATTGGCGGCTGACTGAGGGTCATACCCTGGCAGTTTCGTTATTGTGAAGTCGGGTTTGAAAAATAGCTCCTGTAAGCGTCGCATCCTATTGTCGCTCAATTCATAAACAAAATGGTTTTTGTCGACAATAGTGGAGGTAATGGGGCGCAACCGATAATAAAACCGGTCGATGCCGGGATCATCGAATGGACGAATGCTTTTCAGTTCTTCTATGGCTTGTCCCGGCGGCGTTTTGGAACGGACCAGCTTATAAAATTCGTTAGCCGGATGACCCTTAAAATGCATGTCACCGATATACAAATGTTCATAAATATAGCGGGCGACCAATTGCGACTTTAATGACGGGGCATTAAAAAATAGTTCCCATTTTTCAATCTCAGCTTCGGCCGCGGAAGATAAGACATGCTGAACATCAGGTTTAGTTCCAGCCTGTAACCAGCTTAAAAGCGTATTTTCCTGATCCCGGGTAAGCGGAGGCAGGCCATAGGGCATCCCCCAAAGCGGATGATCTTGCCGGTATTTTTGAAATTCATCGGGACTGGGGCATTGTAATGATCGCTCCAGATCAAGTTCAATGGACTTTGGCAATTTGCCGCTGGATGGCAAGGGATTGTCACGCTTTAACTGTAATAATTTAGCAATCAGCGAGTTGTTCAGGTTGGTCTCGGGCGATGGGGCTTGTTCGTTCAGAACGGGAAAAAAACCTTTTTCCCGCCAGCCTGCGGTCGTGGTTTCGTCAATGTATAGCCTGGACGGTTCCTGGGCGATTAATCTTTCATGATCATATACCGTTTTTTTGCTCGCGCCTCTGTCTACCCCTTCAAACGAACTAAGCTTAAGCTGGCAAGGCGAGTCATAACAGGAATGACAAGCGACGCAACGCGAATCCAGGATGGGCTTGATGTCATTATAGTAGGAGACCTGGCGAAATGACTGGGGGGGTATAAGTATTTGGGATTGGGTCGCCGTGTTGCCTGTAGTTGCAAGATTGACATGGCTATAGATAATAATAAAACAGCTTAAGAGGATAAAAAACAAAAGACTGTATAACTTTAGGCCAATAATTCTAACCATTACTAGATCACTGAATTCCGTTGTCAGGGGCTAATGCATAACGTGTGGGGTTGGGTTCTGCAGGAACTCTTGTTTTGGTACAGCCAAGACAAGCCCGGTCAAGCTATAAAATTATGCCAGGTAGACGATTGATGTTAAAGGGATCTGGCCAGGCGATGCAACGCTTCGGCGCCATGGTTGAACAGCGGCCAGCCATCGCCGGTTAACACGGCTTTAATGCCTGGCAAATCAGCCAGGCGTTTGACCGAATGAATAGCCTTGTCCACGTCCGTCAGCTTGCTTTCCGGCAACAGGCATAATTCACCGCCGACATGACAGCGAATCAAATCGCCTGTTATCAGTGTAGTATGTTCCAGAACCAAGGCAAGCTCTCCCGGTGTTTTAGAGCCCTCAAGCTCATAAGCAACCAAACCGGGAACGATCTCTTCGTTATCATAAAGCCAGCGACTGCAGGACAGAGGGAATGTATCTTCCTCGGCAGCGGGGCCGCAAAGCACAGCGCCTGTAATGCTGGCAATATGTTCGGCATCGCGGCAATGGTCGCTATTGGTAATGACGATGAAACCGGCACCGCCCAGTCTTTGTAGATGGCTGTGATCATGTTCGGATAAGGGCAAAGGGTCGATCAGAACATTGCCGTCATCGCGTATCCAAAGCACACTGTGAAAGTCCAGATTGCGTTCTGGATCAAAAACCGACCAGCCAAACAGGTCTTTTCGATGTAATTGTTTCATGATGGCGCTCTTGTTTACTTCAAAAATTCCGATTATCGATAATGGCTATCTGTCCGGCATGGGGCATGGTTTACCAGAAATTAAGTCCCAGGCCCAAACCCTGCCGGTACTTATTTTTAATTGCATTGTCTTCATGCGCGGGTTGAGTAAGGGTATCAGTTTTAGAGGCCATTATAAAATCATTAAGGTGCAGGCCTTTTATCTTTCGAGACCACCAGCAGACCGTTACTTGTCCCCGCTCCGTTGTAATAGAAGGATGATGGCCTTCCAGTTCAGCCAGAGTGCCGACCTTATTGGTAAAAGACAAGGCTTCTTTAAAGTTGTTAAACCTGAATGTCCGGGACAGATGCCGGACGCCGTCCGTTTCAATTATTATCCAGTTCTTCAATTGCGGCATAAGTTCGTCAATTTCTTCATGAGTCAATAAAGGCGCACCAATTTCGCAGGCTTCACATTTTTTACTGGCCAGGACATTCATAGGTAATCCCCTTTTTTATAATTAACCAATAATAATGACAAGATAACGCTTGTTTGGTTGCGCACTCTTAAAAACAATTGCTGTTCTTGCGCTGCTGTTGACGAATTTTTGCCTTTTCAAGCAACTGCAGGCGGGTTTTCTCGTCTAGTTGGGTCCAGATGATAATTTCATTGAGAGCACGAAAACAACCAAGACAGATATCATCATTATCCAGGCAGCATTTGCGGATGCATGGTGAGTAGATGCATTCCTGGGATGAGCTCATTGATTGTGCCGATTGGGTTGTGAAGATTTCCGGGTTAAGTTTTTTAAAACATTCCAGAGGGACGAAATGTTTGAGCGCTTCTCGGAGAGCAGCAGCGTAATGGCAATTTCTTCGGCGGCGGCAAGCACACAAATGATGGATGCGATTCGGAATGGCCAGGCCGGACCACCCAGAAACAAGATATACAATGTCAGCGCCATCGTCGCCGCCGCGAATTTGACCATCCATGTATGGTAGCTGGTAAAGGAGCCGAATTTGATTATGCCTACGATGGCAGGCAGCAGATAGCTGCTGATTATCAGAATGACATAAATCAATTCACGCTTAACCACATTGGGCCACAGCCACCAGGCACTGATGGCGATAATTAAATAGATGATGACATCGGCCCAGCTGTCGAGCATGGCGCCAAATTGAGTCACTTGCCCGGTCAGGCGTGCGGCGATGCCGTCCAGTGCATCGGAAAGAAAAGCGACCGCCAGTAAAACCAGAAACGGGTTTTCGTAGCCGTGCCAGGCCAGCCATAACAGCACCGGTGCGATCACAAACCGGAAACAGGTCAACAAATTGGGCAGGGTTAATAATTCCGGGTTCGGCTTCAGGTTCATAGTCATAACTGAAAAGTTGCAGACAGCGGGGCATGATCCGACAGCAAACGCCAGGGCAACTGGCCCAGCCGGTTGCAGACAACCGGTTCAAGGCCTCGATAATAAATTCTATCCATCGGTAAAAAAGGCATCCAGGCAGGAAAAGTTCGTGCATGACGCCCATGTAAAGTCCGAAATACCTCTTTTAATTTCAAATGGTCATGAAAATGGCGCTCGATCAACCCCATCCAGTCATTAAAATCGCCGGCTACGATCAACGGCGCATCATGCGGTATATGGCTGTCTATGCGGTTACATAATGTTTCGACCTGACGCCGGCGCTCAGTTCCCATAAGGCCGAAATGAATACAGACGATATGGACGGTTTTATTGACAGCGGGAACGTTGATAACGCCATGCAAAAGACTGCGACTGGCCCAGGGATAAGGTGAAACATTCACATTTTCCCAGAACTCCAGATCATATTTGCTGAGAATGGCATTGCCATGATGACCCGCGCTATATATGGCGTTTTTACCGTAGGCAAAATGCGGCCAGCCGCCATCGGCCAAAAATTCCGACTGGGAAAGGTCAGGCCAGTCCAGTATCTTTTTTTCATGTAAGCTGTGTTCGCCCTGTGTTTCCTGTAGAAACAACAGATCGGCGCCTGTGCCAATCAGTGCTTCGCGTATCTGGTGCAGAACGAATCGACGGTTGCCGATATTGAAGCCTTTATGGATGTTGTAAGTCACCACGCGTAACTGGTTTTTACTCATAAAATCCTGTGGGATAGAGGCAGTGCATGGCTAAACATTTACCCCGATTAAAACTAAAAATCAAGCCCATGTTGATAGGCGCCGGTTTATTCGAACTAATGCGGCTTTTTTTGTTCAATGCTATAGTGTTGAGGACTAGCAAAAATACCGAATCCACTTTGCTTTTAGGTATCAGATGGTAGAGGAAAACAATGATTATGACGATGATGAGACAGGCTATCTTTGTTTTCCTGATGATTCTGGCTCCCATGCTGCAAGCCGAAACAGACGACGACATCCAGCCAGACAAAGCCGCAACCGTTATCCAGCTTGAGATTAACGGGGCGATAGGCCCTGCCATCACTGACTATATCAGTAGAAATCTCGATAAAGCCGCCGAAGAGGGCGCTGTTTGTGTGCTTTTTCGCATGGATACGCCCGGCGGACTGGATACTTCCATGCGCGACATCATCAAAAAAATCATCGCTTCGCGGGTCCCTGTTGTCACTTATGTTGCTCCCGGCGGCGCTCGGGCCGCCAGTGCCGGTACCTACATTCTCTATGCCAGCCACGTTGCCGCCATGGCGCCTGGCACCAACCTGGGGGCGGCCACGCCGGTGCAAATGCTGGGTCCAGGCGGTTTTGATGATAAGGATGACAAAGATGCCAAGGATGAAACGCCAGGCGCAGCAAGTTCCATGACGCACAAAATTGTCAATGATGCCGTGGCTTATATCCGCGGATTGGCTCAGATGCGCGGAAGGAATGCGGACTGGGCCGAGCAGGCGGTGCGCGCGGCCGTGAGTATTCCCGCCGAAGAAGCGCTGGCCAAGCAGGTCATTGAAATAATCGCAACCGATCAGGTTGATTTATTAAAGCAACTGAATGGCCGTAAAATCAATGTGTTGGGCCAGGACGTCACATTATTGACCGATGGGGCTGTGATAAAACGGATAGATCCTGATTGGCGCAGTGAACTGTTATCTGTTATTACCAACCCTAATATCGCCTACCTGCTAATGCTGATCGGCATTTACGGGTTGATTCTGGAATTTTCCAATCCCGGTGCCATCGTGCCGGGCACAATCGGCGGCATCTGTTTATTGCTCGCATTATTTGCCTTTCAGTTATTACCGATTAATTATGCCGGCGTGGCGTTGATTCTGTTGGGAATCTCGTTAATGGTTGCGGAAGCCTTCGAGCCCAGTTTCGGCATTCTAGGCTTTGGCGGTTTACTGGCTTTTATCGTGGGTTCGGTGATTCTTATCGATACCGACCAACCGGGGTTCGGTATTAATCCGGCTATTATCGGGGCTGTTGCCCTGAGCAGCGCCGCCTTTTTTATTCTTACTTTGGGGTTATTGTTTAAGTCCAGGCAGGTGCCGGTCGTCAGCGGCAGGGAAGGGTTAATAGGTGAGACAGGCATGGCTCTCGAAGACTTTACCGGCGCCGGCATGATTCGTATTCATGGTGAAATCTGGCAGGCCCGTAGCGCCAGCGCGATAGGCAAGGAACAGAAAGTCAAGGTGACGGGTCTGGATGGCCTGACTTTATTGGTTAGTCCGATTAAAGAGGAGTACAAATAATGTTTGCATATTTCTGGTATATCGTCGGCGGTATCGTATTGATTTTTTTAATCAGCGCCTTCAGGGTTCTGAGAGAATACGAGCGCGGTGTCATTTTCTTCCTCGGGCGTTTTTATAGTGTGAAAGGCCCCGGGTTGATTATCGTAATCCCATTGATTCAGCAGATGGAGCGTGTGGATTTGCGGACTATCGTCATGGATGTGCCGTCCCAGGATGTTATCTCCCACGATAATGTCTCTGTAAAAGTTAATGCCGTGGTCTATTTCAGGGTTATCGAGCCCGATAAAGCCATTATTCAGGTTGAGAACTTTCTTGAGGCGACCAGTCAGTTGGCCCAGACGACATTGCGTTCCGTCCTGGGGCAGCACGAACTGGACGAAATGCTGGCACAACGAGACCGGTTGAATATGGATATACAAACTATCCTGGATCAGCAGACCGATGCCTGGGGCATTAAGGTGGCCAATGTGGAAATCAAGCATGTTGACCTTGATGAAAGCATGATTCGGGCGATAGCCAAACAGGCTGAAGCCGAGCGTACCCGTCGCGCCAAAATCATTCATGCGGAAGGTGAAATGCAGGCATCGGAAAAACTTTTGTCCGCGGCTAATATCCTTGCCCAGCAACCACAGGCCATACAGCTTAGGTATCTGCAAACCCTGACTGAAATTGCCGGGGATAGATCATCGACGATTGTTTTTCCGCTGCCTATAGATATTGTCAATAATCTTAAGAAATAATAAAAATCAAGGGGGGGATACGCTCAGAAGGCGTAGCTGAGCCCTGTATTTTTATTTCGGACAACCTTCCAGTTTATAAATTGCATAGCCCTGTTTGTCGATTTGCGCTCTTAGATCAGCAGGCGCTTCCGCGCTGTGACAAAAGCAGCAGTTCGCTTGCGTGACGGTAGCGTTTTCTTGACCTATGCTTTGCAGCCATTGTTTGGCATAATTCAAGGCCTTCTCTTGATCTTTCTCATCAAGGACTACATCGAAATGCATAATCCTGCCTTTCTCCGTTTTTGCATAAGTGTCGAATACATGTGAAATAGACATAACTTCAAGTCCTATAAAAAAAACCGGCGAACAGTCGCCGGTACAATAACTATGCTTAAAATTAGGATATTATAATCATCCTTGAGGAGTGAAACTCCTAAGTCGGTATTTATGCGGTTTGGCAACACATAAATAATGGCTTTTGATTGCATAACAAAAAAAATCAGGAGACATTCTCGCTTAAATTTATTATGGTATCGATTCGATACGGGGCAAGAATATGTTAAGATATCTTTCGTTGTCAACTGTGTGACAAATGTTTATATGGGTTCTATGGAAAAAGTTGATGTATTTGAACTGATTGAACGGATGGCGGCGCTGATTCGTTCCGAGGAGCGCAAGAAATGTACGGAACTGGGGCTCCAGCCTGTGCATTTACAAGTATTGGATTATTTATCGCGCTGCAACCGGTATAGCGACACGCCCGCGGCTGTTACTAATTATCTGGGCATGACGCGAGGAACAGTCTCACAAACACTGCTGTTGCTGGTAAAAAAAGGTTTCATAAAAAAGACGCCTGATGCGAATGACCGGCGCATGGTGCACCTCGAGCTTCTGCCGGAGGGCGAGTCCATCCTGAAGCAGGCCCGGCCTTCGGAATT
Source organism: Methylobacter sp. BBA5.1 (assembly GCF_000746145.1). NCBI lineage: Bacteria > Pseudomonadati > Pseudomonadota > Gammaproteobacteria > Methylococcales > Methylococcaceae > Methylobacter > Methylobacter sp. BBA5.1. Next base: position 44,354 of record NZ_JQKS01000037.1, read on the forward strand.
ATTCAATCAAGCTTCGTCTATATTGAAAGAGATTGATTTCAGTAGCCATGAAGAAGTTTTTGTCAAAGCGCTTTCGGCACTGCAAAAAGCCAATCGATCGCAATCCTTTGGCCTGTGCAAAACGTGTAAATATTTCATGAACACTCCGGAAGGTTATCGCTGTGGTTTAACGAAAGGACCGCTAAGTCAAAGCGATAGTGAAAAAATCTGTCAGGAGCACGCTGTTTCGTAGATCACCCTATTTTGCCACATCCTACTAAGGATTTGGTCGTCAATAATGTCCCTGTTTAAACATAGGATGTGCCGCCTAGAGCGCCTACTTTTGGTCAGCACATCTCATGTAAGATTCCAGTTTCAGGAAGTCATTTTTAGCCAAATCCCACGATCGGATGTGGCTATGTGACTCTGTGTTTTATTCTTCATCCGGCTCACGGCCTTTATTAACGGAAACCCACGCTTTATAGGCCAGCACTCCCATAATCGCACCGATAAAGTTAAAGCTGACATCAGTCAGAGAACTGTAACGTCCCGGTACGAAACTTTGGTGCCACTCATCCAGCAAGCCATAACCCATCGTTACGATCAGCGCGGATCGAGTTCTGCAAACAGCATTGGAAACCCAATCACGCAAGCTCCAAAGCCACAACCAGGCAAGTCCGCCGTATAGCGGCAGATGCAGAAGGTTCTGAAAATTGGGTGATATCCAAACAAGCGGACTTAAACCATTGTTTGCTGTGCCTTGGCCTGAAATAGAGGAAAGCCAGAAAATCCCGGCCATATAGAGCAATGGCCAAACAATGCAGGCACGCGAGTTGCCGGCATTGAAATCAAGCCCAAGCATCTTGCTTCAAGTCATTCAGGAAGCGATCGAGCACAGCCTTCCTGGCATGGGGCATGACCACTACATGCGCGTAAGCTTCACGTTTGCCGGCCATTTCCAGTTCCATCGTTGCCAGTGAGTACCGGTTGACAATATCGTCGCTCGGTTTTCGAAAATAAACCGTATTAGACCGATCGTTTGCGCGCATTGGTTGAAGCTGGGCAAAATGAGATTCCAGCTCTTTCATAAGATAATCCGTATTGCGAAGCATTGCGCGAGCATCTTCCGCTTGCTTGGCAAAGGCTGATTCGGAGCTGAAAAAATAGAACTCGGCTGGTTTGACCCCATCTCGGGAGCAAGTGATAGTGCCGGGAATATGGCGGATGTATTCGGGGTCATGCACTTTGCTGAAAGAAGCATGGAATTCCTTGAAAATGTGTGACCCCGTCATAAACAGGCCTGCGGGCGCGGGGAAGCCAAAAAATTTATGACACGATACAGCAAGCGCGTCATAGCGCGGCTGTCGCTTACCGGACGTGTCGGGAGCTGTCATATAAGACATGTCGGCCGCGAATTTTGTATGCGGAAGATAGCCGCCGAACAACGCCGCGTCCAGATGGAGAAAAGCTTCCCGCCCTTTCAGCTTGGCCCGGATGGCATCAATCGGATCTATGGCGCCTTTAAATGTGGTCCCTATGGTTGCCACGACCAAGGCCGGATAATTCCGATACTCATCAAGCTGCTGCGCGAGAGATTCAACGTCCATGCTGCCGTCGGGATTAGTACCGACTTCTACCCAATCGAGTAATAGAAGATCCCTCAGGATTTGAATGGAGTAATGTGCTTCCTTGGTAAAATATATTTTTGGCACCAAGCCAGTGCGGTTCTTGAGAATGGTGCGGCCCATATACAATCCATGCATATTGCTGTCTGTGCCGCTATTGGTGAGAAATCCCCAGGTCTTCTCCGGGTTAAAACCATAGATTCCAGAAAAACGGCTTATGAGTTCTGTTTCCATCGGGTGGGTGTTAAATGGAATGGGACTTTCCTCATAAGGATCGCCGACATTGTTAAACGCAAATTGATTAATGCCTGCATTGAACAATTGTCCGCGCCAATCGAAAAATGCCTTCGGCGGCGTGTTCATGTTGACGGGGTAGCCCAGAAGAAGATCCTTGTTCCGGGAAAGGTCCTGCATGGCTTGCAGGTCGGTTGATGCAACTTGCGCCTCTGAGGAGGCAAGCGGGTGGGCGGTAAGATAGGCATTAGGACTGCAACCTGCCAGTATCGCACTAGCTCCAGCATAACCGAGAAATCTACGCCGAGTAACCATCATACAATGCTCCTCAAGAACTAAAGTTCAAGTTTACCTGAATCTGTGCCGACGGAAACAGGAGATTTTAATAACCGGGCGTAACTAGCCCGGATATTTCATAATAACCACAGAGGACACAGAGAACACAGAGAACACGAAGGAAATCAAGTTGTTGCCATTTTCTTCCCGTGACTTCATGAATTACTACGGAAACATAGGCAAATATTTGAATTTCAAAGCCTTCGTGGCCTTCATGTCCTTCGTGGTGAAATATTCAGGCTAGTACTCAGTCAATTTAATTATGGCGGATAAACTGTAGGTGCGAATTCATTTATGCCCTATGGGTACTTGTGCCCCCCCTGAGGGTATTCGCACTATTCGCATGCGGATACTCCGCAAATTTTACTCGTCAGAACAAGGCTGACCGAGTACTAGTACTTAGTCATACTTGATATGTCGGATATTGCCCCCACATCTGTTGCTTTCCCCGTTAATGGAACCGAGAAATTGGCAGCAAAGAAATATATAGTCCGGCTAAGTAAAGAAGAACGTAATGATTTGGAAGGCTTGGTACGGCGAGGAAAAGCGGTGGCTTACAAGAGGCTTCATGCGGAAATACTCCTGAAAGCGGATGTCAGTCCCTTGGGAGGTCAGTGGACAGATCGCCAGATCAGTGAAGCCTTCGGCATTTCAACGCGCACGGTAGAGAGAGTTAGGCAGCGATTAGTTGAAAAGGGATTAGAAGCCGCGTTGGAGCGAGCGAAAC
>NZ_JQKS01000038.1:0-46451 GCF_000746145.1 Methylobacter sp. BBA5.1
GCAGCGAGTGGAACCCTGATTTTGCCAATCAGGCTTGATTTTGAACACAGTTGCTGCATGGGCAGATATTTGCTCCTGCAATATCTGCATTTACCCCATCCCTGGGGCTCATGCAGGAGGTAGGTAGAAAACTGCTCCTGCGTTTTCGACATTCGCCACATCCCTGTGGCTTAGCACCAACAGTAGGCGCTTTAGGCGCAGCTTCCGCTCCTGCTCTCGCTAAGTACCTACATCCCTGTAGGCAACGCAGGAGCAGCGTAGCGGTGTGCCGAGGTCACGAATGCCTCCCAGGACAGGAAATGATTCCGTCATTTCTCTGCATTCACCCCATCCATGGGGATTATGGAGGCGGTAGAATGGGGTCTGGAACAGCCATCGAGAATACGAAGAAAATCATTCGATTAATTTCCATGCGGCGCAATACGGCTTTGCCTATTGCGCCTTATGAATTGCGCCTTATCGAGTTAGTGCTTACTGTGGCCGGGGCTAAGCGGTTTTGTCACCGTGCGAATTTGGTAAGACGCATGACACGCGACGCATTTGCTCATGGAGTCGCTCAATTGGCGTAGTGTGAGTTTAGGGTCTTTTTTTGATTCCGCGTCCGAAGCGATTTGATCAAAATCCTGATGCAAGGACATGCCCAACCCCATAAATTCTTTGGGCAACACACCCTTGAGGTGATCCTCGGCTTTATGCGCCATGCTCATACCTAAAGGACGGGCGTGTTGGGCAACCGCTGCCATGTCATCTTTGGAAAGTGCGGCCAAGATGTTTTGCGTGCCGGATAACAAAGCCCGCATTTCCTCAAGCACATGACCGCGTTGAGCCTCGGAAAGTTTGAGGGTTTGGCGATCGTCGTGGTCGCCTGCAAGCGCAGCGGTTGCTAGCAGCGAGTAGGCAATGATTGCTACTGATTTTTTCAATTGAAGCTCCTTGGTTGAAAGTTAAGTGGCCTAATGTTAAGCATAACCGGACGTAAACAGCTGAGCGCAACGTAGCTTTTTGCGGTCCGAGTTTATGCGTTTGTTATGCATTTTCTTCGTGTTTTTTCTGCCAGAAAGATAATTGATAATCATCATAATCTTCTGGATTATCAGGAATATAAAACTCAACGACGCAAGGCTTATTTGGGAAAAAGTATGCTAGCCTTGCCTCGTAGGTTTCTTTTAGTGCATTGCCTAATACAATCAACTTATCTGGAGAAATATCTTCACAACCACGATATTGTAAATCTGCTATATGTAGATGATTTATTACCCATTCCACAGACGCAGGAGTGCTTCCTTCTCGGGTTTCAAAACCTCGTATATTTTCAATAAATTGATCATCAACCGGTTCATCGCTTTGAAAAATATAGTCTTCAAATTCAATGAACTTAGGGCAGAAAATAGTTACATAGCCAACAGCCAAGGAAAAACTACCCGAACAACTAATCCAGCTTTCAAGGTCAATTCCTTGTCCATTGTTCCACACTCCTAATTCGTCTTTCATGCTGTCAGGTATGTTCATAGATTTTTACACATACCGCCGAAGTTCACCCGACGCGGGCCGCGGAGCGGTACGCGGTAGGGTGAGGCACCGATTTAGGCCCTGAACTCTCACAGCATCCCCAGCGCTTCAAGGCTTGCTTTTCCAATCGCAACACGTTTGCTTGCGTCGGATGCCTCCTGAATGTCGATATTTAATGCAAAGGTATACACGCGATCATCTTTTTGTACCCATCCGACCCACCAGCCAACACCACGGCCAGGCGCATTCTCCCAACCCGTTTTCCCATACAGTTGCCAATTATCACCTTGCTCTAAATAGACAATCTCTCGAACACTCTCTTGGACATCCTCACGTATTGGCAGCTTGCTCTGAGCCAGCCTAGCCAGAAATCTGGCCTGCTCGACTGCGCTAATCTTGAGCGGTCCTTTAAGCCAGAACGTATCGACGGTCGCACCTATATTCCTATTTCCATAGCCAAGCTTCGAGACGTTCGCGCGCATTCGCTCTAGGCCAACGCGACGGGCAAGCTCTTGGTAGATAGGGACATTGGACAGCGCGATAGCCTCACGCAATCCCATATCTTTTTCCCATGCATCGAAAGGCTGCGGCTTACCACCGTAGGGCAGGACATTATCAACACTATTTACCGCTCCGACAGAAAGGCCAATCAAGCTATTTGGAATCTTGAAGGTAGAGGCAGGAACGAAGCGCACTATAGAACGGGCCTGATTGTGACCGACAAATCTGCCTGCATCGACATCATATAGTACGAAAGTTCCTGTCACGCCTGCTTTTTTGAATAACTCCCCAACTGCGGCGCTGTCCTTCCAGTTTGTCGAGCAGCCTTGCAGGGTAAAAAGTGCGAGTAACGCGGTGAGTAGCTTCATGATATTCCTTCTTGGCATCACGCCAGAATTAGGCTACTCCGCCCGGATCGCCTTTATGTACTTCATAGCGCAACTCTGCCATACCGGTGCTCATCTGACGGACAGACACCAAGCACAAAACCGGACTTAACACCCTTCGGGGGAAAAGCGGCTTGCCCTTCACGAGGGTGGCTGAACCGATCTGCACGATCATTTCGTCCAGCAGGCCGGCATCATAGAATTGTCCAGCGAGATTACCGCCACCGACTATCCAGATGTTTTTTTTGTCAGCAGCAGCCCGCATTGCAGCATGGACGATGCGCACATCTCCATTGACGAATTGAATGTCCGCGCCTGCGATTACTGGAAGCTTGCGAGTGGAAAATATCCAAGCTGGCTGAGTATATGGCCACTTCGAGCCAGCCTCAGCAGCAACCTTATCTGCATTGCGCACCATCCATTCATAAGTTGCCGACCCCATGGCCAATGCACCCACATCCGCGATGAACTCTGGATAACTGGAGTTGTTCAAATCCCCGAGGGGGAAAAGCCAGTTCAACGAGTCATCTTCAGTTGCGATGAAGCCGTCAAGACTTGTGGCTGCGTAGTACTGAGTTTTCATAGCTTGTTTACTCGCCTCATGCTTCTGCCTAACGCACCGCTAACCCGCGCCGCCCCGCTGGTTCGCGGGAAGCACTCCGCCGCTTTCCTGCGTCTGGTTCAGCGGTTTGTTAGCATTACTGGACTCTACTGCTGAAGGCAGGTCTTTTTCCGTAGATTCAAAATCGGATAGTAGACCAATCGCGCCAGCGGAAAGCTCACCAAAAAAAGAGCTGCCGCAACGACCTTTGAAGCTCGATAAGCCTTCTCGCCGCGCTTGACTCGCTCCCACTCTTTCTTAAGCAGGGATATGGAGTTGTCGCGCAATTGGTCACACCCGGTGCGCGCTTCAATCAGCCTGCCCTTCATCATGTGCTGTCTCACCTCCTTCAGTGAGCGCAGGAATTCGTCATTGATTTTCCGAAGCTCCTTATCTTTCTCGTCGGGATTGACCCTCAGGATGACGGCTGTGTATGAACTAAGGGCTTGTTCATGCATCTCAGAAAATGAGGCGTAAAAATCCGAACGCTTCTTACCTTCGGGGTCATTTTTTTTATGCCCTCGTATACCGCGCTTAAGTGGACAATCGCAGATACGAATTTGCATATGTCTTCGCGGAGAGAGTTAATCCAATCCTGTCGGAACTCGGATACCTTCTGCTCCTTCGACATAACCAAGCTAAGGAATGAAAATGCGCCTGCTATTACGGCCGCTAAAACAGCGCCCGCGGCAATAAATGCCTGCGCCGGTAATTGCTCCATCGTTATTCCTTTCTAATGCTAATGCGAAGCTAACCGGGTGCGGGCCACGAAAGTTTGAAAAATTTATAAAGTGCCAAATGGCCGCGCTCCGGTTGAGCGCCATGTTGGACGAAGCCGCTACGCGGAGAAAAAGCTCCTGCGCCCGATTGTTTATAAAATGTAACCTCAAGCCCTCAATGCGAGAGCGTAGGGCGGAATAGCGAAGCGTGTTCAGCCGGATGTTAAATTTCCTGCGGCGCAATACGGCTTTGCCTATTGCGCCCTATGAATTGCGCCTTATCGCATTAATTCTAATCTGAGTGGTCTTGCCATGAGTGCGACTATAGCCTATTTATGCTGCATTGCAAGATCTGACCCCGTCTTTACTTAATCTGGAGATAGCCCCTAGCAACGCCCCTTAACTAACTCTTCATAAGGAGGGTAATTGCCTGCTATTTTCAAAAATTCTTCATATGCCGTACGAAGTTCCTCTTCCGCTAGAGAATAAGACAACAACTCATCCTCTAAATCAGCCAATTGCTCGTCATCTGGCGATAACAACTCAATTTCTTTTTCCAATCGCACAATTTTTTCATTTAGCACCTGCACGAGAGTAAAAACAGCTCTTCCACTTAAATTTGCCATTCTAGTCTCCTCTATTTTCTAGGCTTCGATAATTCAATCGCTCGTGCAACAGCATTTCGAGCTAAATTATCTAAAGCGCCTTTATAAGCATTTACCTGCATCAAGTTAGCTCGACTTTCAATCTGATAATGATTCGCCTGAAATCTGGAGTTATACCCAGTAAAACGTATTACCAGCGATTCAGGAATGACCGTACCTTCAGGGATAGGGAATGTAAACCATGAATTACCCTTAAAAACTTTATCTCGGTCAAACAAGGATGTACCACCTCCTGAATGCACCCACTCCTTATCACTGGACAAAACAACATCAGCTCCACGCATACGCCCATTAGATTGCAACCTTGGCTCAAAATCTGGATATAAAATTTCTGGTACAGCTTTGTCATCAACGATTGCTCCATCGGGAAACTGCTCAACCCTTACTGAGCGAAATAAATCAATATCTGTTTTCAACACAAACTCCTTTCTCCTTGTTACCTAATTCTAATGTTGGAAGCAACCGGCTGCTGCGCGCGGCAAGGTAGAGCCATAGGATGTGCCGACGAAAGGAGGCGCATCAATCGCGAAAGATACGCTTCGTTCCTCAGCACATCCTATGTTTAGCGCATCTTATGGCCTTTGACAACAAAAGCGCAGCGACGATAGGAGCGTAGTTTTTGGCGGTCAAGTTGACTCGCTGGTTATGCCATTGCACAAATAGACCTCCCGAGCGCCACAGCATCGAGCCTTACTTGCTTTATGTCGATTACCAAGCCTTTGAAGAAGGGGAGGCCTGCATTGCTTCTGTATTTGAGGGGAGTGTGCCTATATATTGCGCCATTGGTACTTTCAGGATACTTCAACGCCTGGTAATAATCATCGATGGAAATGGACGACTGGGAACAGAACGAAGCCAATGGCTCAGGCAGTTTTTCCTTAGCAATGTAACGAGATAGCAAGGTACTCAAGCTATGGTTGGGAAAGAGTTCTTCAAATCGCTTCAATAAATCCGAGAGCTTATGGTTCTTCTTTTCTAGCTTTCCTTTCGATGCAAGAAACCCTTTCAGGAGGACTTCAATGCCATGATAGAAATCGAATAGCAGAGGCACAACAAGACTATGGTCTGACCACTTTGTCTCTGATGCGTATCGCTCCAATGAAATTTCGTCATCTGAGACAACGACGAACTGGTTGCCTTGCTGGATGGTTTCATTCGCAACTGTTTCAACTAAATGAAGATACTGTATGCCGACTGTCCAGTACCCTAAAGCTTCATCAAATTCAGAGTTTCTCATATGCATAACGCCCCGCATCACCGGATCGCGTAGCGGAGCGATTCCGTGTGAATGCGATTGTTATGACAAACTATCCCAGAAAATAATTTAAAGTTCTTATACATTTGATAAGATTACAGCCGTAAATCTCGTTGGTTTTTTCACAGCCACCACTTACAAGACTTACAACCTTCCCGTCTTCTCCAATAATGGGGGCACCACTACAGCCTTGAAACATTTCATGTCCGGGATGCGTTTCAGGCAATTTAAAGTACAACATATCATTTTCCACTCTATCAAACTTCAATCCATGATAAATATGTTGAGTGGTTTCAAAAGCATTTAAATCCGGAAATAATGTAGGCTTGATATCACCAGAGAACCCATAGTACGTATCTTTATTTGGTTCGCTAATGTCATCAACCGAAAACACAGGTCTTTCTTTAAGTTCCAGTGTCTCACCCTTCCAGTTCCTATTGTGATAAAAGCTCTTGAAATCTGGGCGAACAGGATGGAAAGAGAATTCTACATCTTTTATCGTTTTTTTATCTCCAGAGAAATCAGCTAAATAACTAAATTCATTTAAAAACAAAACTTCAATTTTTTGAAGTTCATCATCGAACTTTACCTGGGCGCTCCATTTTGATGATTTTTTTGCAACGTGAAATACAGTTAATAAGAAACGACCTCCTTTGAGATCAAGAAGGCAGCCAGAACCAAAACCACAAGGCACGTCATGATCATCGTGTTTTCTCAGCTGAACACTCGAGTATTTTATTAGATCTTTCCAATCCATCGTTTTAAGTCATAACAAGTTATTATCTAGGTCGGGCCAGCATATGTCTTTGTCCAGTTTATTGTCAAGATGAGCTTCAATGCCTGATTTTCTAAACGGTTTAACCTACATTTATGCATGATAAACAGATCGGGATAATTCCAAAGCCACGTTCTGAATGACCGAAATATTGGCCTAAACTAACATTTGAAAGATAGGATGAATAGACCGGTTTGGGTCGCTATGGATAGCTATCCATAGCGACCCAAAGCAGCCAGTTGCCTTGCTTTGGTGGAATGCCAGGTTTGCTAATCCAGTTTTACCGAAAAATAATGGCATTCCCGAAAGATCTTAAAGAATATGCATTGAAATTTAAGGCCCGATAGAAAGTTTTCTGCAGATGAATAAAAACGTCTGTGTCTGAGTCTAATTGCCCGAACATTTAAAAACCCTATCAAAAAATGTTCAAGCTTTATCTCTAAGATTAATAACTACTCTATAAAACCGAGGAGACTTAGAATGAAAAAACTTCTGTTAGCAATGACGACATCGGCTTTAGTTACCTTAATGCCATCCCTATCAATCGCTGGCGCATCAGATAGTTGTAAAGCTTGTCACAATGGTTCGATTGCGCCAACCTTCGACACTTTAAAAAGTAAATACACAACAGTTGATGAATTAGTTGCAGCTGCTAAAAATTCCAAAAATGACATGATGAAAGCCGTTCAAGCCGATGAAGCTAAATTAAAAGCTGCGGCCGAAGAAATCATGAAGGAATAGGCTGAGTCATCCAACTCAATAAACCATAAAAAAAACGGGTATAAACCTAAGGAACCTCGAAAAAACTGTGCTTTTGGGCGCACTTTAATCAAAGGGGGACTCGATTGATTTCCCCCTTTGATACTTCGACTCGGCTCACCCCGCGATGTATGAATGTACGATCCTTGGTCGGCGGGGATTAGCCTGTGACAGCTGGCATCAATTTCTTAATCAGCTCCTGCTGTTTCTGATAGGCATCGGGCAGACTGCCATATTTCAAGGAAGCGGTACAATCATCCAGTGCCTCCTGCAGTCGGCCTAGCCGCATATGCGCATAACAGCGATTGTTGTAGCTGACAGCAAGATCCTCTTTGCTTTGAGTCTCTTCATCAAAAAGAAACGAATACTGATTGAGAGCCGCCAGCATATTCACCATATCGTTGCGTTCGCCATGGATGACGGAAATTTCAATCGCTGCGGAAGATTGGTAACTGCGACCTTCAGAAGCCGCGACAACGCTAAAATCTTGCAGCGCGGCATCTGACTGTCCTAGTGCCTTATAGGACTTCCCACGCCAAAAGCGGGTTTGAATATCGGCCCCATTATCAATCAGGCCAGTACATTCCTGCACAGCCGCGGCATAAAGTTTCAAGCGGTAATAAGCGTGACACTTCAAGAAGCGGTATTCATTGAAGGCATTTCCGCCCATCGCGCTCGCTGCATTCTGATAGGCGATCACATTAACAAACTGCGAGGTCTTGCTATAAACATCGGAGAGATCATCATAAATTGCCGATAGAGCCATGGCCTTTTCCTCTTCATCGGGGAAAAGGGCGTGGTCAATATCGACAAGGGCTTCTTTATACTTTTTTTCGGCATTTTCATAGTGGCCATTGCGGTACCAGGTCTTGCCAGTGAGTTCGTCAAGCATGTAGTTGTTATGCCCGGCATTATTATCAACCAACTGATTTTGACTCCCCATACGGTCGGCAGCCAATTGCAGAATATTGCCCGCATAGCGTTCACCTCCCCGTGTTTTTATCATATCCAGCAAAATAGGCCTTAGTGCCAGGTTAAACTGATGAGTGTCGGTCTTGTTATAAAGATTCAAGGCGGCATAGACCTGATCCGCCAGCGTGGAACTGATGATTTTACTCATGACGGTATCAATGCATTGCTTCAGATCCTCGCCTTCGATTGAATTGCAGGCGACCTGAGCCGTATCAAGAAGGCTTGCATAAAGCTCCACGTAAAGCAGCTTGAGCGGAGAATGATCAGGGGCTTTGCCGGCATAACGTTCGGTAAAGGCGTACATGGCTTCCGGCGAGCCGCCCCATTTGGGCATCAGTGTTTTAAGGCGCAAGGCATAAAGCGCGTAATAGTCGGGGTATTTTTTTATCGAGTCCTGAAAGGCGTTTTCCATCGCGTCCGTATTGCCATTGGCGGACATGATCTTGAGCAATATGAAATAGCCGAAAGGATTATTAGCATCCACGTGGATGGATTTGATCGCATCCTCGGTCGCCAATTTTAAATAATTCCGAAACGCAAGCAGACGATCGTCTTGCGTTTTGGAGGCAAAGTCATAGCCCCGCATCTGCCAACCAGCCTTCAAATAATACTGGGCGCGAATCATATATGCGATGGCGGACTCTTTATCCTGCTTCAGCCAGTCGTTCATATTTTTTAAAAAAGCGTCATTCTTTTCTCTGGGAATGATGTTATCCATGAAAAGATGAAAGGGATAAAAACGCCAGTTTTGTAACTGGCTGCGAGCAAGCATCTCGGCACTGATTTGATTGGCGGCCGCATAATCGCCGCGCTGGATAGCTGCTTTGGCGGCCAGGGCCTTTTCCGATGGCAAGAGGAAAGTACGCGGCTTGTCGAGGAGTTTCGCCGTTTCCTGTTCGATAGTGGCGATCAATGGGGTTTTGTCGGCAATAGTCTTTGTCGAGGCGTCACCCCCGCTGACGCTTTTTAAATTTAGCCACCCGGCCTCGAATACGGCATTCATGCCTGCCCATAATGAGACAATGGCGATACCGCCTACGATCAATAAAGTAGGTGACAAAAACTTTTTCCGGGGGGCGTTCTTATTAACGCTCATGAGTTATCTCCTTGTAGAATTAACGATTATCTATCAGTAACCGGCCGATTCGCGGAATGTGTTGGCGAAACAGGATTTGCATCGCGGAGGCGGCGGGCACATCAAAGGGAGGGGGCAGACTCTGAGGTATCCCCACAAAATAGCCATAAAAAACAATTTGCTATAGATATAAATTGATAGATAAAGTGGTTTTTTTCGGGTCTCACTGCTGTAAATCTTAATCTTTCAGCTTTACCGGAGAGGCCCTATGTCGACCATGAGTTTACTCCATAATCTGATCCAACAGGCGCTTCCTGAACTTCATCGAACCCGGCTTAAAGCGCTCATGGCGGCCGTAGAGGCCGGCTTGAAAGGTGTTTCGGTATCACTGACGACGCTGGGACGAGTGCTTTCCGGGCCAGCCTATATCAAACACAAAATTAAGCGTATTGACCGTCGCCTTGGTAACCCCAATATCAACAGGCAGCGCGCAAAAAAGAGCCCGGGTTATTGGTTATATCGCCTTCGCTGAAGGATTATACGCCGGTTGAGGTCGTGAATTATTATCGTGCTCGCATGCCAATAGAAGAAGGCTTCCGAGACACGAAGAGCACGCATTACGGGAAGGACTTAACCCAAGACAGCCGGATAAGCGCCGACCGCCACGCGAATCTGTTGTTGATTGCAGCGCTCATTATTTTTGCGCTTTGGCTGGTCGGGCTCGGTTTAAAAGGAACGGCCATTGACACACTGGAAGCGGAACCGCTATTTCCGCCGCCAAGGGCTGCGAAATTGGGTGTTCTCGACACGGATTCAGGATAAGCAAGGAGAATCCATACCGCTGGACCTGTTCAGCGCCGCCTCGGTGGCGATTGTTCGGCATATCAAGATCAAAGCTGACGCATCGCCCTATGATCCCGCCTATGACGACTATTTTGCCCGGCGTAAAGCATCACGCCGGGTGAATCCGTTCATATGGGCTGGAATGGTAGCACAAGCTGAATAGCTCCAGTACGGTAATCGGGTTGCCGGGCCGTTAACTCGGCTTTATAAAGGCTTGAGCGGTGTGACGGGAAACTGTCATGCACCGTTCTTAGGGGAGGGCAAGGCAGTAATGTCTTGTCCTTACCCGGCAAGAAAAAAACAGACTATTCCAATAAAAGCAGCCATTGGAAATTAATAAATTTACGGTTAGCTGACCTGCCGCTATGTGCCATTAAGGGACTGTCATCACGAATCAAAACGTTGGTAACAATGGACAGGTTAATCTCATTTGCAGCCATTTGAGCTTCTTGACTAAATACGACGAGCTTGGATCGAGGGCCGCTCTACTTCATATCTAGCACGTTTTGTAGTGGGGATTACCATTTAGAACGACGATTGCGGGGTTTTCAGAAACTCGATCTCGTCTTCTGTTGATACGCGGCCTAGAATTTTATTCCGATGCGGATATCGGCCGAAACGCTCAATGATTGCCTTATGCCTCAGCTCAAACTCGAGGTTGCCTTCCATTCCGGGTTGGCTGAACAGTGATACCGCAAGCGTGTGTATCGGCAACGATTCGCTGTGCATGTATGGCATGTAGAGAAAGGCTCGCTGCATAGCATTCAACTCGTAGTCGGCGTTGAATTGAACGGCTGTTTGCGCCAAAGCCAACGCGAGGTTATCGCAAGCAAAAGCCTTTGGATGATCCCGATAAATATTGCGCGAAAATTGGTCGAGAATAATGATTTCGGCCAGCCGACCTTTCGCCGATTCTCGCCAAGCATACAGTTCACAGTGTTCCGCGGCAACGTGCAAGGCACCGAAGCGGGACTCTATTTGCCGATCCAAGACGTCGGAGCGAGTCCACCATTGCTGGGGTGTAATCTCTTCAAACCAAAAAGTCAGTACGTCATCCGGTGTTTGTTGCACTGTTTTCATTTTTTGCCCTTTCATATTTCTCATCGTACTGCATAAATTCTGCCGCCTATTGCTCTCCAGCAAGCCATCAATTTTATAAATGGCAGCATGAGGAAACATCATTTAACACCCCGTCAGTACTTCGGTACTGTGTGTTGGAACTCAATCAAGATTAGGGGAATAACATGAAAAAACTCACCCGATTGACCTGCGCACTGTTATTGGCAAGTCTCGAGGCTTTGGCAGATGATAGCTCGCATTTTGACGTGTTAGCGAATCTGGAAACGGGTCCGGGCAATGTGACGGCGACTGCTGACGGACGAGTCATCATGAGCCAGCACCCGTTTTATCAACCCGAATATACGGTCGTTGAGTATAAGGATCAAAAACTGGTGCCATTTCCTTCGCACGACTTGGCGGCCACGGACTCGACTGCAGCCTTGAAGCTGGACTCGGTGTTAGGCATACGATCCGATGCCAATGGCGTGGTGTGGATGTTGGACAATGGCATGCGCAGCGGCGTGACACCGAAACTGGTCGGCTGGAATACCAAAACCAATAAACTGCAGCGTTTGATTTACCTGCCTGCCCCTATCGCGCCCAAAGATGCGTTCGTCAACGATTTTGCTTTGGATACCCAACACAGTCACGCTTTTATTAGCGACCCGGCGGGTGGCAATAACGCCGCATTGATTGTGGTCAACCTCTATACCGGTGCCGCGCGGCGTGTGCTGGAAGGCCATGCCAGCGTGCTCCCGGAAAATGTCGATCTCATCATCGATAACGTGCCCATTCAGTTAGCAACCCCGTCAGGCGAAAAAGTCAGGCCGCACATCGGGGTGAATCCCATCACCGAAGATTTGACCAACGAATGGGTTTATTTTGGACCGATGCATGGCCTCAGTCTTTACCGGATTAAAGCAGCCGACCTGATTAACGAGAGTTTAACCGCCGAGCAACTCGCCAACCGGGTTGAGCGTTATAGCGACAAACCCATTTCCGACGGTATCAGCATCGACAAGCAGAATAATATTTATTTGGGTGATCTCACCAATAATGCCATTGGCATCATCGGTTCTGACCGCAAATACCGACAACTCGCCCAGGACCCAAGATTGTCCTGGGTCGATTCATTCAGTTTTGGCCCCAATGGGCAGTTGTATGCGGTGGTCAACCGATTGCACCGCTCTGCCATGCTGAACAGTGGGGATGCCCAGTCGAAACCGCCTTACTATTTGTTGCAAGTCAAAGCCCTGGCTGCCGGCCTGCCAGGACGTTAAAGCACAATATCAAGCGAATCTATCATTCGGCCTATTGCTGCGATTTGTTCGCGCAGCCAGCAATGGGCCGGATCTTTTTCTCGCAATGGGTGCCAGATCATAACCAAGTCGTAATCCGGCAAATCGAGGGGCACCGGGAGAATATTCAATGCGACCATTTTGCTAAACGCCACGGCCAGGCGATAAGGTAAAGACAAAATCATGTCGGTCTGCGTAACGATCAAAGGCGCAGACAGGAAATGCGGCACGATCAGCTTAATTCGACGCTCCAGCCCCAGTTCCGCCAATTTGGCATCGATGACTCCGACCTGGCTACCTGTTCGCGAAATGAGCATGTGCGGAGCGTCCAAATAGTGCTCCAGAATCGGATTGGCGGAGATTTTGGGATGATTTTTACGTACCGCACAAGCCATGCGGTCCTTAAAGAGATGTTCACAAATCAAATGCGCGGGGGGCTCGAGTACCGAGGCAAAACCCAACACCACATCCAGACTGCCATTTTCCAATTGCATCATGGGAAATGCTGATTCGGTACGTTTGATATGAATGTCGACACCGGGGGCGGCTTGCTCGATTAAGCGGGATAAATCGGGTAGCAGCAAAAATTCCATGTAATCGGTCGCGGCCAGCGTAAAACGACGCTGACTGGATGCCGGGTCGAAGGCTTGCGGCGGTTCCAGTAGCCCTTCCATTTCCCGCAACAAGTTGCGTACCGGTTCCACTAAAGCCAATGCACGATCAGTGGGCTGCATGCCGTTTGGCGTTTTGACCAGCAGCGGATCGTCAAGCTGTTGACGTAGGCGATGCAAGGTATGACTCATAGCCGATTGCGTGACAAACATGCGTTCGGCGGCCCGCGTGACATTGCGTTCCTGCATCAGCACATCGAAAGCCAACAATAGGTTCAAGTCGAAGCTGCGGAGATTGGACATGGTCTATCCTCACTAAAAATTGGCTTCATGGTAACAAAAACCGTGAATGACCGGCATGAACGGTCTTGATGGTGCGATGAACCTTATACATTTAACAGCCGGACGATTTTCACCTACCTTAATCCCTCAGGCGTGTCGTCTAGCCTATACGGTTTACCCCCTCAGGCCAAGCCTCGGCTGGCGACGCGTCCAAATGATCATGCGACGACTGTCGTTCATTACAAGACTTTAGAGGGATTCACTATGTCCGCACACATTCCTGTTTCAACCTTCAAGCCATACCGGGGCGAAAAAGCCCGGCTGGCACGCGCCTATGACTATCTGATTTTGGTCCTGGCGCTGTTTTTATTCATCGGTTCGTTTCACCTGCATTTCGCACTCACGGTCGGCGATTGGGACTTCTGGGTCGATTGGAAAGATCGACAATGGTGGCCTTTGGTGACGCCGTTGATCGGCATTACGTTTCCGGCCGCCGTTCAAGCCGTATTGTGGGATAAGTTTCGTTTGCCTTTGGGGGCTACCCTATGTGTCACAGCGTTATTGCTCGGCACCTGGGTTACCCGCGTATTTGCCTATCACTACTGGAACTATTTCCCCATCAACATGGTGTTGCCGGCTACGATGCTACCGGGAGCCTTGGTTCTGGACGCTTTGTTAATGTTAACTAACAGCCTGACCATCACCTCCATCTTTGGCGGCGCCGCGTTTGCCTTGCTGTTTTACCCCAGCAACTGGCCGATCTTCGGCATGTTCCACCAACCGGTCGAATACGCCAATAGCCAGCTCACCGTTGCCGATTTGTTCGGCTTTCAATACATTCGCACGGGCATGCCGGAATACCTCCGCATCATCGAGCGCGGCACCTTGCGAACCTACGGCCAATACGCAACACCCTTGTCAGCCTTTTGTTCGGCGCTGTTGTGTTCGCTGATGTACCCCTTATGGTGGCATATCGGCAAGTGGTTTGCCAGCACCCGATACCTGACCAAAATCTAAGGAGGAGCCGTCATGAAAGCTACTTTTAAACTTTGGCTGCTAGCCTTAATCGGTCTGACTGTATTGTCCGGTTTGCCGATGTCATCCGCCCAGGCCCACGGCGAAAAAGCGCTGGAGCCATTCATTCGCATGCGGACGATACAATGGTACGACGTGCAATGGTCCACGCAAAAATTCAATGTCGATGATGAAGTCAGTGTCAGCGGCAAGTTCCATGTCGCTGAAGACTGGCCGATCAGCGTCCCCAAGCCGGAGGCTTCATTTTTGAATATCTCCACACCCGGCCCGGTTCTGATTCGGACTGAGCGTTATTTAAACGGTAAGCCTTGGGTCAACTCGGTTGCGTTACAGCCCGGTGGCGATTACGAGTTCAAGGTGGTTCTGAAGGGCCGTTTACCGGGGCGTTATCATATCCACCCATTTTTCAACCTGAAGGATGCCGGACAAGTCATGGGGCCCGGCGCCTGGCTGGAAATTGGCGGTGCAGCCTCTGACTTTAGCAACACTATCAAGACTATCAGCGGCGAAGCCATCGATATGGAAAGCTTCGGCCTGGGCAATGGTATTTTCTTGCATCTGTTTTGGGGCTTACTGGCTGCCGCTTGGTTGATCTGGTGGGTGTGCCGGCCCTTGTTCATCAGCCGTTATCGCATGTTGGAGGCTGGATTGGAGCATGAACTCGTCACTAAAAACGACAAACTGATCGCCAAGCTGATACTGGTAGGCGTGCCGGTTTTAGTGCTGGTTCTGAATGAGATCACGGCCAACCGCTACCCGGATGCCATTCCGTTGCAAGCCGGGTTGGATCAAATTTTACCGCTACCGGCTCAGGTCAATGCCGGCACGGTCAACGTCGACACGCTGAAAGCGGAATACAACGTCGCACAACGGTCCATGGTACTGCAAGTCAAAGTCGACAACCGCAGCCAAAGCCCGGTAAGAATTGGTGAATTCTCGACCTCCAATGTCCACTTCTTAAACCCTGCCTTGAGTTTGAGCGGCGTTATGACAGGTGATAACGATATCACAAGCCCAGGGCTGAGTATCGACGATGACAAACCGATAGAGCCGGGCGAGCAGCGGGTGGTTACCCTTATCGCACGCGATGCGGCCTGGGAATCCGAGAAACTCGATGGCTTGATTCGGGATGCCGACAGCCGCATTGGCGGATTACTTTTCCTGTATGACGAACTGTTGGGCCAACGTTATATCTCCAGCATTTCCGCCGCCGTCATACCCAAATTCAGTTAATTTTAGGAGACTAACATGGCTACCACATCTGAACATGTCACGTCATCGACAGAAAGCATTAAATCATTGCCTTGGTATCTGATCGATTTACCCCGCTATTTGAAAGGCTTTGGTTTATTGTCTGTCATCTACATCGGCCTGAGATTGTATCAGGGCGCATTTGCCGTATCCCACGGCCTGGACTCCACCGAGCCGGCTTTTGAGCAATACTGGATGCGGCTGTTTTATATCGAGCTCGTTATTATTACCTTGGTTGCCGGCGGATTCTGGGGCTACTTATGGCTGTCACGTGACCGGCAGTTGGATCAACTGGAACCCAAGGAAGAAATTCGCCGCTATTTCACCCTCACCATGTGGATCAGCATTTATACCTTTGCGGTGTATTGGGCGGGCAGTTATTTTGCCGAGCAAGACAATTCCTGGCATCAGGTGGCGATCCGTGACACGCCGTTTACGGCCAACCATATCATCGAGTTTTATTTTAATTTTCCGCTCTATGTCATTCTGGGCGGTTGCGCTTGGTTATACGCCAGAACCCGCTTACCGTTATATGCTAAAGGCATTTCATTACCATTGACGTTAGCGGTATTTGGTCCGTTCATGATATTGGTCAGTGTGGGCTTTAATGAATGGGGACACACCTTTTGGTTTAGGGAGGAGTTCTTTGCCGCTCCGATTCATTGGGGTTTCGTGATTGGCGTTTGGTTCGCTTTGGGCGTCGGCGGCATCTTGCTGCAAGGGGTTACCCGGCTGATTGAACTGTTAGACAAAATCGAAGATGCCGAGTAAGTCCATTATGGGCATAACCGCGGCCCTCGCTCAACCGCGCCGGTTACATTATGCTTGGGTCGTGTTAGCGGTGACATTCCTGTGCTTGTTTGTCGCCGCTGCGCTTCGTGCCGTACCGGGCATCTTGATGTTGGCCTTGGAACATGAATTCGGTTGGAGCCGCGCGTCAATCAGTGGTGCAGTATCCCTCAATTTGTTGTTGTTTGGTCTATCCGGGCCGTGGCTGGGGCGATGGATGGATATCTATGGAGCAAAGTGTGTCTGCTTGGTCAGTATTGCGCTGCTAATCTTGGCAGCGGGGCTGTGCACTCTCATTAAGGAAATTTGGCAGTTCTACGTGCTCTGGGGGATCGTCGCCGGCATCGGAGCCAGCGGCACCTCAATTGTGTTGGGCTCTGCTTTGGTCAACCGCTGGTTTGTGGAACGACGCGGTCTTGCGCTGGGTATCCTCGGCGCGGCGTTTTCCTCCGGGCAGCTTATCTTTACGCCATGGGTGATGCAGATTGACATGGTATACGGTTGGCGGCCTGCACTTCTGCTCTTGACGGGAGTGATGGGTTTGTTGGTGTTGCCGTCGTCAGCATTATGGCTGGTTGACGAACCTGCGCAGAAAGGACTAAAGGCTTTGGGCCAGAATGACGCGGCAACCCGGACTGCAACGGCTGAATCTAATCCAATGCCTACAGTCATCGTTCAAGGCCAGTTTTGGTTATTGGCGATGAGCTTTGCAATTTGCGGCTTTACAACCTCAGGGCTATTTCAAACCCATCTGATCCCCCATGGTATCGAGCATGGTTTTACCGAAATGACCATGGCAATGTCGCTAGGCTTGATGGGGGCAACCGACATCTTGGGGACCCTCTTGTCCGGCTGGCTGTGCGACCGCTTCAACAATCGTCGGTTATTGGCGAGTTACTACATGTTACGCGGCATCTCTTTGATCGGATTGCCGTTTGTCGAATCCAACGCAGAACTGATGCTGTTTTCCGTGGTGTACGGCCTCAATTGGCTTTCCACTGTTCCGGTCACTTCAGCGTTGACCGCCGATTTATTCGGTAAACGCAATGTTGGGGTCGTATTTGGCTGGATCTGTTGCGCCCATCAAATGGGGGCGGCATTAGCCGCTTATTCGGCAGGTTTTCTGCATAGTGTTCTCGGGAATTACAATCTGGCGTTTTTATGCTCGGGACTATTCGCATTATTGGCAACGCTCATTGTCCTGAGGATTCGCGTTTAAACATTTATCATCGTCAGTTTTACCGCACCAAATCTGAAAATTATCGATGTCAGCTAAGCATACACATGCAGACTTCCAAGGAAACAAGGTTTGGAGTACCGGTTTGGATCACTTTTTGCCTGTCGATTGACTGACGTAGTTGTGCCAAAACCGGACCTTTGTAATTGATGCCGAAACCGTAAATTTCTGATCAAATGCCTTCATCCGCTGGTCTATTCAATGCATTGTGGTTGATGTCATTATTCGGCCATTTTGTATTTTCATCCGAATTGGATTGCTGATTGACTCTCTCCAGGGTATTGGCAATGTATTACCGGAGGAGGATACTTAGGATGACCTTTTTCCAAAATAGGCACAAATCATGACCACTATTAAAAAGCTCAAATGGCTTTTATCGCTAGTGCTAATTTTCGGTGGATTTACGATTTATAAGTTATTTGAGGGGCTGGTCCATAATCCTGCCTATCAAGAATATGAATGGATATTCAAAATCATTTCGGAATTTGGCCTGTTCGTATCCGTCGTCGTTTCGGTTGGTTACTTTCATCACTGGTTTATCGTTGCTGAAGAGCACAAGGAATCCGAAATAAGTTTGCGTGAAACTCTTTCCAAGTACGTCGATAGTATTTTGCTGAATTCCGTTAAAAGAGGATTTTCCGGTATCACCAATAAGGAATTCGATTTCAGCCAAATTATGCAAGGATTAAAACCGGGGGATTATGTCTATTGGCTGATCACCTTCGACCCTCGCTTCAAAAACAAATCGCGGGAACTGGAGAATGGGATAAAAAATGGCGTGCATTTCAGGATGTTGATTTTAAAAGCTGATTGCCGCATCGGCGAATTGCGCGCAACGGAAACGACCGGCTTTAACCCGCACGAATTCAACGAATACTCCAAATTATTCAAAGTTACACTAGAAGATGTGATTAATCGTATAGGAAATAAGATAACAGGATCGTTAGGCGTTTTTGTTTACGACGGCCTGCCCTGCATTCCTCTATTCATTATCATCCGCAAAGAGTCCAGAAAAGTTGAAGTTTATAGCAGTTATTATTTAACCGAGCCGGTTTCGAAAATGCCTTATCTGCATTGGGAAACGGGGCTTAGTTTCAGCGAGCAGACTTCGTTCGAATCGGAATGCTGGAATATGGCCGAACTGTTTCTCGACTATTTCAAGACACGCTGGGAGATGGAAAAAGAAAAACTTTATGGCGCCATAGGAAATGAAGTCGCCGAAAATAAAGATTTTATTTTTGCTCCAGCCTCAGCCAGAGAAAAATGTATTGAGCTTTTTATTGAATAAAATAACCTTCTCAAATTTTAGCCAAGTTAACTAGTACTCAGTCAGCCTTGTTCTGACGAGTAAAATTTGCGGAGTATCCATAGCATGCGAATAGTGCGAATACCCTAAAGGGCACAAGTGAATTCGCACCTACAGTTTATCCGCCATAATTAAATTGACTGAGTACTAGGATGGAACAAATCCGGCAACTATTTTGGGAAACGCATAGCAATAGATAAAATCATGTCTAAAGTGTCTCAGTACCGCCGGATGTCTTTTTTGGGTCCGAGCCGTGTAAAAACGTATAACTGAACTTGACAGAAGTGAAAATTACACCACTGATCAGTCAGAAATGAGTAATTTCTCAATGGTTGACGCCACACTAACCTGCGTTTGGCTCAACATTTAGAATAATCACTTTACCACCTTCTCGATTTTTGCGTTTTTACACAACCTGGGCCGGGAGCGGCTATTCAATAATTCTCCTATTGGCTCATCGCCAGCATCCGCTTTGCCTATACCGAAACCGGGCAACCATTCAACCCAGTTCGCGAGCGATGCGCTTCACTGCGTCGCCAAGCACCTGCTTCTGGCCAGAACATCCCATGCAGGATTCTAATTTCAGGAAGTCATTTTTAGCCCAATCCTGAATTCTTAATATCGAATACTTTCACACGCTCATACTTTTACACCCTTATACTCTACGGGCTTTAAATTGATATGAGCGAGGCGCGGTAACGAGCCAGATCCTCCACCGTATCGACATCCCATTGCTCTTCCAGTTCATGATGGCGAAAATGCAATTGTTTGATGCGGGTCCGGGTTTGTTCCAATACCTGCGATGTGCCCCAGTGCACATCGGTAAATAGTTCGAGGCAGGGCCGGTTCAGGCCGATCATGACATAACCGCCGTCTTCGGCAGGCGCCAGGACCAGGTCATGATCCTGACGCAAGGCCGTTACGGCTTGTTCCAGATCGGCTCCGGTCAAGGACGGACAGTCGCAGCCCATGAGCAAGGCGTGCGAATAGGTCGCCAGCGCCGATTCGAAGGCCCGGTGCATGCGCTCGCCCAGATCGCTGCCCTGTTGCTGCCTCAGTGCCAGACCATAGGCGGCTGCCGAGGCGCTGAAAAAATCGTCATCGATCGATGGCGCGCACCATAGTTGCACCGGGCATAACCGGCCTTGCGTCGCCCGTTTCAGCGTTGTTTCGCTGAGTTCAATATGAATCCCGGCCGCCTGCGCGGCGGTCAATGGCGGCGATAACCGCGTTTTCACCTGGCCCGGAACCGGCGCCTTGCAGAAGATCATTAATACCGTGTCAGGATACTGGTAGGTCATGCAATCAGCCGCGTTTCAATGGTTTAAACGGCAACAGCAGCAGGCGCGTGAAGCTCAGGTCCTTCTGGCTGCGGTAGGCGTTCAGGCCGATCGGCATATTCGTGTGGCCGTATTTGGGGTCGGGCGTGTAGGTTTTGCAAAGCCTGTCCCACCATGAAATCGAAAAGCCGTAGTTGCTGTCCGTTTCGGTCGGAATCGTGGAATGATGCACGCGATGCATGTCGGGGGTAATGAGCAGCCAGCGCAGCTTTTTGTCGATGGCCGGCGGGATGTTGACGTTGCTGTGATTGAAAGTGGCTGCACCGTTCAGGATAATCTCGAAGGCGATCACGCTCATGGGATGGGCGCCGATCAGATAGATCCAGGCCACCTTGTAAAACATCGACAGCATGATTTCCAGCGGATGGAAGCGCACGGCCGTGGTTGCGTCGAACTCCAGATCGGTATGGTGGATCTGGTGCAGGCGCCAGAGCAGCGGCCATTTATGGGTAATAATGTGCTGACAGTACAGGGCGAAATCCAGGACCAGCAGCGTGATGATGACCGACAGCCAGGTCGGCGCGTGCCACAGGTTCAGCAGCCCCCAGCCGTTGTCGGCGGCGTGGACGGCGCTCAGATAGGCAATGCCGCCCAGCGTGACCCGCATGATCAGCATGTTGAACGCGGCCAGTCCCAGATTGATGGGCCAGCGTTGCCGGCGGCTGAGATGCAGCTTCCTTCGGGGGCTTAAACCTTCCCAGCCGATCATGGTTAAAAAAATGCCGAGCGCTGCCGACAGACGAATCAGAGCTTCCATAAATGTCCTTTGCTATAAAGCCGGGCCAGTGTTTGCGGGTCCGCGCCAAGAAAATAACGTAAACGCAGGCTCCACATGAGCAGTATGGTCTTGTACAGGCCGGACTGCAGCCACCGCCGGCCCGAGCTGGTCACTTTGGCCGGCAGGCACAGCGGTGGGCTGATGCGGTTCAGCGTCTTGCTGAGGGCGATATCCTCCATCAGGCTGATGTCGGGATAGCCGCCGGCCGCCGTGAACGCCTCGCGCGTGACAAAGATCACCTGGTCGCCGGTGGCGATGCCGGTCAGCCGGGAGCGCCAGTTCATCATCCGGGCGATGATCGCCAGCATGAAATGATCGCCGCTCAAGCGGATGTCGAAGCGCCCCCACGGCGCCGGCCGGTTGATCCGTTGCCGGAGCAGCGCCGTGGCATTGTCCGGCAGGGCGGTGTCGGCATGCAGGAACAGCAGTACCTCGCCCGTCGCCTGTTGCGCGCCGGCGTTCATCTGCCGGGCGCGGCCCTTGGGCGCGCTGATGACCCGGTCGGCCAGTAGTTCGGCGATAGCCTGGGTGCCGTCGGCGCTGCCGCCGTCGACGACGATGATTTCGCAGGTGTTTCGTAAAGGTTGAAGGGCCTCCAGGCAGTCTTGGATGTTTTGTGCTTCATTCAGCGTCGGGATGATGATGGAAAACTTCATGGTCAATCGCTAATACCGGATGCAGTCGTTCAATTTTATCAATGCCGTGGCCGGGCCGGGGCGGCGAGTAGGCACCGTAACTCGAAATCACGGTCGGCGCCAGCCTGCCGACGACCTGTTCCAGTTCGGACAGGCGCAGGCCCTGGCGGACCAGATAGACGATATAGGTGTGCCGGATTGCGTCTCCGTCGATTTCCTTAGGATTCGATAAGCCGGCATCGATGACAGTATAGTGGAGAATGGCGGCCAGGTCTTCAGGCGTTGCGGCCTGATCGGCCAGCCAGGCCGGATAGTGGCCCGACTGCTTGAATAACGACATCAGGTAGGGGTTGACCGGCAGGGTCCTGCCGGCGTCGAGCTCGATGACTTGCCGGCTCAAATCGATCCGCCCGGGGGTAAGGCTGGCCGCCTCGTCAAGCGTCAGGCCGCTGAGCAGCAGCGCGATCAGCTGTTTGCCTTTGAGATTGGCGGCGTTCAGCAAATCCCGCAGGTCGCGGTCGGACAGCTCGCGCAGCTCCGGACTTTCCAGGGCCTGGGGCGTTTCCTGTTGCTCTATGGGCGTGGCCGGATAGTGCGGCAAATCCGGCCGGTCTGGATTGAGATTGCCGTACATGTGGATGCCGGACAGTGTGATGCCGGCCTGTTGCTGTTGTTGCTTGCGGGTGAGGTATTCGAACAGCCAGACCGAAAAAATTCCGAACAGGACCGAGCCGATAACGGCGATAAAGGCATCGCGCGTGTAGTGCGGACTGATCGGTATCAGCGACAGTTGGGCGCGTTCGATCACATGCACTTGCGGGTATTTCTCCTTGTGGCTGGTTTCGATCTGGACCAGGCGTTCCTGGGTTTCGCGGTAGAGTTTTTCCAGCCCTTCCAGGTCGGTCTTCAAGGCGGTGTGTTCTGCGAAGCGCGAGGTGAATTCGGCGGCCTGCTTTTTATGGTCGTCCAGTTGCCTGCGTATTTCCTTGGCGGTCTGTCTGGCCGCTTCATAATTCTGTTCGGCATCGTCCAGCACGATATCCCGGCCGTAGTTGCGTTTGCTCTGGATTTCGGCTTCGAGTTTGGCCAGCTGTCCGGGGATGGCTTTCAGTGTCGGCTGCAGCGCCAGATAATCGCGCGTGAAGCGTTTGTCCAGCTCGGCCAAGCGTTCGCGCAGTTGCTGGGCGCGTTGCTCAAGATGCCGCAGGCTGTTCTGGCTCTCTTGCGGCACCACGGTCTGTCCGCGCTCGATCGCCTTTCTGACCGCATCGAGCCGGGCTTTGGCCTTGACTTCGTCCTCGCTGGCCTGATTCAGGGACTTGTTCAGGCCATTCAGGCGCGCCGCCGCCTCGTTTTCCTCGCGGCCGGTCGAGGTGATGTCGTGGTTGCGCCGGAATTCGTCCAGTTTAAGGCGCGCGACATCGATTCTGTCTCTGAGTCCCTGAAGCTCGGTCTCGACGATCCGGCGCGTGGCGCCGATGGTGTTTTCCACTTCTTCGGCGCGGGCCGCCGTGTAGACATCGATCCAGGTATTGATCAGCATCGGCAGGGTATAGGCATGCGTGCCTTCGGCAACCATTTCCACCAGGTTGGTTTCGGCTACCGGATCGACGCGCAGCGCTTGCCGGATATCTTCCACGGTCAATTGCAGCTGCGGGTCGAGTTGGTCGGAGGCCTTCAGCCGCTCCAGGGTCTTTTCCAGCAGTTCCTGGCCCAGCAGGATTTGCCGTTGTATGGCGACATGCTGGATATCGGCCGCGGCACTGGTCTTGTCGATGGCGGTCATGGCCGAGGTCAGCAGCGTGGCCTTGCTCTGATAGATGGGCGGGCGACTGTAGTTGTAGATCAGGCCGAGGGTGGCGCTGAGCAGGCAGGTGCCGGCGAAAATGAGCAGCCGGTGCGATCGAAACCAGGGCCCGGCATCGGCGGGCGGCCAGTCGGCGGCCCGGTTGGGAAAAACTTCAATTTCAGGCATGTCGTTTTTCATCGGTTTCAACCTCTGATTAAAGGTTCAAACAAGGCGTAGGGTACGCGGCTGTGAAAGTACCGTGCCAGAGCCGTGATGCCTCGGCAAATTTTGGAAACGGTATGCAATGCATACCCTACTATTGCTTATAAAGGCTCAAACAAGGCCGTCAGGTCTTCGGCGGTCAGCTGCGGCGATTCTTCCCTGGTGCCGCCTTTGTAGATGCCCTCGGCCAGTTGGCGCTTTTTTTCCTGCATGGCGAGTATTTTCTCTTCGACCGTATTTTCCGTGATCAGTTTGTAGACGAACACGGGCTTATCCTGGCCGATCCGGTAGGCGCGGTCGGCGGCCTGGGTTTCGGCGGCCGGATTCCACCACGGATCGTAAATGATCACGCTGTCGGCCTCGGTCAGGTTCAGGCCGACGCCGCCGGCTTTCAGGCTGATCAGGAACACGTCCACGGCGCCGCTTTTAAACTTCTCGATGGCTTCCTCGCGCTTGCGCGTCTGGCCGGTCAATTTGCTGTAGGCAATGTCCAGCGCTTTTAGTTCATCTTCAATCAGGGCAATCATGCGCGTGAATTGCGAGAACACCAGTATGCGCCGGCCTTCTTCGAGCAGTTCCGGCAGGATCTCCATCAGCAGCTCGAGCTTGGCCGACTGCTTGACTTTTTGGGCGCTTTCCAGCGGCAGCGTGCGCGGGTCGCAGCAGGTCTGGCGCAGCTTCAGCAGGGCGTCGAGGATGGTGATGTGGCTGCGCGACAGACCTTTCTGGGCGATCGCGTCGCGGACTTTTTTCTCCATGGTCAGACGGATGCTTTCGTACAGCGCCGCCTGTTTTTCACCCAGCGGCACGGAACGGATGATTTCGGTCTTGGGCGGCAGTTCGGTCGCGACATCCTGCTTGGTGCGGCGCAGCATGAACGGCGCGATGCGCTGCGTCAACCGCGCGCGCTGCCGGCTGTCGCCATGGATTTCGATCGGCGTGCGGTACAGTCTTTTGAAGGCGGCGTTGTCACCCAGGAAGCCCGGCATCAGGAAGTCGAATTGCGCCCAGAGTTCGCCCAGATGGTTTTCCATCGGCGTGCCGGTCAGGCACAGGCGGTAGTCGGCCTTGATACGGCGGACGATTCTGGCGGCCTTGGCCTGGGGATTTTTGATGACCTGGGCCTCATCCAGAATCAGATAGTAATAGTCCTGTTCGAGCAGTGCATGCTCGTCCCGGGGCAGCAGCGGATAGGTGGTGAGGACCAGGTCGTGGCTGCTGATTTCGTCGAAATATTGCTTGCGCTCGGCGCCCTGCAGGGTCAGCACTTTCAGGTCGGGCGTGAAGCGTTCGGCCTCGCGCCGCCAGTTGCTCATCAGGCTGGTCGGCGCGATGATCAGGCAGGGCGCGGTCATGCGGCCGCTTTGTTTTTCCAGCAGCAGGTGAGCGAGGGTCTGCACGGTTTTGCCGAGACCCATGTCGTCGGCCAGAATGCCGGCAAACCGGTATTCGCGCAGAAATTGCAGCCAGTTGAGCCCGTGCCGCTGGTAATTGCGCAATTCCGCTTTCAGGTTGGCGGGCGCGGCGGCCTGCTCGATGCCGGTAAAGTTTTTCAGCTTCCGGCCCAGTTCGCGCAGCGCTTCGCCGCCGGTCAGCCGGAACAGGCCGTAGTTGTGCATTTCCAGGTCGGCCAAGCTGGCGGCATTGAAGCGCGACAGCTTGAGCGTGCCGTCGTCGGCCAGCGTGCTGCTGTTGAACAGTTCCATCAGGGTGGCCAGGAACGGCCTGATCTTTTCGGATGGCAGGGTCAGGTAACGGTGATCGCCGACGGGAATGTTGAGCCGGTCGGGCAGGTTTTCCAGGTCGTAATGCTCCAGCACCGGCATGATCAACGGCAGCAAAGGCAGCGGCTGGCCGTCTATGTCGACATTGAAGCGCATTTCAAACCAGTCGTAAGGACTTTCGCTGATTTCGACATCCCAATCCTGGGCGGCCTGGAAATTAAGCCGGAAGCTTTCGTCGGTCTCGATGATCCAGCCTTCCTGTTCGAGCATTGGCACCGTGTTCAGCAGGAAGTCGCCCCAATGCGCGGCATTGTCCAGCGGGGAGTTTGTGCCGGGACTGAAGAACACCCGTTCCCGCTGGTCGGCTATTTCAGTGGAACTGAAGCCCAGTTCGGCCAGGCGATTCAGGGCCAGGCTTTCGGTTTCCGCATCGCGTTTGATGCGCAAAAAACCCTGGGCTGTTTTCACCACGCTGTAGGGTTCCTGATTCAATGCCGACAACGTCCAGTCGCCGTACAGGAAGCCGAGCACCATGAAATGAAGATAATGCAGGTCGTCCGCGGGATGACCCAGCAGCAGCAGGCGCGGCACAGGCTCAAGATCATGCGCTTCGGTCAGTTCGATCTTTTTCGGCGCCGGCAGGGGCAAGTTGGGGTGTTCAATGATCAGGCGCTCACTGAACGCCTCCACCTGCTCGGCCGGAATCAGCGGGGCCGACAGCATTTTTCGCAACTGCTCGGTGCTCAGGTTGTGCATGTTGACCGTGCCGATAACGCCCTGTTGCGTGTCCAGATAGGCGGGCGGATCAGCCAGTAACAGCAAGGCTTCAGGATCGACGGCAACATTCAGTTCGTAGGCGCCGTTGTCCTGTTGCTGCCGCCAGCTCAGGCTTAAGTCACGGGCATCGGCCGCTTTCAGGGGCGGCGTCCGCTCAAAGTCCCGCCAGTACAGTCGGCCCGTCTGCACCAGTTTCGATAAAGCGACCGCGCCCGCGGCGCCCTTGATCGTTGGTTCGCCGCCATAGCCCTGGCCAAACGCGGACAGCAATGAGGCGATTTCCTCATCCTCGGGCTGAATATAAGACGTGTAGGCGTAGCTGTAGCGTAAATTATTCAACGTGGTTTTTCGGCCTTTGCTCAAGTCGCCGGACTTTTTTTCTTTGGTGACATGAAATTCAACGGCGACTTGATGGGCATGCTTGCCGGGCTTAAGGACATAGGCGATAAATTCCTGACGGGGCTTGTGTGGCTGAGCCCGCTGGTCAAGGCTGGCCAGCCAGTCCAGGCAACTGGAGCCCGAGGCCGGGGATACCGGCGATTGAAGCGAGTCATGATACTTCAGGCAGACGGCGGCCACGTGCTTGCAGTTATAACCGACCGGGCAGGAGCAGTCGCCTTCAATGGTCGCGTTATTGTAGTCAGGACGCCAGACGATGCGGATATTCTGGTTGTACGGCGTTTTGACGCTGCCTTTGACCGATGAATTGATCTGCACGAAAAGCGCTCCTTCGCTACTGATGGTCAGTTTGACGACCTGGCCTTTTGCATAATAGCTGCGTCCCCGTTCATAAGAACTCAGGCTACAGGCACGGCGAATAACGGCAAGGGGCAGTTGTTTGGATTTAGTCATGAACAGTCGCGAATGGAAGAGCGGGAAAAAAGACTGAAAAAGGTGAGAACTATAGGGAAGGCGAAGGGTGTTGTGCAAGCCCTAATCAATCGCGGTGTTGGAAAACGCATCGTATTTTCACGGTTTCACGGTTCATGGGGACACGGTTTTCAGGTTGCCTTGCCGGATGAGCGACAAGAAAGGAGGAGGGCGGTCGCGTCGCCTGATGCGCCGCCGTGCGGATTGGTTCGCGCGCCGGCGAGCCTTGATTTGTGGTCTCAGGCAATCGCGCTCGCGGCAACGCGGCCCGCCGGTTGGCGGCAATTCCTCCCGTGCCTGGAGGCAAGGTCCGCGTCACTGTGTTTGGGCACAACCTCGGCCATTTGTTTTACATTTGATGCGACAATTGATTTAATGAGTCAGCAATTATTAGCCGAAAAAGCCGATAGGTACGGACGACTTTAATTAATCTTTGATTGCGCGATAACAATAGTAATGATGAAAAACAAGACAGCACCTGATATCAACCTTGGCCGCCGTCGATGCATGATGCTGCTGGCTTCATTGCCGCTCCTGGCTGTCGGCACGCTCAAGCCCGATAGGGTTTTGGCCGCGTCACGGCATGACGATCTTCAACAAAGGGTTAACAGTTACATCGGCAGCCTGCGCCGGCGCGGCATCATTAAGGCCGACGAAAAAACCGCCTGGTCCGTCTACGATTTCAGCAAAAGGGAAAAACTGGTTTCCATCAATGAAGACAGCGCTTATCAAAGCGCGAGCATGATCAAGCCCTTTATTGCATTGGCTTATTTCTATAAATGCAAATACGACAGTAAGCATTATCACTATCCTCGCAACGTGCGGCAGAAAATGGAAGCCATGATTCGCTACAGCGATAATCAGGCCACCAATTTTTTTATTCGCCTGTTGAGTAACAAATCCAAGAATCAGCGCCCCATGGAAGTCGAAAAAATCCTCAAGCGTCATGCGCCGGGGATTTTTCAGCAAACCCGGATCAGGGAGTATATTCCCTATAACGGCAGAACCTATCGCAATAAAGCCTCGGCCAGAGACTACAGCCGTTTTCTTTATGCTTTATGGCACAATGAACTGCCTTATTCCCAGGAGCTTAAAAGGCTGATGAGCATGCATCGGTCAAACCGTATTTCCGTGGGGGTGGATATCGTGCCGTCAGCCACCCGGGTTTACGATAAAACCGGCACGACCGCGCGTTTATGCGGCGACATGGGGATCATGGAAGCGGTAGGCAGGGACGGCAATACCTATCCCTACACGTTTATCGGCATCATAGAAAAACAACATCGGGCCAAAAACTACGGCCAGTGGGCAAAAAGCCGCAGCAACGTCATACGCGCAGTATCGCGCCTGGTTTATGCCGATATGAAACAGCGCTATCCTTTGATTTGAAGCAAATACGAACTGATGTTGCACCGCGACACCCGCGATATACAGACAGTGAACAAGTTGTCAGGGATGTCGTCGGCGCCCACAGAGAATCATAAAAACGGGATGTTATTTTTAGCCGAATCCTTAACGCGATAAGGCGCAATAGACAAAGCCGTATTGTGCCGTAGGAAATTAACATCCGGCGGAATACGCTTCGCTATTCCGCCGGATGCGCTGCCTTGCTTTAAACGGCACCCGTGGGAGCGATGCCTACATCGCGACTTGCGGCGGTCTTTAGTCGCGATGTAGGCATCGCTCCCACAGAAAATCATAAAAACGTTATTTTTAAAATCAGATTAAATCAAGGGCAAAACGTTAACTTTTGCCCTTATTCTAACGGCTATGGGCAGGTGATTTATGCCGTAGATTGATTGACCAAATCCAGTCAAAACCAGCATGTCGGGACAATTTGTTTTTAGCACGTTTTAAGCATAGTCGAGTCTTTTTTAATCATTTTTTGGTAAAATACCAACGTTTTCAGGTATTTTTATTTTTCCGGTCTGTTGGCGGCAAAGAGGGCTTGAATGGCTATGATCATGAATGGGGGCGGTTTGTTTGACGCTGATTGATGTGTTAGCATGAAAAAGAATGAATTATTCAGAAATGGTGAACGACTATCCCTTATTCGAAAGCCTTGAAGCGGCAATCCTCTCAAATTAATAACCTCGTTTTTCGTCCTCCCGTCATGACTGACGGTCCTTCCATGCAAGCTCTGGTGGAAGCGAGCCCGCCCCTGGATAACAACTCCAGATACTGTTACCTGCTCCTGTGCGAGTACTTCGCGGATACCTGCGCGGTCGTTGAAGCCGACGGCGAAATCCTCGCCTTCGTCACCGCCTATGTCCCCCCCGGCAAGCCGGATACGCTGGCCGTCTGGCAAGTTGCCGTGGCGTCTTCGTTGCGCGGACAGGGCGTGGCCCGCCAATTGATCGATCATGTGCTGAGACGGCCCGGTCTCGAACATATCCGATTTGTCGAAGCCACGGTCAATCCGTCGAATGATGCGTCCCGCGCGTTGTTTGCCTCGTTAGCCAAAGCTTGCGAGACAACGATGAGCGAGGCCTGCATTTTCCCCAAGACATTATTCCCCAGCGGCCATGAGCAGGAAAACCTGCTCAGGGTAGGACCGTTCCAGATTCACACAGCAATACAGGAGCAATCATGAGAATTTTTGAAGAAATGGAATCCGAAGTGCGCGGCTATATCCGCTCATTCCCGGCCGTGTTCGACACGGCCAGGGGATCGGAGATGTTTGATGAGCGCGGCAACCGCTACATCGATTTTTTCGCTGGGGCAGGCACGCTCAATTATGGCCATAACAATCCGGCTATCAGTCAGGCGCTCATCGAATATCTGCAGAATGACGGCATCGTCCACGGCCTGGACAAGGCGACCGTGGCCAAAAAGGTTTTCCTGCAGAAGCTGGCCGATACCATTTTCGCGCCGCGCAACCTGGAATACAAAGTGCAGTTTACCGGTCCGACCGGAACCAATGCGGTCGAGACCGCGCTCAAGCTGGCGCGCATGGTCAAGCAGCGCTCCAACGTGATCGCTTTCACCAATGCCTATCACGGCCTGTCCATGGGCTCGCTGGCGATCACCGGCAATTCATTTTACCGCGACGAATCCTACGGCGTGCGCCATAACAGCGCCTTCGTGCCGTACGATGGCTACTTCGGCCAGGATGTCAATACCATCGATTACCTGCGCCGCTTCCTTATGGACCAGAGCAGCGGTATCGATCTGCCGGCGGCCATTATCGTCGAAACCGTGCAGGGCGAGGGCGGCATACACGTCGCCAGCGACGCATGGCTGCGCGAACTCGAGTCGCTGTGCCGCGAATTCGACATTCTGCTGGTCCTGGACGACATCCAGATGGGCAACGGCCGCACCGGCACCTTTTTCAGTTTCGAACGTGCCGGCATCACGCCGGACATGGTGACCGTGTCCAAATCCATCGGCGCGGGCCTGCCATTGTCGCTGCTGCTGATGCGCCCGGAGCTGGACCAATGGAAGCCGGGCGAGCATACCGGTACGTTCCGCGGCAATAATCTCGCCTTCGTCGCCGCAACCAAGGCTCTGGAATATTGGGATACCCCGGATTTCGCCGAAGGCGTCAGGCACAAGGGCGAGATCTTCAGGGAAAGTCTACAGGCCATTGTCGACAAACATCCGGCCATCAACGGCGAACTGCGCGGCGTCGGCATGGTCTGGGGCATCGAATTCGCCGATCCGGGTTTCGCCGGCGCCGTGTCCGAAGAAGCATTCAAGCAGGGGCTGGTGATCGAAACGGCCGGAGCCAACGGCCAGGTGCTGAAGTTCCTGCCGGCGCTGACCATGGACGAAGCGATCATCACAGAGGGATTGGCTATCATCGAGAAGTCGATCGAGGCCGTGCTGGAAAAACGCAAGTCGTTGCGTGCCGGGAGCCTGTCATGATCGTACGTTCACTGCAAGACATCATCGGCACCGAGCGCGATGTCAAAGCTGAAAACGGCAACTGGGAAAGCCGCCGTCTGCTGCTCAACAACGATGCGCTGGGCTTTTCCCTGCACGACACCATAATCCATGCCGGCACCGAAACGCTGATATGGTACAAGCATCACCTCGAAGCCGTGTACTGCATCGAAGGCGAGGGCGAGGTCGAAACCACCGAGAACGGCAAGATCCATCCGATCAAGGCCGGCACGGTCTATGCCCTGAACGGCAACGAACGCCACCTGCTTCGGGCGCATAGCACGATGCGCATGGTTTGTGTCTTCACGCCGCCGATTACCGGCAGCGAGGTCCATGATCAGGACGGCGCCTATCGCCCGGGGGCAGAGATAGCGGACGGGCAATAACGTCCGGCCGCGGCTAGCAGGAGGGGCTGCATGGTCATTGCCAGTTTTATTTTCTTTTTACTGATCTTCGTCGCGATAGGCATGCTCTCGGCGTTAAAGAGCAAGGGTAGCGCCGAGGATTACCTGACCGCCGGCAAGAGCGTGCCGGCCTGGCTGGCCGGGCTGTCCGCCGTGGCCACCAATAACAGCGGCTTCATGTTCATCGGCATGATAGGGCTGACCTATTCCACCGGGTTGTCGTCGATCTGGCTCATGCTGGGCTGGATTGCCGGCGATCTGGCGGCTTCGCTCAGCATCATGCGCCGCTTGCGCGAGGTTAGCGCAAGCCCCGGCATTCATTCCTTCGGGGCTTTGCTGGCGCGCTGGCACGACACGGATTTCCGCTGGCTGCAACGCCTTGCCGGCGCGTTGACGATCCTGTTCCTGGGCGCTTATTCCGCCGCCCAGCTCAAGGCGGGCAGTAAGGCGCTGCACGTGTTGTTCGGTTGGGACGCCTCGACGGGAGCCCTGATCGGCGCCGTCATGGTGATCCTTTACTGTTTCGCGGGCGGCATTCGCGCCTCCATCTGGACCGATGCGGCGCAATCCTTTGTCATGCTCGCCGCCATGCTGGTGATGGTGTTTGCCGGACTGCTGCAACTGGACGGTTTCGGCGGCGTTTATCCGGCGCTGCTGCAGGTATCGCCGACTTACATGAACTGGTTTCCGGAAACGGACGGCTGGGGGCAGGGACTGTTCGTGCTCGGTTGGGTATTTGCCGGCTTTGGCGTGGCGGGGCAGCCGCATATCGTCATCCGTTTCGTCAGCCTCGACCATCCGCAATCGATCGGGCGCATGCGCCTGTATTATTACAGCTGGTTTGTCATGTTCTATTCGCTGACCATCGCCGCGGGCATGCTGGCGCGCCTGCTGTTGCCCGAATCGGCCGCGTTCGATGCGGAACTGGCGCTGCCCACCCTGGCCATGGAGATGCTGCCGCCGGTGCTGATCGGACTTTTTCTGGCCGGGCTGTTTGCCGCGACCATGTCCACCGTCGACTCGCTGATCATTGCCTGTACCGCCGCGTTTACCCGCGATTTCCACGGCGCACGGACTCCCGGGATTTTCATCACCAAACTGGTGACGCTTTCAGTCGTGGCGGTCGCCCTGGGCTTCGCGTTGTCGGACAGCCGCAGCGTGCTGAGTCTGGTACTGATCGCCTGGGGGCTGCTCGCATCGGCGTTCGCGCCTTTATTGCTGGTGTATGCGTTTGATGGCAAGCCCGACGAGAAACTGGCGATATCGATGCTGCTGGTCGGCGTCGCCGTATTCCTGCTCTGGCGTCATTTCGGCCTGTCGCAGCTGGCCAATAGCATCATGCCCGCCATGCTGTCGGGCATGGCGATGTATGCCATCGGCAAAACCATGGGCTGGACGCTCGAAAACACGGGAGGGGAGCGGGCCAGAATCCTGTGACCAAGCCGGTGAGTCGCTGAGGCAAGAGAATACGCTTCCCGCAACTACCTCTCACCGATGGCTTCATCAGGCCGCCTGGCTTTTCGCTTCGATAATGGCCTGAATCTCGGGCGCTTCCAGGGTCTCTTTCTCCAGCAGCGTTGCGGCCAGGGCTTCCAGTTTCGGGCGGTGTGTCTTTAGCAGTTCCGTGATCTGATCTTCAATGCCGTGAACCAGCATGCGGATCTCATCGTCGATGATCTGCGCGGTATGTTCGCTGAAATCGCGCTGCTGGGTCATTTCCCGGCCCAGGAAGATGTGTTCCTCGCCCCGGCGGAAGGCGACCGGGCCGAGCTTGGCGCTCATGCCCCAATGGGTCACCATGTGGCGGGCCAGCCGGGTGGCCTGTTTGAGATCTTCCTCGGCGCCGGAACTGAATTCGCCGAACACCAGCTTTTCGGAAATCCGGCCGCCCAGCATCACGCCGATGCGGTCGCGCAGGTAGCTTTCCGGCAGGTTGTGCCGCTCTTCTTCGGGGATCTGTTCGGTCGCCCCCAGCGCATGTCCGCGCGGAATGATGGTCACCTTGTCCAGGGGGTCGGCATTGGGCAGCAGGCTGGCTATGACCGCGTGCCCGGCCTCGTGATAGGCGATCAGCTTTTTTTCTTCCTCGCCGATGACCATTTCGCGCTTGCCGCCGAGCACGATCTTGTCCCGGGCATTAAGCAGCGACGCCATGTCGACCTGCTCCTTGTTCTCGCGTCCGGCCATCAAGGCCGCCTCGTTCACCAGGTTTTCGAGATCGGCGCCGGAGAAGCCGGCCGTCAGCGCCGCCAGCCGTTCCAGGTCAACGTCTTTTGCCAATGGAACCGCTTTGGTATGGATTTCCATAATCTGGATGCGGGCCTTTTTATCGGGCAGGTCCAGGGTGATCTTGCGGTCGAAGCGGCCCGGCCGCAGCAGGGCGGGATCGAGCACGTCGGGCCGGTTGGTGGCCGCCAGCACGACCACCGTTTGATGAGGTTCGAAGCCGTCCATTTCCCCCAGTATCTGGTTCAGGGTCTGCTCCCGCTCGTCATGGCCGCCGCCGAGCCCGGTGCCGCGCGCCCGGCCGACCGAGTCGATCTCGTCGATAAAAATGATGGAAGGCGCTTCCTTTTTCGCGCTTTCGAACATATCGCGCACGCGCGAGGCGCCGACGCCGACAAACATTTCGATAAACTCGGAACCGCTGATGCTGAAGAAGGTCGCTTCGGCCTCGCCGGCCACGGCCTTGGCCAACAGAGTTTTGCCTGTGCCCGGCGGGCCCATGAGCAGGATGCCTCTGGGGATATTGGCGCCCAGTTTCCGGTAGTGCCCGGGGTTCTTAAGGTAGCTGGTGATTTCCCGCAAGTCGCGCTTGGCGTTTTCCAGGCCGGCGACATTGTCAAACGTGACCATGGACTCCCCTTGCTGAAAGCGCTTGGCCTTGGACTTGCCGAAGCTGAAAACGCCGCCTTCGGCGCCGGTCATGCGTTCCTGCATTTTTCGGCTGGAGTACCAGAACAGGCCGATGATCAACAGCCAGGGAAGAAAGCCAATCAGGACGCGGGCCAGCCAGTCGGTCTGTTCCGATTCGGCAGTCACTTCCACATCGTGCTGTTCAAGCAGGGCAATGAGCTCGGGATCATCCACTGGCGGCAGCGTGGTCACGAAGCGGTTCGGCGCCTGCCGGCCATCTGGCTCGGCTTCGGCCCTGTCTTGCCGCAAGTTGCCGGAAACCTGATCGCCCTGCAACGTGACTTGCTCGACCTCATTGGCGCGGACTTTGTCTTTAAACGCGGTATAAGAGAGCGTTTGCGGTTGTTGGCTTTGGCCGAGGTTATACCAGTGCCACGAAAACGCCAGCACGATCAGGAGCCACAGGACATAGCGCCACCAGGGAAGTTGTGGCTGCTGAGGGGGCTGTGGCCGAGAAATCTTGTTGGCAGGCTGTTTATTAACCATAGTGTCAGATCCGTTATGATTGCGCGTGAGCTGGCGTGCCTTTCATTCGATATTACGTTTTTGGACGCGCTCCGGCGCATTTAATTCCAGGCCTTGATTTTTGCGTAAAGATTATCGTCTCATCAAGGTTCCGATGCCTTTTTGCGTTTTTTCGGCGCCCAGGTTTTGCCGCTGGCCCACCAGGGGCTGGAAGGATGGCACAGGCGGAAATAGTTCGAGTCTTTTATCGTGTCGGATATGGCTTCATCGACCGGGTCTCTGATCGACGCGGTGCAGCTGTTGATCACGACGGCTTTGCAATCTTTCGTGTAATCGCGAAGCCGTTTGACGAAATAACGTTTGCCGATGAGTGGATTGTCCCAGCATTTCATAAAGACTTCGGTGCGGTATTTTTGCGGCGACTTGCCCAGCGAGCATTGATGCTGGACGGCATTCATCAGGATCAGGTCGAATGGCTGTCGGTCGGGAATGTGTCGAACGTCCAGGCCCTTGGTCGCATAGGCTAGGAAAGAGTGGATATTTTCGCCGGTTTTGCCGTTGGCGGGTCCAATCGGGGCTTTGGTCAGCTTGTTGAATTCATCCTTATGCGGGCTTTCCAGAATAATGATCAGCCGTGGTCCGGTCGATTGGTTCAGATGTTCGGGTAAATCCAGCCTTTGCGTGAAAAGGCCGGCACCGGGCTGTCCTTCGTATTTAAACCCTTGTTCCGAGCCTTGATAAACCGCCGTGCCGACATATTGATCGGGGCACGGCAGGGTGGCGACAGTACTGTCATCATAGATAATTGTCCGGATTATCTGCTTGAATTCCGCTTCGTGGTCGCTCATGTGGCCTCCTTAAAGGGGTAATGGGGGCTTTGCACCGTCAGCAAAGTCGACTTGTTTTTTAATGCCAGATTAGACAATAAAAAACGATAAGAAACTGACGTTACGCAGTTAGTTCTGCGGGACAAGTACTGATGCCTGACAGAGAATCAAGCAAGGCTGCCGAGCCATTGCGGCCCGGGCTTGATGAAGGTAAGGATTCGGCTAAAAATAACATCCCGTTTTTTATGATCCTCTGTGGGAGCGATGCCTTCATCGCGATTAAAGACTGCCGCAAGTCGTGATGTGTACCCTAAAGGGCATAAAGGCATCGCTCCCACGGGTGCCGCAATCTCGCCCGACAGGTGGATTTATTGAGCCGCTTGGCCCAAGGCACCACCGCAGCTACTGCCTTGCCCGGCGGTGCAACCGTAGCAATGCTGGCGCACGGAAATGGGCGAGCCGGTTAATGCGAGCCGGGTTAAATCGCTCAGGCGGGTTTTGCCGGCGGGGTTTGCGCCTAAGGGCAGTTGCAGCATCTGGTTGAAGTCGCAGTCATAGACCATGCCCTGCCAGTCTATGCTCAAGGTATTGCGGCACATGACATGGTCGAGATTTTCGGGCCGGTAGTTGTCTTTTAACAGTTGCAGATAATCCTTGAACAGGCCTTTGCTGATCAAGGTGCTGCCGAAACGCTGAATGGGAATATTGGTCAGGGCAAGCAGCTTGTTAAAGACGATGTCGTAGTTTTCGCCCAGGTGTTTTTTATAGGCTTGTTCCAGGGGCTGTTGTTCGGGCGGCAGGCGGGTGCCTTGCGGATTGAACACCAGGTTGAGTTGAAGACCGGTATCCGGCTTGCCGTAGCCGAAACGGTTCAGTTTTTTCAGCGCCGCCAGGCTGGCCATGAAAGTGCCCTTGCCGCGTTGCTTGTCGACATTGTTTTCGAGATAACAGGGCAGCGAGGCGGTGATGACGACCTGGTTGTCGGCAAGAAACAGGGCCATATCCTCGAACCCCAGTTCCTGGAGGATAACCAGGTTGCAACGGTCGATTACCGTGACGTTCATGGCCCGCGCCCGCTTGACCAGGTATTTGAAATGCGGATTCATCTCCGGCGCGCCGCCGGTTAAATCGAGTGTATGAATGCCGTGTTTTTCGATAAAGTCCAGAACCTGGTCTATCGTGGCCTTATCCATTAGCTCGGTGCGGCTGGGTCCGGCGTTGACATGGCAGTGCGTGCAACTCAGGTTGCACAAATAGCCCAGGTTAACCTGCAATATTTCCAGCGTGTTACGGGTAATAGCGGGAAAATCGGTGGGTTCCAGGTACGGTAAGGTGTCATGCATCGTGTGTTTACTCTGTGCTGAAGTATATATCGCCATAATAGGCTGTTGCCTGGCCATGGGCGTTGTCGGTATCGGTCATGAGGGCAACGGCGTCAATATATTGGATGTCTTCGCCGAACTGTTGTTTCAGGTCGGCAAGGATGT
The DNA here is from genome assembly GCF_000746145.1 of Methylobacter sp. BBA5.1. Taxonomy (NCBI): domain Bacteria; kingdom Pseudomonadati; phylum Pseudomonadota; class Gammaproteobacteria; order Methylococcales; family Methylococcaceae; genus Methylobacter; species Methylobacter sp. BBA5.1. The sequence goes on from NZ_JQKS01000038.1 coordinate 37,048, forward strand.
TGCGTTTTTCTGTCTGCCAAACGCCGGTTGGATCATCGGAGGATCTAAGCGCAATCATGATGGCATGGTCGCCGGCAAAGGCATTGGGCCAGATTTTACCTTTAGACGAGGTGCTTGCCCAGACATAATTGATGGCCCGGGTGCGCCAGAAAGCCAGGCCGCCGCTGACCACGACATACACGCGCGCGGCGTAATCGTCGCCGGATTTTTCCTGCTCGTCGATAGGGCCGAGCCGGTTCTCGATGCGCCAGCGCCAGTTCATGAAGGGGGTTTTGTGCAAATCGATGCGCTGCGGCTTGTACAGTCCGGAGGCGCTGCCGTTGCTGACGGCTTGTAATACTGTTGTGGCATCAAGATCGATCAGCCGGTATTCAGTCTGACCTTCAAAAGCCTTGCTTTGCCATTGCGCCAGCGATCCGGCGGAAAAATGGCCGACCATGAGCTTGTGATTATTTTCCGCGGCCGCCATGGATGAGAAAAGCAGGGCCATGACGCCGGCGATTGAAAGTCTGTGGATATTGCGTGGTAATAGATTCATTATTAGCCTGATATTGGATATTAATGACTTAAGTCGCTACAGAACAAAAAAGCTTACGCCCGCTCGGCGAATAATTGATAGCTGCCGCCACGGCGCACTATTGCAACAATGGATCGGCAACATGATTTTTAAAAAAAACATTGAACTTTTTATAAAAAAAATCAATGCAGAGCTAGTTTATTTTTTTTGTTGCTATATAATACGCGCTTCACAAACGTTATCGATGCCTCGGTGGCGAAATTGGTAGACGCAAGGGACTTAAAATCCCTCGGTGGTAACACCGTGCCGGTTCGACTCCGGCCCGAGGCACCATAATCAGATCAAGGGCTTGCAGACTTCTGTACAGCTCTTTTTTTATGCCTGGGATTATTTGCGGTTGATTTTGGATGAATCAATACCTTTTTTGGTTCAAGTTAATGACTGTTAATTATATTGTTTGGTTTCAGGTTGAATATATCCCCCCAAAACTACGTTATGACCTGAGAATGCGCTGAACAAAAATGTTAGACAGTGCTTGCCGACCCTGTTCTTTACCTGAAACGGATGATGAATAGTCAGATATAAACCATGACGAGGTTTCATGACGTGCTTGTTTATAAAGGCGCGGCATCACTTTAACAACTATCGATTAATGGCTTTTCCAACAGGTAGGAATCCACTGATGCTTTTTAGATTCACGGTGATGTTTAAATGATGAAGAAAACATTGCTTGTCTGGTTTTTGGCGCTATTCTCCCTCCAGGCCTGGGGCGAATGCTTTGACGAAAACAAGGATGATCAGGCAAATTTTGCCGCCTGCAGAAAAGAAGCGGAGCGAGGAAACAGCGATGCGCAGTTTAACATCGGCATCATGTACGACAACGGGCAGGGCGTAGAGCAGGATTTCACCCAGGCGATCAAGTGGTATACCAAGGCCGCGCAACAAAATAATGTCAGCGCGCAGTTCAATTTAGCTTTGCTTTATGCCGAAGGTGACGGCACGGATCAGGATTACGCTCAGGCATTCAAATGGTACACCAAAGCCGCCGAGCAAAATCTCCCGGAGGCGCAGTTGAATCTGGGTACGCTGTATGCCAATGGCCAGGGTGCGCCGCAAGATTACGCGCAGGCCTATAACTGGTATGTCAAGTCGGCTGAGCAGGGCAATGCCGGCGCGCAGTTCAATTTGGGCAACATGTATGCCAACGGGCAGGGCACGCCGCAAAATTACTCTCTGGCCATCGAGTGGTATCTGAAGGCGGCCGAGCAAGGCAATAGCGGCGCCCAGTTCAATCTGGGGACTATGTATGCCAACGGACAAGGCACGCCGCGAAATTACGCCCTGGCCATCAAATGGTATCTGAAAGCGGCTGAGCAAGGGCATGTTGATGCCCAGTTCAATTTGGGCAATATGTATTACAACGGAGAAGGCGTTCCGCAGGATTATCTGAAGGCCCACATGTTTTTTAATATCGCCGGCGCGAACGGCGATGAGCCGGCGCAGCAAAACCGGGATATCGTGGCCGAAAAAATGACCCCGGCGCAAATAACCGAAGCCCAGAGGCTGGCGGCGGAGTGGATGCGGGAATATTATTAAGAACCGGGCTAAAAATGACTTCCTGAAATTAGTATCTTGCATAGGATGCGCCGACCACAAGCAGGCGCTCCTGGCGTCGGCGCATCCTACGTTTAAACAGGTACATTATTGACGACCAAATCCTAAGCACTCAGGCCGGGCAGAAGATTGCCATGCCATAATCGCTTTCGGGTTAATGTCCGCCGAAAAGCCTTTTGTTCTTCTTGCTCATGGTCTGGGCGGTTATCCACGTTATTAAATCCCACTTTTTTTATATGGGATCTGTCTCGCTGCAATAATTAAACTATGTTATTTAACGCAATTTGACTGTGTCATTTCACATTTTTTAATCCGCTTGCCTCTATAACCAAGGCTAATCTTATTAATAATCACTTTAATTATCGATAATTTTTCATCCTGGCATCATTCATGCTGATAACTTCGAAATTACAGTTTTACAAAAAATAATAAAAATAAGGGGCAATTATGTATAAAAATAGCTGGCTGTCATGGCCACTCATTTGTATAAGCGTAGCGGCAAATGCCGAAGAACCAGGCGCAACGATTAACAAAAATGAAAACAGCACGGCAGAGTTTCCGGTCATGGAAGTGACCGTCACGCCACCAAAATCATTGTCCAAAGCGGAAAAAGAAAATATACCGGTCACGACGGAAAGTGTTACCAAGGAACAATTAACCGAAACCCACAATCTCGTCAATACCGAAGACGCCATCAAATATCTGCCCAGCATTTTAGTGCGCAAGCGTTATGTCGGCGATACCAACGCACCGGTCGGTTCGCGTACTTCAGGCACTTCGGCCAGCGCCCGCACGCTGATCTATGCCGACGGCATCCTGCTGTCGTCCTTGCTGGGCAATAACAACTCCAATACCGGATCGCCGCGCTGGAACATGGTGTCGCCAACGGAAATCGATCGTATCGATGTGATGTACGGGCCATTCTCGGCCGCCTATTCAGGCAATTCCATGGGCGGCGTCATCGATATTACCACCCGCATGCCGGATAAATTCGAGGCCAGCGGCAGCATCAACTCGTCCTGGCAGGATTACAGCCAATACGGGCATGAAGATACCTACGATTCGCAGCAGTACAATGCCAGTCTGGGCGATAGGATGGGTAATTTCTCCTGGCGTTTTGATGTCAGCCACCTGGACAGCCACAGCCAACCGATTGCCTATGCCACGGCTACCAGAGCTACGGGCAGTGTAGCCGGCCTGCCGGTGATAACAGGCGCTGTTCCCAACAGGGATGTCAGAAACAATCCACGCGTGGTATTAGGCGAAACCAATATCAACCACACGGTTCAGGATACCTTCAAATGGAAACTGGCTTATGATTTTACCCCGGACATACGCGCCTCTTATACCCTGGGCCTATGGCAAAACGATGCCAACGGCAGGGCCAATACTTTTTTGCGCGATTCCGCCGGCAATCCGGTCTACAGTGGCAGTGTCAACATAGATGGGCAGCGATACAATATCGGTGCGGCATCACTGGCCAACAATCTTGTTGATCAAATGCACTGGTCGCATGGCATGTCGATCAGGTCCGACACCGGCGGCCTGTTCGATTGGGATCTGAACGCCAGTCTGGTGACGTATGGCAAGGATACCCAGCGTTCGCCGCTTACCGCGCAAAACGTAGTCTCAGGCGTAGCCACGGCGCCGCCCGACGGCGCGGGGCAAAAAACCCAATTGACCGATACCGGCTGGCACACCGTGGATGCCAGGGGCATCTGGCGGCCTGATACCGCTTGGGGCGCGCATGAAGTGAGCTTGGGCTATCATCATGATCTTTATGAGCTGTACAACCCCGTGTATAACACCAGCGAGTGGAAAAGCGGCGCTAACGGCAGTTTGCGAGGCAACTCGGAAGGCAAAACCGAAACCAATGCCGTCTGGCTGCAGGATGTCTGGGATTTTAATCCGGAATGGCGCATGACCCTGGGCGGCAGACTTGAAAATTGGAATGCCTATGATGGCTTGAATGCAACAGTCGATGACGGCAACCTGGTGACCATTCAGCAGGACAACCGCAGCGATCTGCTGTTTTCGCCCAAGGCCGCATTGAGATGGCAGCCGAACGATCGCTGGCAGGCCACGGCAGCCATCGGCCAGGCCTACCGCTTTCCGACGGTAACGGAGCTGTATCAAATAACGCCCGCGGCGGTCAATATCCAGACCGGGCTTACCGAGTCCGTCATCAATGCCAACGCCGGTCTGAAACCGGAGGAGGCCTTGTCATCGGAGCTTGCGGCGACCTACTTTATGGATGAAGGCCGACTGCGGCTTAGCCTGTTCCATGAGCGGGTCCGCGACGCCATTTTCAGCCAGCCGAGCACCCTATACAGAAAGATTGACGGCACTGCCATTAACACCGTGCAGAACGTCGATGAAATCAATACGTTCGGCATCGAGTTGGCGGGAGAAATGCAAAATGTCGGCATAGCGGGGCTGGATATTTCCGGCAGCGCGACCTGGGCCGATTCCAGAATCACCGAAAATGACGCCAATCCCGCGACCATCGATAAACGTCAGCCCAGAGTCCCGGAATGGCGGGCGACCGGCACCATAACCTATCATCCGATTGAGAAACTGAGCACGTCGGTAAGCGGGCGCTACAGCAGCGTGCAATACGGCCAGCTGGATAACAGCGACGTCAATCACGCCACATATTTTGGCTTGACCGATTTCTTCGTCGTCGATTTGCGGGCACGCTATGAGTTGACCAAGCAGGTCAGCATTGCGGCGGGGATCGATAATGTCAATAACGACAATTACTGGATATTCCATCCCTTTCCCCAGCGCACTTACTTTGCCGAGCTGAAATACGCTTACTAGGGATGCAGGTCGAGGACCATTGTATTAATTAAACTGTGTTATTTAACGCGCTGATTGTGGCAAATAACCTATTTTGGCGAACTTCTAACCTCTAGCGCTAGCGTTAATTTCCTACTAATAGAGTCAGGTAAGTTCATAGTTATCAAACATTAAGAATCAAGGCTAAAAAAATGGCATATATGCTGCTTGAATTTGGCATACCCTGTTCATACATCGCCGGATAAGAAAAAATGAAAAAAGGCATATTTATATTAGGAATAAGTTATTTAAGCAGTCCCATGGCTGCGGAACCTCCAAAAAACGATACTGGGGAACCCTATCAAGGTGAAGATATGGTGATCACTGCCCCCGTGCAGCAGTCATTGTTCCCAACAACGACTCAGGCCACGCCTTCATATAGCACTACCGCGGAAGAAATTGAAACACGGGTTAATGCGACCACTGTCGAGGATACGGTCAGATACGCGCCCGGCGTGTTGATTCGTAAGCGCTTCATCGGGGACCCGAACGGCACCATGGGTATACGCGCATCGAATTCGTTCCAGACGACACATTCATCGGTTTACGCCGACGGCATGCCGCTGCACAACCCGGTACAAACCAGGTATAACGGTGCGCCCCGATGGTCGATGGTCGCTCCGAGCGAGGTCGAATCGGTGGAAGTGCTGTATGGACCGTTTTCCGCGCAATACGGCGGCGCTTCGTTCGGTGGCGTGGTCAATCTGAATACCCGGATGCCGGAACAGTTTGAAGCCCATATGGATGCGATGGGGATCTTCCAGGACATGCACCGCGGCGGCCGCAATGAACTGCTGACCGGATACAAGACCAATATTTCAGCAGGTAACCGTTTCGACAAGTTCAGCATTTTCGGCTCTTACAACCGCTTTGAGAATGAAGGGCAACCGCAGTCGCCCCGTACCAACCGTGTCTCGAGCGGTACTGCTGGGATCGCCGCGGCCGGCGGGCTGTTTGAAAACCAGCCTACGGGCGCGCCCGGTATCTGGTATGGCGATGACGGCATAGCGCAGCAAGCCACTGACCTGTTCAAGCTTAAAATGGGCTACGATTTTACTGACGATTTGAAAGGTTTGTTCACGATCGCCTATGAGCAACGGTTTGGCGAAACGGATGACCCGTTAAGCCTGTTGAAAGACGCCTCAGGCAATACGTTATGGGGCGGGGGGACAACGGCAGGGTTATCAAGTAATAGCCTGGCTAATGGCGGCGTTTTCACTCAAAACGGAAGAACATTTACCGTGCCAGGTTCGGCTTTTTCAGTCGGTGAGTCGGAGCGAAATACCTTAAACTACGGCCTCAATCTGAAAGGCAAAATCTCCGAGGACTGGAGCATCGATACCACAGCCAGTTATTACGACGCCTTTAAAGACCGGTCCGTCAGTTCCAACCTGAACCCCAATCATCCGTTAAACCAAAACAAAGGTCTGGTAACCGATACTGATATCTGGTGGGCGGCCTATGACCTGAAACTGGCCACCGACAACTTTCTGGGCCGCGATGATCTGTCGTTCATGGCCGGCTATCAGTTCAATCACGCTCACCTGAATATCGATGTCTTTAACAGCAACAATTATCTGCAGCAAAGTAAAGACAGCCACCGTTCCGACAGCGGCGGCGAAACACAGACCAATAGTGCTTTTTCACAACTGGAATGGCGCTTTCTGCCGGACTGGAGCATCATGGCCGGGGCTCGATTCGACCACTGGCAATCCATCAATGGCCATGTCCGCGATTTTTCGAAAAACGATATTCAAAATTATGCCGACCGCGACGCTTCCCGGGTTTCCCCCAAGGCTTCATTGGAGTATTCACCGAATGCCTGGACATTCCGCTACTCGTTTTCCAAGGCCTACCGTTTCCCGATTGCCGAAGAGCTGTTCGCCAGCGTATCCAGGCTTAATAATCAAAGCATCTCCGCGCCGGATCTGGGGCCGGAAAACGGTTATTTCCATAACTTCATGACCCAGTACGATATTCCCCGGGGATACATCCGCGCCAATTTCTTTTATGACCAGATCAATAATGAAATTGCCTACACGATACAGAACTTCGGATCGGATAGCGTCACGACGTTCCTGCCCATCGAGCAAACCGAAGCTATTGGCGTGGATTTGACCTTTTTGCAGAACGAAATCTTCGATCTGCCTTTGGACTTGATGCTGAACGGTACCTACATCGACAAGCAGATCACCAAAAACTCAAGAAATACGGATCTGGTCGGCAGCCAATGGGACCGCATCCCCAAACTGCAGGCGAACGCGTCGCTAACTTATCATATAATGCCGGCGTGGGATTCGTCGGTCAGCGTGCGTTACCGCAGCGATTCCTTCCAACAACTGGATAATTCGGATACGGAGGCCAACGTATTCGGCGGCACCGATGAGTCGACATTTGTCGATCTTAGAACCAATTACCGGCTGAATCTGCATCCAAAACTGAAGAGTACGCTGTCGGCGGGGATCGATAATCTCTTTGATGTCAATGCTTATGAAAATCATCCCTATCCGCAACGAACTTTTTTTGTTAAGGCCGCTCTGGACTATTGAGACCGACTGCCAAAACGTTCCGGCAACGCAGGGATGCGCTGCCGAATCGGGATTTGATTTTTCTTTGGATGAGATGACTTAGTGAAGTGGCTTGGCAACAAAACCAGCCAATCCAGTAATGAATCTTTATAATGCGAATTCTTTCTTTTTATTTTTGCTCTTTATATCAATTGCCTATGAAAACGCTTACTTCTTGCCTTGTTCTTGTTCTATTCACGGCTTCGGGATGCGCAACCGACATGACGGCCGATCACGCCGGCGATAGCACGCAAAAGTCCGTGCAAGGGCATGCGGAAAAACAGACAGCCTGTACCGATTCCGATGCGCTGCCTTCCAGTCAGTGCGCCAATACGGTCACGGCCACTTTCGACAATAAGGGCGTGTTATGGATTACCTGGGCGAACAATGATCATCTTTATGTACAGTCATCCCTGGATAACGGCGTAAGTTTTTCTTCCCCTACGCTTGTCAACGCCGATCCTGAACCGGTCATCGCCAAGGGCGAATACCGTCCAAAAATAAAATTGGATGCGCAGGGTAACATTTATCTTACCTGGACGAACAAACTGGACAAGCCCCATAGTGGAAATATCCGTTTTAGCCGCTCTATCGATGGCGGCAAACATTTTTCTGAGCCAGTGACTCTAAACGACAATCTTGAGATCATCAGTCATCGTTTTGATAGTCTGGCTGTCGGCAAAAACGGAGAGATTCTTGTCGCCTGGCTGGATGCCCGAGACGGCCAGACGGCCAAAAAGGCAGGGCAGACGTTTGAGGGGTCGTCCTTGTACTACACCTGGTCTGATGACGGCGGCAAGCATTTTTATCCCAACAAAAGAATCGCCGCGCATACTTGTCAATGCTGTCGACTGGATACCGCCATTAACAATGCCAACCTGCCCGTTATCGTCTGGCGGCATATTTTTGAAGGCGGCATCCGCGACCACGGCATCAATCGATTTACAGACTGGAGCACACCGGGCGATATCCAGCACTTAGGTCATGAGAACTGGAAGATAGATGCCTGTCCTCACCATGGCCCCGGGCTTTCCATTTCCGATACCGATAGCTATCACGCCGTATGGTTTAGCAATTCCGACACTCAGCAGGGCCTGTTTTATGCGTATTCAAACGACGCCGGCGAGCATTTTTCCGAGCCGCTTAACTTTGGCAATGACGGCGCCAGCCATCCGCATGTCCTGGCAGTAGGCGATCGCGTGATGATCGTGTGGCAGGAGTTTGACGGCAGCCATAACCTGATTCAGCTAATGAAATCCGTTGATGCCGGGAAAAGCTGGACCAAGCCCGAAGTGATCGCGCAAACAACCGAAATGATTGATGAACCTTTTCTGATCAGTGACGGGCGGAAGTTTTATCTTTCCTGGCATCCTCAACAGCAAACCTATCATTTAAAACCAATTGATGAATAAAGAGCCCCACACCATCTAAGAGATCCGCATTGGCCGCAAACGCGGCACTTTGATGCTTTTTATTTGTTAATACGATCATTTGGACTATCTATGCTTATTTCTTGCCGACCCCCTTCCTGCCTGGCCGCGGCTATGCTGGCGCTATGCGCGCTGGCCGCGCCCGGCCAGGCCGTCAGCGCAGCGGGCGCCGCGAGCACCGCACCCCAGGCCGAGGCGCCCGGCGCCCCGGACAACCCGTTGCTGGCCCAATACCGCGCCGTGTCCCGGCAAACGGCGGCCTTGACGATTTACAACCGGCATCTGCAGGACCTGCTCGCCTCGCAAGCGCAGGAAAAAACCTCGCTGGAACAACAACTGAAGGACATCGAGGTGACCAAGCAGGAGATTGTGCCGCTGATCCTGCACATGCTCGACAGTCTGGAGCAGTTCGTGCGCATGGACCTGCCTTTCCTG
>NZ_JQKS01000039.1:0-43886 GCF_000746145.1 Methylobacter sp. BBA5.1
GGCGGCGAGCTGATCGCGGTCAAGGCGGGCGCGCGCAATAGGATGAATCCCGACAAGATCAAGCGCCTGGACGCGCAGGGCTTCGGCATCGCCGATCCCCAGGGCATGACGCTGGAACCGGCCACCGGCCGGCTGTTCGTTCTGGATGGCGCCGGACCGCGCCTGGTCAGCATCCAGCCGAAACCGGGACGCGAATTTGCCGGCGCCGAGGTGACGCCGATCGCGCTGCCGGGTGAACTGGGGGATCTGCGCGGCCTCGCCTTCAATCCCGAGGACGGCCATCTGTATGCGTTGAGCGCCGAGCGGCGGAAACTGTACAAATTGACGCTGGAGGGCGAACTGGCGGCCAGCCTGGATCTCTCCGGGTTAAATATCGGCACGCCCCAGGGCATGGTGTTCGGGCCGAGCCTGGATCGCACCGATCACCCGTCCATCTGCCATCTGTATCTGGTGACGGCCAAGGGGCCTAAAGGCGAAGTCAGCGAATGGGAACTGCCCGGACCTTTTTAGACCGGCGGCGGAAGTTTGATGTTTGCGAAGTTTCAGTCATCACTTTTCTTCAAGAGGACATTCCAATGACCAATCGAAAAACCCTGTTCAAACTTTCCGCGCTGGGTGCTCTGCTCCTGGCCGGCCAGCATCCCGCGCTTGCCGCGGATATCACGGGCTCGCTGATCCGGACCATCGATACCTCGGCATTCAATCCGCCCAGCCCGGACCCTAGCGGCGTTGCCTATCTCAGCGATATCGACAGATTGCTGATCTGTGACGGCGAAGTCAATGAAATGAATATCTATGACGGCGCCAACCTGTTCGAGATGACCCGCACGGGCGCTCTGCAAGGCACCTCGAACACGCTCGCCTACTCGGAAGAACCGGTGGGCTGCGCCTTCAACACGGACAACGGCCACCTGCTCATCTCCTCCGACGACGATAAAGCAGTCTACGATATCAATCCGGGGCCGGATGGGCAACTGTTCACCAGCGACGATAGCCGGACCTCGTTTTCAACCCGCACGCTCTGCGATAGCAGCGACCCCGAAGGCATTGCTTACGGAGAAGGCACGCTGTTCATCATCGATGGCGTGAATGCGGAAGTCTACAAGGTTACGCCGGGACCAGACGGGCTTTTTAACGGCTCGGGAGAAACCTGTACGCATTTCGATACCTCATCACTGGGCGTGACCGATCCCGAAGGCGGCGAATACGACCCGGACAATCCGGGGCACCTCTATATCGTCGGCAAGCCCAAGGAAGAATTGGCTTATCTGACTACGTCGGGCACGCTGGTGCGGACGATAGGCATCGACGCCGCCAGTCCCGTAAAACCCGCCGGGCTCGCGGCGGTATCGAAAAATATCTCCGGGGATAATACAACGCATGTCTATGTCGCCGACCGTGGTATCGATAATGATTCGAACCCGAATGAAAACGACGGCAAGGTTTATCAGTTTTCAATCCCGACTGGCGCACAGCCGGGCAATCAGGCGCCTACTGTCGCGGCCGGCCCGGATCAGTTCATCAGCGCATCGGCCGATGCCCTGCTCGACGGCACAGTGGCGGATGACGGGCTGCCCAATCCTCCCGGCCAGGTCACTACCACCTGGAGTAAGGTCAGCGGCCCGGGCACGGTGACTTTCGGCAATGCCAGCGCGGTCGATACCACGGCGAGTTTTTCCAGTCCCGGCGTTTATGTGCTGCGCCTGACGGCCAGCGATTCGCAGCTTTCGGGCAGCGATGACGTGCAAATCAACGTCCAGTCCCAGCCGGCGCCTTTCGCCGCCATCTACGTTTCCACTGTCAGCAGTGGCACTGTGAATGGCATAGCATTTGGAGACGAGGACATCCTCGCCTACGACACGGCCAACGGCACCTGGTCACTGTATTTCGACGGCTCCGATGTGGGTCTTGGCGCCAGCGGCGTGGAAGTCGATGCCTTCCACATTATGCCGGACGGCAGCATTCTGCTCAGCTTCGCGGCTGACGGCCTCGCGATACCGAACGTGGGCACCGTTGATGACTCCGACATCGTGCGTTTTATCCCGACCTCACTGGGCACTAACACGGCGGGCAGCTTCGAATGGTATTTCGACGGCTCCGACGTGGAACTGACCGCTAGCGACGAGGACGTTGACGCCATTGGATTTGCCCCGGATGGACGTCTGCTCATCAGCACCACTGGCAACCCGACAGTCACAGGCGTTTCCGGCGCTAACGACGAAGATATGCTCGCTTTCACACCCACGTCCCTGGGTGAAGCCACAAGCGGCACCTGGGCTCTGTATTTCGACGGTTCGGATGTGGAACTCAGCCAAAGCAGCAGCGAGGATGTGAACGGCGTCGCGATCGACGATAACGGCGACATTTATCTGACCACGCTGGGTACGTTCTCTGTCACCGGCGCCAACGGCGGCGGCGCCGATATTTTCCAATGCAGTCCAAGTTCAACCGGCAGCAATACGGCCTGCAACTATGCATTTGTCTGGAATGGCATAGGCAGCGGACTGCCGTCCGGAACGGTGGTCAATGGCATCGATCTGACGCGCACGGCATCGGGCGGCGGTGGCGGCGGCAGCGATGATACGACAGCGCCTACCGTGAGCCTGACAGCTCCTACGAATGGCGCCACGGTGCTCGGCACGGTTACCGTTTCGGCCAATGCCTCGGATAATGTCGGCGTCGTGGGCGTGCAATTCAGACTGGACGGCGTCAATTTAGGCGCCGAGGATACCAGTTCGCCCTATTCCATCGCCTGGGATACGACGGCGGTAGCCAACGGCAGCCACAGCTTGACCGCCGTGGCGAGGGATGCCGCCGGGAATATACGTACATCCGATGCAGTCACCGTCACCGTGGACAATTCAACGGGCGGCGGAGGCGGCGGCAGCGGCTCGCTGGACATCCGCGTCTCAGCCAGTACCGATGACGCCGAGGAAATCATTTCTACCGGCAAGATGGATTTGAAAAGCTCCGATCTTGAGATGATACTCGACTCAGATGGCAACCAAACCGTGGGAATGCGTTTTAACGCCATTACGATTCCACAGGGAGCGACGATTACCAGTGCTTTCATCCAGTTCACGGTCGATGAAGCGGAATCAGGCGCCACCACGCTGCAAATTGCGGGTCAGGCTATCGACAATGCCCCCACGTTTACCACAGCAACCGGCAATATTTCCTCACGACCCAAAACGGGCGCTTCGGTATCCTGGAGTCCGGCGGCATGGCCGACAAAGAATGTCGCCGGCCCTGACCAGCGGACGCCGAATATCGCCGCCGTGATTCAGGAAATTGTCAATCGCGCCGGCTGGTCGAGCGGCAATTCGCTGGCGGTGATCATTACCGGCAGCGGCGAGCGTGTTGCGGAAGCCTTCGATGGCGTGCCATCCGCCGCGCCGCTGTTGCATGTCGAATATACGGCCGATTGAGGGCGACCGCTCCAGAGCCGTATCCATGTTTCATAAAAAAGGGGCCCTTGGGGGCCCTTTGCTGATACAACCATAGCCAGTATCAATGCTGGTCATGGCTGCGTCTTGTTGAAATCCCTCCCGTTTCCAGGAGGGGCTTTAGCCGTTTAGGAACGCGCATAAAATAACTTCCCCAAATGTGCGAATGAATTCGCACCTACAATTCCCTGATTTATTTCATGCCCATTACTTAGGATTTGGCCGTAAATAATTTCCCGGTTTACGGATGCAATTAACCGTTATGTAGGGGCGAATTTATTTATGCCCTTTGGGTACTTGTGCCCTTTAGGGTATTCGCCCAGGGCGACTCAAGTCGTCCCCACAAAGGTATTATTTATTCATCACGATTCAGGGAAGTTATTAACGCATCCTTACTTCACCGTAACGATCAACTGTGGTGCAAATCCCGATCTTTCTTTCGATCTGTAATCGGCGCCATCACTTGAGGTCGACTGCATGCTCAGGCTGTATTCGCCATCTCCCTTGATTAACGAGGTGACATCCACTTCATACCAATTGCCCTTGGTGACCGCGCCCAGCGATGCGATCTTGCCCTGATCGGCCGGTGGCGCACTGTTCCAGGTGACACTTTGCTCGGACCAGGAATTGTCGGCGACCGGATAAAAATCCCCGCCAGTTTTTGATGAATTGGAGTTGTGCAATCGCAGCTTGGCGCTGGCAACCTGGTCCGATCCGATACCTGAAACCGCGAACTTGATGAGGGCATGCGCCATGGAACTCTTATCGACCTCCAGCTTGTCCTCGCTGCCGTAATTGGTATCAGGCGAATCGGCCATGATCGTTGCATCGGCGACAGGCGCAAAAGTCAGCGTATCCGACCCCGTGTTATCCTCGCCGCCCCCCGTTCCGGAATCGATTATCGGCTCTTCCGGATCTTCCGGCCCATCTGTCCCTGGTCCGGTTGAAGGCGGTGGATCAATGACATCACCGCCTGCAACCCGTGGATCGGTTCCGTTCAAATACTCTTCGACGTTGGTGTAACCGTCATTATCGGCATCTTGCGAACCATCCGCCGCGTTCGAGGCATTTAAACCGTTCGCCTGTTCCCACTCGTTGGGCATCCCGTCCTTATCGTCGTCGGGCAGCGGTGTTCCGGGCGCCATGACCAGCCAGCCGCCCACCTCGGACGGGTCATCGATAAGACTGCCGGTGCCGTTGCGCACATCGTCAACGATGCTGGCGTCATGGGCATCCCGCACCGGCAAGGTGGCGCCGACGCCATCCAGCACCTTGGTAAACGCTTCGTTTGCCGGGAAAGTCGTTACCGCCGGCGCCGGGAAGCGGCTGTTCACGATCATCCAGCGGCTGTCCTCGCGCACGATCTCTGCATCCGGCAGATCGTTCGTCGGCCGGTGAAAGCCGATGTTGCCGCTGACGTAGACTCTGGGCTGCCGGCCGGTGCTGTCGTAGTAAAAGACTTCATAGCCCTTGCTGCCGCTGCTCGGCCCCATTTTGTAATAGTTGTTGACAATGTTGGCTTTCGGTTCGCCGAACTTGTCCTTGATCTCGGTCCAGCGCGTAGCGTTGTAGAAGACATTGTTGACCAGATCCACAGTCCCGGACGAATTGACATTGGGATTGCGGTCCTCGTTATGCGCCAGCAGATTGTGGTGCGCGGAGATATTGTCGGAGTTGGCGTCCCTGAAATGCATGCCCTTGCTATGATCGCCTTCCGGATGGGTGGCGTTTCTCAATCCTTCCGCGACAATACTCCACTGGATCGTAAAGTCATGCGCTCCGCCCGTTTGAAATACTTCGTCCGTTCCCCACGAGAAAGAGCAATGGTCCACGACGACGTTATATGGCCCCGGGTACATGGTCATTGCATCCAGTGTTCCGCCGTCATTCGGACTGGGGGAGGAACGGATTCTGAGATAACGCAGCACCACGTCGTGCGTGCTTATCCGCATCGGCCCTTTGCCGTTGGACTCATGATTCTTGATTGTGATGCCATCGCCGGGGGCTGTCTGCCCGGCTACTGTCAAATAGGGTTCCTCCACCTCAATCCGTGATGACAGCTCTATAGTACCGGCCACCTTAAAAACGACAATACGCGGGCCGGACGCCGTCAATGCGGCGCGCAGGCTTCCAGGACCGCTGTCGTTCAGGTTGGTGACTTCGATCACCTTGCCGCCGCGCCCGCCCGGTGTTTCCGTCCCGAACCCCTCCGCTCCCGGAAAAGCCGGCAAGCTGAATGCCGGTCCTGACAAACCGGCCAAGACCAATCCTGAAAACGCTAAATTTAATTTATGCATATATATACCTTACATTTTTAGCAGCTTTTTAAATTTATTTAAAACAGTAATCGAGTGAAATTTAATTAATATTTAACAAGAGCTTGTAATTAATATTTAAAATTGCTGCTATACATCATCAATGCTTGTTTTTAAATGCCGTCCAATTCAAAAGCACATAGAAACCTAAAGGGAGCTAATTTGTGCACGATTTCAAAGAGGACGATTATTGGATCAAATGGAAGTACTTAATTGACACGCTAAACGCCGTGTTCCCGATTAGCTTATTTGATGAACCTTAGCTCTTGCTTAGGAGCGATAAGTTTTTTTATGCATTTACTAATCAATTAGTTACAAGTTACCATTATCGAAACAATCCGGCACTCTCACTGAATTATTTGAATTGGGGAATATTAGAATTACAGACAAATATAATATGGCCAATTAGAACTGAATAGTCACTATCAATTCTTAAACTTACATTATTAAAAAATATATATTAATCAGTCGAAAATCGATTCCAATTTCTCGCAATAGCTTTTTAATACTTTAATACGGGCATATTTTTTATCATTGCCTTCAACCAATATCCAGGGAGCAGCCTCGGTACTGGTGCGGGTTATCATGTCATTGACTGCCAATTCATAGTCGGCCCATTTTTCACGGTTGCGGTAATCTTCTTCGGTTATCTTATGTTGTTTATAAATGATCCGTTCGCGCTCACGAAAACGTCTCAATTGCTCATCCTGGTCAATATGCAGCCAGAATTTCAGGATAATGATACCGGCGCGCATTAATTCTTCCTCAAAATTGACTATTTCCGAAAAGCCTCGCCGCCATTCATGTTCCGCCGCAAAGCCTTCAACACGTTCAACCAGCACACGTCCATACCAGCTCCTGTCATAGATAGTGATCTTGCCGGCGCGCGGAATATGGCGCCAGAACCGCCACAGGTAATGCCGGGAGCGCTCTTCATCGGTGGGTGCGGCCACGGAAATCACGCGGTAATGCCTCGCATCAAGCGCATGGATCAAGCGCCTGATGGCTCCCCCCTTGCCGCTGGCATCCCAGCCCTCGAAGACTAAGATACTGGAGCATTTTTTCTGGTGCGCCAGCCTGGTCAGCCGGCTAAGTTCGCCTTGATAAAAACTCAATTGTTCATCATAGGTTTTTTTGCTCAGTTTAAGCGACAGGTCGAGCCTGGCCAGTACACTGTCCCGTGGAATATCGATGATACCGGTGGCGGTTACAGGCTCGATGACACCTTGGCCGGCAGCTCTTCTTTCGATATGCCGGCCAATACTGTCCAGCACATGCCGGCCTACGGATAGACGGCTGTAGCGTCTATCCGTACCGTCGATAATCCGCCAGCGCGCGGCGGCGGTACTGGTTTCGAATAATGCGCGTTCAGCCACCCGGATAAAATCATCATACGTTTTCAGATGTTTTTTATCGCGGTCGCTTACCCGCCAACTGGTTTGCGGATTTTTTTCGAGCTTTTTCAGCCGTTTTTGCTGTTCACCCTTGTTCAGGTGCAACCAGCATTTAATGATCAAGACGCCATCATCGGTTAACAGTTGCTCGAATTGCTTGATGTGCGTTAATTCAACGTGCAGTTGATCATTCGTGATTTCCTGGCGGACACGCTGCGATATCGGCTCGCTGTACCAGGAGCCTATATAAATGCCAATGGTGCCTTTTGCCGGCAATGTGCGCCAGAAGCGCCAGAACTTGGGCCGCTCCTTCTCTTCATCGCTAGGTTCGTCGAAAGCATTAGTTTGTATATAGCGCGAATCCATCCACTCGTTCAGAAGATTGATTATTTCGCCCTTGCCGCCTCCATCAACGCCTGATACAAGGATAATGACAGAAAAATCCGCCGATCGGAGTTTCCGCTGCGCCGTCAGCAATTGCGTTCTCAATTCCAGCACTTGCTTATCGTATTCGGCTTTCTTCAATCGATGTTCCGGTCCGGAAATTTCAAACATTTGACCTTCCTTCAACCTCGTCAATGTGATTTCTTTAACTTGCTCTACCTTAACTGATCAGCAGCCCTCGCCTAAAAACACATTACGCTGTCGCTATGCATGCTTCGCAATAAAATTATAAGTTATTTAATTATCAATAACTTATAAATATAACTTTGAAAAATAAGGCAATAAATAAGAGCTTTATTCAAAACAAAAAACACGACAGTCAAGATAAATTTATTTTAGTTTTGACACAACACCTTATCTCGTGATAAAAATTAACCCGTCGTTTACAAAAATATTTCGACGATCGGCTCAATGATTATTAATTGTTGAGTTGCCCCTTTGAGGAGAGGGGACAAAAACATTACTACAATAACTATATGAGGATTTAAAAATGGCTGAAGAACAAGAAAGAGATAATTTCTGGCTGTACATCGGCGGAATCATCGTCGCGACTATCATATTAGTTGTCATGCTCAAAGGCAGAGAAACCGAGCATTTGAAAAGCGGCGCAGTAGCTGAACTTCAACAAGAAACTTTTCAAGCTATTGAAGCAAGAAAAGCGACAAAAAATAAAGCTGTAGAATAAGATACTGCTACCCCCTCGCAGACATATGCGGGGGGGTTGTTTAACATTTTTTAATTCCCTGGCATCACTGATGCTTTTCCTGGCCGCTTTTTAGAAACACTAAAGCGCATTTTCAAGCCACCATTCCAACAACGCTAGTTCAGCGATCTCACGACAAGCAACTACCGAATTTACTGATTAGCCATATCGGCTACACATCTTTATCAAGAAGAAGACTGAGCTTCTCTTCCAGAATTTTCACTTTTTTCAACAGTTCCGGCAATTTACTGATGGCCACTTGCTCTTTATAGGCGATTTTCTTGTCCTTGGCAGGACTGCCGAATACTTGAGCGCCCGGCTTGACATCGCCGGCTATCCCCGAACGCGCCATGACTACCGCGCCGCGACCGATCGTGACATGATCGGCAACGCCGGCACTACCGGCCAGGATGGCATAATCCTCAATCGTGCAAGAACCTGATACGCCTGTTTGACCGCACATGATCACGTGTTCGCCGACTTTATTGTTGTGTCCGACCTGTACCAGGTTATCTATTTTGCTGCCTGATCCGATCACCGTACTACCCAGCGCGCCCCTGTCGATACAGGTGTTAGCGCCGATCTCGACGTTATCCGCAATAACGACATTGCCGACCTGCGGCACTTTAACATGCGCACCATTGCGAAATTTATATCCGAATCCCTCAGCGCCGATAACCGCACCGGAATGAATGATGACGTTGTCGCCGATTTCCACATTATCATAGATGACGGCATAGGGATGAATGCGGCAGTTTTTACCTATCTTGGCATTATTCCCGATATAGACGCCGGCCAGTATGTCGCTGCCATCACCGATACTCGCATTTTCGCCAATCACCGCATACGGTCCGATATACAGTTCGTTGCCTAAGACAACATTGTCCTCAAGGACGGCCTGGGGCGAAATTTTCCGGCGATAAACCCTGGCCGGATGCAACATCTCGACGGCTTTAATAAAGCTGATCTCCGGATCGGCGCAAACCAGTAACGCCATGCCTGGCGGAACGTTTTCAACCGTGAAACCTTCTGCGATAAAACAGGCGGAAGCCATCGAATTCTTGATATGAGCGGCATACCGGCTATTTGTCAGCTGGGTGACTTGTCCGCTTTGCGCGGTCATGATATCCGCCGCGGCGTGAATTAATACTGATGCGTCTCCCCCATCAATCCGGGCTCCGCAAAAATCGGCTAGTTCGCTTAATATAACCGGCATAGTTGTCTCTGCTATTATTGTGTTATAGGGCCAAACTATATGGCATATAGTGGCTATAAAAAGAATAGTTTAGCAAAAACAAATAAGTCGGTATGACAAAAAACAGTTTCAATGGAAATTAACCGCCAGTTTCAAGCCTTGTTTAGTTGTTTTTTAGCGTTTTGTCGATTTTAACAGCCAGACTTTCCACGCCTTTCAAGGTAAGTTTTTTATCATTGCCCTTAATTTCGGAAATGTAATTGCCTATCAACCGGCCAGTATGCACGTCAATTAAGTGAGCCATAAGATAAGCAAACAGAAAGCTGGGTTTGTGCAGGCGCCCGACCAGCACATAATCGGCGCCGGTTGGCTTGGCCAGTTCGGCCGCCACATCGTCATGATCGAAAAGATAACCGACACCAACATCAGCATTCCGCTGGGCCTCAGAGCGGACCGTCACGACTTCATAGCCGGCTTTTTCCAGTTCGTTTTCCAGCATGGCTCTTATGCTGGCTGTGCGTTGGATTTCCGCAGGAATGCCGGGGGCCAGGGTCAGATCTTTCAGCTCGAAATCCAGAATGGCGATACGTTGCCCGGCCCAACTGTCCAGACTCATCAAACATAAGACCAATGGCAGAATCATCCGCCATATTCGGGCGTTGGCTAAATAACTCATTGTTTCTCCCTTAGTCAGAAAATGGTATTAACGAAGCGATTCGGGCGAAAATTATCAATTAACCACTGAAATTTGACCAATAATTAATTCGTTGGATTGAGCTGGAATGCCAAAGTTTGATTAAATTTTGTACTTAACCGCGGCATTGTCAATGGCCCTCTCCCGAATGGAGAGGGCGCGTTGTCAGTATTGAGGTTGAAAGCAGGACAGGCGGGTATTAAATTTCAGCCGTAACCGCATTGGCTGAATTGAATACACGTTTGAATTTTCGATGCTTGGCTACATGACGCGTGACCGTGCGTCCGGCTCGATCGGTCGCATTGTCAACAGCCGCATACATATTGGCCTCAACATCATCAATAATTACATCTGATTGGTGGGGTATCACTACTTGAATATGGCAGCGTTTATCGGCGCCGCCTTTGGGTCCATTGGCATTGGAAAGGCGCACGATGATACGCTGAACAGAATCATTACTGCTGGTTAAAGCACTGTTGATACGCTTAATGACATAACGCTGTAATGCTTCGGTCAAAGAAAAATTTCGAGCTTGAATATCAATTTGCATACTGCACTCCTGATTGAGTATTACCAGATGAGCTTTTAAATTACCGTGTCTTGTATTAAATAAAAAGTCGGATATTTTTTATTAATTGATCGGATTAATCGAACTTTTTCGCTTTTTAAAGAAGCAAATATCCATCACGGCATCGCGTGAGCGGAATAAAAAAATCATCCATGTATGATTTCATCAGTGATCATGTTCTAATTGACCGCAATCAGAGCATGAACTGAGCAATATCTATGATTAACTACAAGCATCTCCATTACTTTTGGATGGTCGCCAAGGAAAAAAGCATTGTCCGGGCCAGTGAACGTTTAAACCTGACGCCTCAAACCATTAGCGGACAACTGAGCTTACTGGAAGAATCTCTGGGTGTGGCGTTATTTGATCGGGTAGGTCGTCACCTCGAACTCACCGATACCGGCCATAGAGTGTTAGCTTATGCCGATGAAATCTTCTCGCTAGGCTGTGAATTGGAAAGCGTGGTTTACGATCGTCCTATCGAGCCGATATTGACATTCAACGTAGGCATTGCCGATGTCGTGCCTAAATCCATTGCTTATCGCTTGCTGGAACCGGCCTTGCACATACCCGCCCCGGTACGCATCAATTGCAGGGAAAATGATCTCAACTCGCTATTGGGCGATCTGGTTCTGCACAAACTGGATCTGGTCATATCGGACAGCCAAATCCCTGCGGACATCCATATTCGTGGCTTTAGCCGGCCGCTGGGCGAATCGGCGCTGACATTTTTCGCCGCGCCGAAGCTGGTAGACACTTTCGCACAGTCTTTTCCGAACTGCCTCGATAATGCCCCGCTGTTATTGCCGGGCGACGCCAGTGGAATAAGAGGTCAACTCCAGCAATGGTTTGATAGATGGCATATTCACCCTCGCATTATCGGAGAATTTGATGACAGTGCGCTGATGGAGGAATTTGGCCAGGCCGGCATCGGTATTTTTGCCGCGCCGACCGCGATTAAGGCGGAAATCGAAAAGAAATACGAAGTGCGATCCATTGGCGACGCAGAAGACTTAACCGTTCAATTTTATGCCATCTCAATGCAGCGAAAAGTCTCCCACCCGGCTGTAACGGCAATTACCGCCAAGGCCAGGGAATGGCTGTCCTACGATACGACAAATCAATAAGAGAAGGCATCAGCCTGCGCCCTTTTCAACTTGTGCGCCCAAAACATAGCGCGTTTTGAGCGCCTAGCGACTGAACCGCATCGCAATGCCGTCGGGCCACGATTTCTGCCGCGGCCCGCAGGAGGATCGAACGTTATGAGTCGTCCACCTGGTCGGCAAGCGTGGTTAAGGCCTTAACCAAATCCGACAGCCTTTCCGGATTTTCCGCCCGCGCCGTCGCGTGCGCGACTTTGCGGCCTTTCCGGGGCGCTTTGTCATAGAGATGCAGATGCGCATTCGCAATCTTCAACACGTCCTCATTAGCCGGCAGGCCGCCGATAAAATTCACCATGGCAGCGTTGCCGACCGGCGTGGTCGCGCCTAAAGGCTGGTCCAGAATCGCGCGCAGATGATTTTCAAACTGGCTGGTTTCCGCGCCTTCAATCGTCCAATGGCCGGAGTTATGCACACGTGGCGCGAATTCATTGGCAATCAGCGTACCGTCCACATCGAACAGCTCCAGGGCCAGCACACCGACATAATCCAGTGCTTCCAGTAGCGTTGTAACGTGGGATTCAGCCTGTTTTTGCAGCTCATCGCCGTCCCGGCATTCAGAAACACGCAAAATACCGCCGCGATGCAGGTTCTCCGATAAAGAATAGAAAGCAATGGCGCCTGAAATACTGCGTGCCGCAATAATTGACACTTCACGTTTGAACGGCACGAAAGCCTCGACGATGGCCGGCACGCCTTGCAACAGTTCCCAGGCAGGCTCCAGATCGTCAACGGATTTGAGCACTGACTGGCCTTTGCCGTCGTATCCCTGGGTACGACTTTTCAAGATAGCCGGCCATCCGATGCTCGGCATGGCCTGTTTCAAATCCTCAAGGCTGTTGAGCGCCGCGAAAGCCGGCGTCGGAATTCCGATTTCACGGAAAAAGTTTTTCTCGCTGAGCCGGTCCTGAGCAACAGCCAGCGCCCTGGGCGCCGGATGCACTTGTGTCCGCGCGGCCAGAAACTCAGCAACATGCGCCGGCACATTCTCAAATTCATAAGTGACCACATCAGCACGTTCCGCCAGCTGCGCGAGCAAGGCCGGGTCGCTATAATCCCCATGCAGATGCTCGCCCAATTTGTTGGCACAGGCATCGGCCGACGGATCCAGAAATATAAAATCGAGCCCCAAAGGATAACCTGCCAACGCAATCATGCGCGCAAGCTGTCCAGCTCCGAGAATGCCGATTTTCATGCCATGTTCTCCCGCGGATCTGAATGTTCCAGCACCATTTCAGTCTGTTCATGCCGAAAATCGTTCAAGGTCGCACGGTATTGGCTGTGTTTATTGCTGATAATGGCTGCCGCCAGCAAAGCGGCATTTGTGGCTCCCGCTTTGCCGATTGCCAAAGTGCCGACCGGAATACCGGCAGGCATTTGCACAATCGATAATAAGGAGTCCATGCCGTTTAAGGCTTTGGACTGTACCGGCACACCCAAAACAGGCACGATGGTTTTCGCCGCCGTCATACCGGGCAGATGAGCGGCGCCACCGGCGCCCGCGATGATCGCTTCCAGTCCCCTGGCTTCCGCCGTTTCGGCATAATGGAACAGTTTGTCCGGTGTCCGGTGTGCCGAAACGACGTCAACTTCATACGGCACCCCAAGTCGATCAAGCGTTTCCGCAGCAAAGCGCATGGTTTCCCAGTCAGAGGTCGAGCCCATAATGATGCCAACCAGTGCTGTCATGTGTTACTCCTATCAGTATCAGAATAATCCGGACACAACAGGTCCAAATAATAGTTAAGCGCGGAATTATCGCATAAATGTCGGCGATGTTTTCTAAGTTTTCGCATAATTTATCGGCAACAGTCCGAAGCGCTATTCAACGCCTTCATTCTCTAATATATAAAAACAGCACGGCAATCGTTGAAGGTTTTCCTGACAGCGCCATGCCCGCAACACCATCAGTTCCTGCCTCTAATTTGTCAGGCAAGTCGGGAATATCAGCCCTTGACATCGTTAACCTAATGCTTATAGTTACTGAAATAATACTCAATGAATAATCAATTGCGGAATTTAACAAACGAAATGACACGACTGCAACGGAAACAACTAGAGGGATGGATAGTGGTTTTGATGCTTTTCTTTGTCGTGTGGTTGTTTCAAGATAACCCTGTCGTCGCACGCGGCGCTTTCTTGCCGGTCATTATTTACCTGATGGCGAACTGGAGCACCATTCTTTATATGGCACGGGTAGGCCCTACCCCTACGGAAGTACTCGCAAAAAGCATTCGCATCCGGGTGGGACTGTTTGTTTGCATAGGCCTGCAATTAGCCGTTGCTTATTTCTTTTTATTTACCGGCAGGGATCTGGGGGAAATTTTGACCGGGTATGGTTCGTTAACGCTCGCCGTGCTGTTTCCGATTTTGCCGGCTGTCATTAACAGCGAATTTGCGCGATTCCGCCGTTTGGGGAAAACGGCGCCGAAAGAGCAATAGCACTCTGAAACGTTTGCTACGGAGTGGATACGGAATATAAAAAAAAGGATGACGCAGAGGGAGAGGATTGTGAGTATTCGCGTGCGTTTCTAACTGCGTTTCACTAAGGACAGCCCCGCGACATTTATTTCCAGACTTTCGTTTCTATAGCGGGGAGATTGTTTGCCGGGTGGTTGAAAACCAAATTTGCGCCATTAACCGGCTGACAGCACCGAATGAGCAAGAGACCCATACGGATCTCTTGCTGCTCAAATTTCCTGCTAACCTTTGCCGGGCAGCATACCTACTGAACCGGGCTTAATGCGTTTGCAGGTGACCACCATATCTTCCAGATGACATTGAGCCTTGCCTTTGCTATCGGCATCCGTGCATTCTTCACAGACGGGCGTGCCGGTACTTTTCACTTCTGACACATGCCAGCCGTAACCTTGTGTCTGACAAAACTTCTTACTGTATCTGTTCAGATTATATTGCTTTGAAGCCGTTTCGATTGCCGCGGATTTGGCTTCGCACTTCGCTGAAGGCAACGTATTGGCCATGATATCCCGATAAATATATTCTGTTGCCGTTGCGCCACCTGAAAAAAGCGATAACGCCGCCAACAGGCCTACCAAATTAAGTTTCATAATTCTCTCCTCATTATTTAGCGATCATTGATGCGCTATATCTTCTATATAATAGTGTCGCCCTGGACCATGATTACAACCGGCGCCTGCAAAAATCGGCAGCCAAGATCCCACGAAGTATCCTGTATGCTCAGGATTTAATTTAAAACACGAATATTCATAAGCGCGGCTTCATCTTGCAGCTGCTGTTTGATCGGAGCGAATTTTTCGTCCTCGCTCTTCTTGACCAACACCAAGGTCGTCACTAAAGCAAACGTTA
This sequence comes from Methylobacter sp. BBA5.1, assembly GCF_000746145.1. Classification (NCBI taxonomy): domain Bacteria; kingdom Pseudomonadati; phylum Pseudomonadota; class Gammaproteobacteria; order Methylococcales; family Methylococcaceae; genus Methylobacter; species Methylobacter sp. BBA5.1. The sequence continues at coordinate 15,247 of NZ_JQKS01000039.1, forward strand.
TGCAGCCGACATACAACCAGAATCTATCTTTTGTTTGTGCTTGTGTTTCATCATTCATTTTTCTGTACCTCTGTATTTTTAAGTCATCTATGGACATGCCAAAGTTGTTAAAAAAGCCCGGCCATTTAAAACCGGCGCTGTACCTCATTTCACTACTGAAGCACCTGCTTCGTTCATGTATTCAGCAATTTCCCAAGGTGGATAATTTCAACCTGATATTGGCACGATCACTGACATCAATCACCTTCAGCCCTACCCTAAAAAAACGGATAGGGCATGATAAAAATTGCCGTGCTTACAAATTTCCTTTTCAATTTAGTAGTGAATCGATACTATAGGAAAGCCAGAGCTCACTGTCAATAAATATCGAATCAATACTACATGTTTTCGATATTACGCCCGTCGAGCGCTCAACGCAATCATTTACTCCGGCTAATCTTCAACTGTTACTATCGCCGCCGCTAATAACCCAGTCGTAAATCAGTCTCGGTACTTTTTTAACCTTTCTCAGCTACAGCTTGCCTTAAGCGTAGTTTTCCTAATGCACAGGTATTCCACGCCGTTTCATATTTACTGATGTTGCGCACGAACCTTTTAATCCCGTCTGCCGCGATTATTGCGGTTCTTAAGCCCTTCACACTACACAGTAATATGCGGACGTCATAACCCTCGGCTGGCGTATCGGGTCGAATCCCCATAGGGCACGAGTACATTCAAACCAGCAACCGCGTAACATCAGATATTTATTTGAAGAGCATGAAACTAAAGCCACAGTTAATTACTCTTTAAATATAAAGCACCAGATTGTCTTTAGATGTCTTGGCATCTTTATCGAACACAGAGAATTACCTCGATGTTTCTTTAGTAATATGCCTTACCTATTAATTGCCATTGACTGGATTCAGAGGGCTTTCCAATGCATGACTTTTGTAAAAACGCTTTGTATGGCTTACTGACTGTTATCGTGCTTATCAGTTTTATCGTGAGCACATTTATCGTCTCAAGCATTTTAGTTATCAGTTTTACGCTATGGTTTGTCTGGAATTACAGCAATCTCGCCATACAAAGAAAGCTCAACTACATATTTGAAATTTAGCGCTGCATTGAAAAGCCCCATAAAAGCGCTTTCCATATTCCAGCATTGAACTGGGAGGGAGAAATTTCGCCTCTATTAAAATTTAATGGCGCCATATTTAAGAAGCCGTCTTTCTAATTATTTCAGGTTCTCGCCGGCAAACGACATCGCATTCGAGATGCCACCCGTTCACAAATCCGCATTATGATTCCCAGGGTCAAGCCGAACAAACAGTTGAGCATGTATTTTCTGTTTAAATATCATTTAGCTTTGTGATACTGTCGTTAAAATAAATTATTAGAACGGAGATCAGTACCATGACTAACCAACGCCGTGTTACCCTAGTTAATGAGGAGAATCAGTCCGTATGTGAGTTGCCTGTTTTATCAGGAACTACTGGCCCTGATGTAGTCGATGTCCAGGATCTGTATAAAAAGACCGGCATGTTTACCTATGATCCGGGTTATACCTCCACTGCCAGCTGTTCCTCGAAAATAACGTTTATTGATGGTGAAGCCGGCATATTGCTGTACCGCGGTTACCCCATCGAGCAACTGGCTGAACAATGCACTTTTCTGGAAGTCTGCTATTTGCTGCTGAACGGCGAGCTGCCGACCAGCAGCCAGATGGATCAGTTTGAACATTCCGTAACCATGCATACGATGGTGCACGATCAGTTGACCAACTTCTTTAAAGGCTTTCGCCGGGATGCCCATCCAATGGCCATCATAGTCGGCGTAGTCGGCGCTCTATCCGCTTTCTATCATGACGCCCTGGATATTACCAATAAAAAGGACCGCGACCTGTGCGCCATTCGCCTGATCGCAAAAATACCGACCATCGTGGCCATGAGTCATAAATACAGCATCGGCCTGCCGTTTATGCACCCGCAAAATAAACTGAGTTACGTGGAAAATTTCATGCGCATGATGCTGGCCACGCCTTGCGATGACTTTCACCCCAACCCGATTCTGGTAAAAGCGCTGGATAGAATCCTGATTCTGCATGCCGATCATGAACAGAATGCCTCCACATCGACGGTTCGCCTTGCCGGTTCCAGCGGCGCCAATCCCTATGCCTGTATTACGGCGGGAATCGCCTGCTTATGGGGCGCGGCGCATGGCGGCGCCAATGAGGCGGTGCTGAACATGCTGGAAGAAATCGGCGATATTTCGCATATCGACCCTTATATCAAAAAAGCCAAGGATAAAAACGATCCATTCAGACTGATGGGGTTCGGCCATCGCGTTTACAAGAACTATGACCCGCGAGCCAAGCTCATGCGCGCGACATGTCATGAAGTGCTTAATGAACTGGGCCTGCATGACGACAGGTTATTCAAGCTGGCGCTGGAATTGGAGCGCATTGCCCTGGAAGACGAATACTTCATCGAGAAAAAACTGTATCCGAACGTCGATTTTTATTCGGGTATCGTGCTGCGCGCCTTGGGGATCCCCAGCAACATGTTTACGGCCATGTTCGCCATGGGCCGCAGCGTAGGCTGGATTGCTCACTGGGATGAAATGATATCGGATCCGGAACAGAAAATAGGCCGCCCCAGACAACTCTATACCGGATCAACGAGGCGCGATGTGGTGCCCATGGCCGCACGCTGAATGGTCAGGCATCGGTTCTTGATGCCATCCGCGGGGCGGGCTCGTTAAACTTGTACCATTCGCTATCATATCGTGGGGAGTAACAATGTCTTTACGTAAAACATTAGCCGATACCAGCATAAAAATCACGTTTGTATCGGCGGCTGTTTTATTCTTTCCAATAGCCCACACGGCGGCCTTTGCCGCGATGGACGATGCCATCGAAAACGCATTGAAATTCGGCCAGGCCGATGCCAGGTATGGACAGGTAAAATTCAACCTGCGTTATCGTTACGAAAACGATGACAGCAAAAACCCTGACAAAGCCGTCGGCAATGCCTCTACTGTTCGTCTGCGCCTGGGGTATTTGACGCCCGAATTCCACAGTCTGCAAATTTACGCCGAATACGAGGGCAACCAGGATGTCGGTGCCAACACCTACAACAGCCTCAGAAACGGCCACGATACGTATGAGACGATCGCCGATCCGCAACAGCATGAACTGAATCAATTCTGGATCAGCTATACCGGCCTGCCCGGTACCGAAATCAAGCTGGGGCGCCAACGTATCACGTTGGATAACCAGCGTTTTATCGGCGACCTGGACTGGCGGCAAATGCAGCGAACGTTTGACGCGATTACGGTTAGCAATAATTCGTTGCCCAACACGACAATACAGGCCGGCTATATAACCAGTGTCAGGGAAGTGACTGCGGAAAAAATCTCGATGGACAGCCAGTTCGTCAATATCGGCTACGATATCGAACGCATCGGCCTGTTATCGGCCTACACCTATCTGCTGGGCTACAATGACCTGCCGGCCGACAACATAAAATCCAGTCAGACTTATGGCGTTCGTTTTAACGGGGGGGCCACAATCAATGACGATGTCGCCACCATTTTTACCAATGAGTATGCCTATCAACAGGATTATGCGAATAATCCCGACGACTACGAAGCCGATTATTACCTGTTAGTCGCGGGCCTTCAGGCTTACGGCTTCACGATCAAAGGCACCATAGAGCAACTGGACGGCAAAGGCTCAGGCCCCGCGTTTCAAACACCTTTGTCATCGGATCACCTGTTTAACGGCTGGTCGGATCAATTTACGGTTATACCGGTTCACGGCCTGCGCGATATCAACGGCTCAATCGGCGCCACGGTCATGGGCATCAATATCGAAGGCATTTATCATGATTTCGCCGACGATACCGGCAACATCGATTATGGTGAGGAATGGGATTTCATCGCCGCCAAAACCTTTGGCAAGCACTACAGCTTGCTGGCCAAATACGCCTATTACGATGACAACGGCGCGCTGCCCGGCTTAACCGATACGCATAATTTCTGGCTGCAGGCTGGAGTCAGTTTCTAAACCGTCCGGCAACGATTCATTGCAATAATATGGTTCACACCGATAGGAACCGGTTTTCAGATCCCGTCAATTGGAAATAACGGCCAGCCTATCGGGCCGAATGATTGATAAAGCTATTGATCATCCCCTGGACTGTCTTATAATTAATATTAGATTTTTATTATTTACTTAATTGAAGAGGTTAACTCCATGATCTTCAGACAACTTTTCGAACCCGACACCGCTACCTACAGTTACCTGCTCGGCTGCGAATTCAGTCAAAAAGCCGTCCTGATCGATCCGGTCGCCGGCGACGTGGAGCACTATATAGCGCTTCTAAACGAACTTGAATTAACATTGATCTACACCATGGAAACCCATGTCCACGCCGACCATATCACCGGCGCCGGCTTATTGAGGGACAAACTGGGCAGTAAAGGCGTCGTTCACCGCGATGCCGGCGCCATGTGCGCCGATCTGCTGGTCACCGACGGCGTGCAGCTTCAGGTTGGCGAAATTGAAATACTCGTCCGCCATACTCCCGGCCATACCTCAGGTTGTGTCAGTTATGTCGCCGGAGACCGTGTTTTTTCCGGCGATGCCCTGTTTATCGATGGCTGCGGACGCACGGATTTCCAGCAGGGCGATGCCGGCATGCTCTATGACAGCATCACGCAAAAGCTGTTCACGCTGCCGCCTGACACACTGGTTTACCCGGGACATGATTACAACGGCAAAACCGTATCCACGATCAAACAGGAAATAGCAACCAACGCCCGTCTGGGCGGCGGTAAAACGCGGGAGGAATTTATTGAAATCATGGCGAATCTGAATCTGCCTTATCCTCGATACATTGACGAGGCCTTGCCTGCCAACCAGGCCTGCGGCCAACCGGATAAACAAGAGTCCGTCAGACAAGGTTAATCATGCTGCTATTAATCGCGCTCTCCCTGCTGATCGGCGTTTTACTGGGCCTTTTAGGAGGGGGAGGCTCAATCCTGACCGTGCCGGTTCTGGTTTACCTGGCTGATTTATCGGCCAAAAACGCAATTGTCACCTCGTTAATTGTCGTCTGCCTGACCAGCTTTATCGCCGTCATCAATCATGCGCGCAATGGCCGGGTTTGCTGGGCCACGGGCCTGGCTTTCGGCCTGAGCGGCATGATTGGCGCCTTTCTGGGAGGCCGGCTGACCACCTATGTCCCTGACTCGCTGCTGCTGGTGCTGTTTGCCGTCATCATGCTGGCAGCCTCGGTGCCGATGCTGCGCGCTAACAAAATCCGAAATCTGCCCCCGGCCCCGGCCTCTACAAAGCCCTGCCCCCGGCATCTACCACTGATAGCGCTAGCCTTCGACGGTTTTCTGGTCGGATTGATGACTGGACTGCTCGGCGTCGGCGGCGGTTTCCTGATGGTTCCGGCACTGAACAATCTGGCTGGTCTCCCCATACATGCCGCCATAGGCACATCGCTGTTTATCATGGTGATTCAATCCGCTGCGGCCCTGGCGGGACACGCCAGCCATATGACGGTCGACTTGTTTTTAACGACCCTGGTAGCGGCTTTTGCCATTACTGGCAGTTTTATCGGCAGCAGCCTGTCCGGCAAGATACCCGGCCGCCATTTAAAACGCGGTTTCGGCCTGTTCGTTTTCGGATTGGGCTGTTTCTTGCTCTACCGCGAGATAAACCAGCCGATGATAGCGCAAATAAAAGACCTTGCTATCCGTTATCAGGACTTCATTCTCGGCGCTTCGACCATTCTGGCCATACTGCTGTTTTATCGGTTATGGCTTTGGGCACATACTGCCAAAAATAACAATGATCGTAATCAAACTTGAGCTTTCGGTGTTAATTGGATAATATTGATTCAATACTACCTGGAGTTCATAGAGAATGAAAAATACAAAAAAGCTTCTGTCTCAATCAGTCATTGCCGGCTTAACCGCCCTCGTTTTACCTTTAGCCGCACAGGCGAAATCCGATAACGCCCAGAATATGCATCAATTGTATGAAAACAATTGTGCCAGTTGTCACGGTTCCGATCATGGCGGCTATCTGGCTCCGGCATTGAACGCGGATACCTTGAAAGGCCGCAGCCCCACGGCTTTGCGCAGTCTGATCATGACCGGAAGCTTCGACACCCTAATGCCTCCGTTTTACGGCCGTTTAACGGACGACCAGATTCGCGGCCTGGTCAGTCACCTGCAAAAAACTCCCAAACAGGATAACCCCGCCTGGACCATTGACGACATGAAAGCGTCATTAAAAGTCTACGTCAAAGATGAAAGCACATTACCCGATAAACCAACCTACCAGATCGGCAGCATGGATGACGTGATCGGTGTCGCGGCTCGCGGCAAATACGGCCGCGGCGATGGTTCCAAAGCGGTTTTCATCGATAGCACGACCCATAAACAAATCGGCGAAGTTCCAACCGGCACGGCGGCGCATATCATCGACTATAACCCGGCCAACCCGCGCTGGGCTTATGTAAAAACCGACACGGCGGAAATTTACAAAGTCGACCTGTATTCCATGAAAGCCGTGCGCAGCATCAAGACCGGCTACAATGGTCCGGGCATGGGCGTATCGCGCGACGGCAGATACATCATGGCCGGCTCGTTCGTCCCGCACAATGCCGTCATTCTGGACGCCGACACGCTGGAGCCGTTGAAAACCTTTGAACTGGAAGGCATTGATCCGGACGGCAACATGGTCACCTCCGATTCCGGCATGGTCATCGGCACGCCCTATGACGATATTTTCGCCATTGCCCTGGAAAACGCCGGCCAGGTCTGGGTGGTCGATCTGAAAAAAGACCAGGACTTCCCTGTCACCAAAATCACCGATGTCGGCCGCCATCTGCATGACGCGTTCCTGACGCATAACGGCCGCAAGCTGATGATCGCCTCATACGATGACAGCATCGTCGCCGCGATCGACTTGAAAGACCGCAAGATCATCAAAAAACTGGAAGCGGGCTGCGTACCGCACGTAGGCGGCGGTTCCGCCGTCAAGGTTGATGGCCGTACCCTGGGCTTCGGCACCAACTTCGGCGACTGCGAAAAAACAGTCGTCAGCGTCTGGGACCTCGATACCATGGAAGTGGTCAAGCAAGTCCCCGTTTCCGGCGGCACCGAATCACCGGCCGCCCATGCCAACGCACCTTATGTGGCTGTGGACATTATCAGCAAGGACCGGCGCGCGCGCACCATTCAGCTGATCGACAAGAAAACGCTGGAAGTCGCGAAAACACTGGATGTCGGCGGTCATGCCTATTTCCCTGAATACAGCGCGGACGGCAAATTTCTGTATGTCAGCGCCGGTTACAGCGGCGACGAAGTCGTCGTATATGATTCCAACTCGCTGAAGAAAGTCGCTTCCATCTCGATGGAAAGCCCGGCCGGTATTTTCTCGCACGGCCGTGTTAAATACATGACCCGCGGCCTTTCACCGGACGAGATGGAAGGAGCAAAATAATGAGACTATTTGCTCTTTCCAGCGTCTTGATCGCAGGCCTGTGCGGCATCCAAAGCGCTAATGCCGCAAGCATTTACGCCGGCCATGCGATTGCGGCCGCAGTCTGCGCGCAGTGCCACGGCATCGTCAACCCGTCCGCCGGCGCGCCTTTTCCGCCGCTGGCCGGGCGCGACGCCGAGTACCTGAAATCGGCGCTAAAGCAATACCGCGATAAAACACGCGAATCGGACATCATGAACAATATTGCCGGTTCTTTAAGCGATAAAGACATCAACAATGTCATCGCCTACTATTCGCGATTAAAACCTTAAAACCCATGAAAAAACTGCTGCTGTTAATCCTGGTTTCCAGTACCGCCCTTGCCGGTGAACCTTCGGCAGACAGGCAGGCCGTGCTGCGCAACATGCTCAAGCATGATTGCGGAGCGTGTCATGGGCTAACGTTAAAAGGCGGCCTGGGCCCTGCCCTGCTGCCTGAAGCATTGGCCGGAAAATCGGATGATTTTCTGGCCGATACTATCCTTAATGGCCGCACAGGAACCGCCATGCCTCCCTGGCAACAATTTATCAATCGCGATGAAGCGCTCTGGCTGGTTAACATTTTACGCAACCCCGAGCATTAATTCATGCCAAGGCGCGATGTACCCGCGCATCCTATCCTGTTCGAAATTTTAAGTGCCGAGCGCACGACTTATCCATTATGAAAAAGCTAATCCCCATTCTAGGCTTCGTCTTATCCCTCAACGCCGCGGCGGAACCGCGCGCGACCGGTGATTTAGGCGTCGTCATTGAACGCGAAGACGGCAAAGCGATGATCATCAATACCACCGAGCGCAAGCAACTGGCTGAAATCGAAGGCCTCGGGGATCTGTCGCATGCTTCGGTCGTGTTCTCGCGCGATCAGCGCTATGCCTATGTTTTCGGCCGCGACGGCGGTCTGACCAAAGTCGATTTGCTTGGTGACGCCATAGCCCGGCGCATCGTTCAGGCCGGCAACAGCATCGGCGGCGCCATTTCCCAGGATGGCCGTTTCATTGCCGTATCCAATTACACGCCCGGCGGCGTCAAGGTGTTTTCTTCCGACACGCTGGAACTGGTCGCCGATATCCCGGCCGAATATGACAACGGCAAACTGTCCAAGGTCGTAGGTTTGGCCGATGCGCCCGGACAACGCTTTGTCTTCAGCCTGTTCGATGCCGGTGAAATCTGGGTGCTGGATCTTAACAATCCGCAACAGCCCGCCATTGAAAAGTTCAGGAATATCGGCAAGCAGCCTTATGACGCCTTGATATCGCCGGATGGCCGTTATTATATTGCCGGCCTGTTCGGCGAGCCCGGCCTGGCCTTGCTGGATTTATGGAACAGGCAAGACGGCGTCAAGCGCGTGCTGCCGGAATACGGCAAAACCGATGAAAAACTGCCGGTCTATAAAATGCCGCATCTTGAAGGCTGGGCCATAGCCGGCGATTACCTGTTCGTGCCGGCCGTCGGCAAGCACGAAGTACTGGTGATCGACAAACGCCAATGGCAATTAGTGAAAGCTATCCCGACGGCCGGACAACCGGTTTTTGTCATGGCCCGGCCCGATGCGCGGCAAATCTGGGTTAATTTCGCTTTCCCCGATAACGGCCAGGTGCAGGTCATTGACGCCAAGGACCTGAGCGTCAGCAAGACCCTGGCGCCGGGCAAAGCCGTTCTGCACATGGAATTCACACCGCGCGGCGAGCAGGTCTGGCTTGCCGTTCGGGACGACAACCAGATCGTTGTTTACGATACCGAAACCCTGGCGGAAATCACGCGCCTGCCGGCAAAAACGCCCAGCGGCATATTCTTCAGCGCACGGGCGCACCAGATAGGCCTGTAGTCCATGCTGACGCCATTGCACAAACGGCTGCTGAACGATTTTCAGCATGATTTCCCGCTCACTGAGCGCCCTTTCCAGGCCATCGCCGATGAACTGGGCGTTGCCGAGGATGAGGTGATCTCGGCCTTGAACGACCTGAACGACAAGCGCTTTATCAGCCGCATTGGCCCGGTCATTCCGCCCAATCATATCGGCGTCAGCACGCTGGTTGCGATGGCCGTTCCCGAAGAGCGGCTGCAGGAAGTCGCCGACAAAATCAGCGCCTACCGGGAAGTCAACCACAATTACGAGCGCGAACACCCATTCAACCTCTGGTTTGTCGTGATCGCCGCCGATGCCGCCCACCTGCGCGCCGTGATTGAAGCCATCGAACAGGAAACAGCCTGCAAAACCATGCAATTACCCTTGCTGGATGATTTTTTTATCGATTTAGGCTTTAAGCTGGACCTGAATAATGATTGACAGCCGCGACCTTGAACTGCTGGAACACATACAAACGGGGCTGCCCGTCTGTTCACGACCCTATGCCGAAATCGGGCGACGCTGCGATATGTCCGAATCGGAAGTGATTGAACGCCTGACCCGGCTGAAACAGCAAGGCTTGATCAAGCGCATGGGCGTCATCGTCAAGCACCGGAAACTGGGTTACCGCGCCAACGCCATGGTCGTCTGGAACGTGCCCGACGATCGGGTCAAGCAACTGGGCGGCCACATGAGCCGGTTTCCGTTCGTGACGCTCTGCTACCGGCGCCCGAGACGGCCGGGCTGGCCCTATAACTTATATTGCATGATCCACGGCAAGGACCGAGCCACGGTGTTGCAGCAGCTGGAACAGCTGACCGTCGCCTGCGGCCTGACAAGCTTTGACCACGAAGTTTTGTTCAGCCGCCGCTGCTTCAAGCAGCGCGGCGCCGTCTACAAGAACATCGCAGCCACGGCTAGCGCGGAAGTAGCCCATGGATAATCTGGACAGAAGAATCATCAATGCACTGCAAGGCGGCTTTCCGATTTGCGATGCGCCCTACCGACAGGTCGCCTTGACGCTGAATATCACCGAAGCCGAGCTGCTGATCCGGCTCAAGAACCTGCGCGCCAACGGCATACTGACGCGCTTCGGGCCGCTTTATAACGCCGAACAGATGGGCGGCGCCCTGACGCTGGCCGCCGTGAAAGCGCCAGAGCGGTTCGATGAAATCGCCGACATTATCAATGCGTTTCCCGAGGTGGCCCATAACTACGCGCGCCGGCATACCCTGAACATGTGGTTCGTGATCGCCACGGAAACGCCCGAGCAGGTCAGCCAGACCATCGACGCGATAGAGGAAAAAACCGGGCTGACCGTCTACAACATGCCGAAAATCAAAGAGTATTTCGTCAACCTGAAGCTGGAGGCCTGACCATGCTCGACGCCATAGACCGCAAGATCATCGAAGCCACACAGGCCGGCCTGCCGCTGACGCCGCAGCCTTACCAGACGATCGCCGAACAACTGAACCTGACCGCCGACGAGGTCATGGCGCGCCTGGCGGCCATGCAGGACAGCGGCGTCATCCGGCGCATCGGCGCCGTGCCCAATCACTACAAGCTGGGTTACCACTATAACGGCATGACGGTCTGGGACATACCCGACGACAAGATCGACGACCTGGGGCGGCAAGTCGGGCAACTGGCATTCGTCAGCCATTGCTATCATCGCCCGCGGCATCTGCCCGACTGGCCTTATAATCTGTTCGCGATGGTGCATGGCAAGACGCAGGCCGATGTAGACCGGCAGATCCGCCAGATCTCCGACCTGCTCGGCGACTGTAACCGCGGCAGTGATGTCTTGTACAGCACGAAAATTCTGAAAAAGACCGGTTTTCGCAGCCGCTCTAAAAGCACCCCATCCGATTCCGTAAACTCATAATATGTTCAGACTCAGCCACTACATGCGGGAACTGATAGACCCGACGCCGATAAAACCGGCACGCAAGCCGGCCGCGCCGGTCGTGATCTGGAACCTGATCCGCCGCTGCAATCTGGCCTGCAAGCATTGCTACACGACCTCGGCCGATATCGATTTTCCCGGCGAGTTGAGCACGCAGGAAATCTATACGGTCATGGACGACCTGAAGGCGTTCAAGGTGCCGGTGCTGATTCTGTCGGGCGGCGAACCGCTGCTGCGCCCCGACATCTTCGACATTTCGCGCCGGGCCAAAGACATGGGCTTTTACGTCGCCCTGTCGAGCAACGGCACGAAGATTACGGCCGACAATATCGATGAAATCGCCGCGATCGATTATCAGTATATCGGCGTCAGCCTGGACGGCATCAAGGACACGCATGACCGGTTCCGGCGCCTGCCGGGTTCGTTTGACCAAGCGCTGCGCGGCGTGCATCTGTGCCTGGACAAAGGCATCAAGGTCGGCATCCGTTTCACCCTGACGCAAGATAATTACCAGGATTTCCCGGCCCTGCTGAAATTAATGGACGACCATGACATCGACAAGTTCTACCTGTCGCATCTGAACTACGGCGGCCGCGGCAACCGGAATCGCAAGGACGACGCGCATTTCCAGATGACCCGCACCGCCATGGATCTGCTGTTCGAGACCGCCTATGCGTGGCTCAAAGCCGGCAAGGAGCGCGAGTTCGTCACCGGCAACAACGATGCCGACGCCGTTTATTTCCTGCATTGGGTCGCCGGAAAATTCCCCGACAAGATCGACCACATCAAGGCCAAACTGGAGCAATGGGGCGGCAATGCCTCCGGCGTCAACGTGGCCAATATCGACAATCTCGGCCACGTGCACCCGGACACGTTCTGGTGGCATTACGATCTGGGCGATGTCAGACAGCGGCCTTTTTCGGAAATCTGGACGGATGTCTCCGACCCGTTGATGGCCGGGCTCAAGCAGAATCCGAGACCCCTGGAAGGCCGCTGCGCAACCTGTCATTTCCAGCGCATCTGCAACGGCAACACCCGGGTCAGGGCGCAGCAGACATCAGGCAATGCCTGGGCCGAGGACCCGGGCTGTTATCTGACCGATGCCGAAATCGCACATCCATAGCACGGCGGAGCGCTCCGCCAATCCCTGACATCAACGGGTCTTTAAAGACAGCGAGCTGACAATCTCGCCGTTTTCCCGTTCAGGATCAACCGCGGTATCGAGAATAAACACCCGGTCATTGTCGATGCCGCCTTGCTGAACGAGATACTTCGCGATGGCCTGAGCCCGATCCGCCGCCAGGTCTTTAAGCCGCTTTTGTTCCGGCTCGATAATGCTGGTCAGTTTCTGTTTGGCGACTTCATAAAAATCGCCGGCTTTCGGATCCTTTAAGCGCGGTTTGCCAAAAAACGTTCTCTCCGCCATCAGCGGAAACTTTTCGATAAACCTGTCCGCCAGAAGGCGCTTGTATTCCTCATCGGAAAGCTCGACATATTCCTCGCGTATTTTTTTGCCGCCCTGACTGTTGATCTCGGCCGCGCGCATTTTTTTAAGCTGGTCGTATAAAGCCGCGTCTGTCAGCGCGGGCCAATCCTGCTCCATGAATGCCGCGCCTTTGATATCGACATTGAGCGCCGGCCGTTCATGAAGCGCCTTGGCCACAGTCTCCAGTTTACTTTGCTGCTGTTCATCCAGTTCCGCCTTGCCGGCGGCAAAGCTGATCGTGCTCAGGTCATCCTCGGTACCAAACAAGGACGCTATCGCCTTAAACGGCGACTTGACGATTTTTGTAATGGCATTCACCAGAGCATCGGTAACCAGCGCGCCGACGCTGAATTGCGGATCCTCGAGGCTGCCGGTAATCGGCACATCCATTTTTATTTTACCCTCCGAATCTTTCAGCAGCGCTATGGCCAGATCAAGCGGCAAGGAGACGGCATCTGGATTTTCCACTTTCTCGCCCAATGTGAACTGATCGATCAGGATGCTATTCGACGCAGTGAGTTCGCCGTCATCGACACTGTATTTCAGTCCCAGCGTCATCTTGCCTTTTTCCACCTTATAACCGGCAAATTCCACCATATAAGGCGAAATCAACGGCATCGGCATGCCGCGAAAATTCAGTTCCAGATTGAAATTGCCCAGATACGGGCTGACTTCACCTTTGATATCAACCGGTGCCAGATCATAAGCCTTGCCTTTTAAAGCGACATCAACCCGCGATCTTTTTTCCGATGAAAATCCGCTGGCGCCGCCGTCGAGATTGGTGATATGCGCCGCGAAAGGCAAAATCAGCGACAAATCGGCGAAATCCGATGTGCCATCCGTTATCCGAACCCGGTCGATTTTAAAGTAAGGTTTTTCGCTGTCAGCCGGCGCCGCCTTGACCGGTACCTTTTCAGACGGCTTGGTCTCGGATTTTTTGTCGCCAACAATCAGATCATTAAAATTGACCGACTTGTCTTCCTTGATAATCACCCGAGCGTAAGGCTTGTCAATAGCCAGTTCGCCGGCAGTATAGCGTTCCGCCGCCACATCCGCCTTTATCTCGTTTAACGTCAGGTTTTGCCATTTGATCAGGTCCTTATTGACCAACTGATCGCGCGTTACCAGATCGGCGATGCCGGTGCTGCCGTTAAACTTGATATCCGGCGGCTGCTGTTCCTGCAACGCGACGGACAGCTGGCCGGCCAGCCTGAATTTGCCATCCTCGATATCGACCCGTGCAAACTGAGCCAGATAAGACTGGAATGCTTCCAGGCCGATATCCTTGACATCAACGGCCGCCCGGGCGGAAAAAGGCTCGATGACCATGTCGCCTTTCAGGGCCACCGAACCGTGTTCATTGACGCCGGTATCGAACTGAAAGGGCATGCTGGCTCCGGCCTCCGTGCTGAATTTTTTCAGATTGAAATCGACACCGGAAAATTTCACCGCCACCGGTTTTTCCAGCGTTCGGTCCTCAAAAGCCAGCGCGGCATTCTTGAGGGTGATATCGTTGACCTTAAGTTGCCATGGCGACTTTTCAGCGGCTGCCGGTTGCGGCGCAGGTTGAGGGGCTTGATCGTCATCGTTTTTATCGCCGGCAAACAGGGCCTGATAATTAATGACGCCGTCGGTGTTCAACCAGGCCTGGATATCGGCGCCGTCGGCCAAAACGGAATCAATTCCGACCTTCTGCTGGTTTAGATCCAGGTCGATTCCGCGCACCGAAAAACTCGGCAGTTTAACCAGAACCAGATCCTGCCCTCGTTCCGAAAGCTGAAAGCCTTGAATATTAAACCGGCCCTGGCTGACCATGAGCTTGAGGGTATCGTCCGCATAACTGGCCTTGTAATCGGCTTCGAAGAACTCCTCGCCTTTTAAGGCAACCGGGACAGCATCCTGCGGCGCCAGTTGCTGGATTCGTTGAAGCGTCACCTTCTCCAGCTTGATATGTCCTTCCGAAGCCAGGGGATCCGTAGCCAGTATGGCGCGCCAATCCAAACGCTCTCCTGTATTCAACAGGAGCGACAGATCGATGTTGAACTGGTTGTTTTCCTTTATGGCGTTAACCTTGTACGTTAGCGTCAGCAGTTCCTCGCCCTTAAAATCAATCGGCGCATTGTCCTTCATGCCCAACGCCAGAATTTTTTGCAATTCGATCTTATCGAACTTGATAGCACCCTCTGAAGCCAACGGGTTTACGCCGGCCTTGCCCTGCCAGTCAAACTGACCACCCGGCGACGGCACTAACGCCAAAGATAAGTCGAACCGTTCATCGGGCAATGTTGAAAAATGATTGATTTGCAGATTGATCGGGAAGATCTGCTCGTTTATCGGCCGTTCCGCCGATGCATCTTCGTACGCCAGTTTTCCTTCCACCAGGGACAGATTACCGACGACGACCGGAAAAATCCCCCCCTCTTCCTGTTCGGGCTCAGCCTCCTCCTTGATCAGATCAGCAAAATTGAACTCCCCGGTTTTGTGCCTGGCGATATGGACGAAAGGCTTTTCCAGGTACACATCATCGAAAACCAGTGCGGTTTGCTTGATGGATTCAAGCGCATTGACATTAAGATAAAAACGATCGAATGCGACAAAAGGCTGGTCGTTTTTTTCCTGTACCTCAAATCCCCGTATACTGGCGACCAGGGAAAAAGGGTTAAACTGAACCTGTTCCACGGACGCTTTCCTGCCGGTTTGCTGCTCGATGATGTCAGGTAGTTTGGCCTCCAATACTGCCGGTACGATAAAAAAACCGATCACGGCATAAACAGCCAGGACAATGGCGATGGTCAATAAAACTCTTAAGAGAATGGTTACAATTTTCCGCGTATTTTTCATAAGCCCTGATCAGGTTCAGCTTTACTTGCGACCATTTTAAACAAAAAAGGCGACCCTACCGCCGCCTTTTTTGTGACCCATCACTGAGATTTAAGTCATAAATCCTGATAGCCCGTCTCTTCGTGCAGCACGATATCCAGTCCCTGCACCTCTTCATCAGCCGTCACGCGCAGGCCGATCAGCTTATCCAGTACTTTCAGGATCAGATAACTGAAACCGGCGCTCCAGAGCAACGTCACCATAATGGCCAAAGCCTGGACACCGACCTGATCCATGATCGATACACCTTCAGCCAGCCCTAATCCGCCCAGGCTGCTCGTCGCGAAAACACCGGTCAGCAACGAACCCGTCACGCCGCCTACGCCGTGCACCGGAAACACATCCAGTGAATCATCGATTTTCAGCGTGCGTTTGAAGTAGTGCGTGGCATAAAAACAAACGATGCCGGCCGTAACGCCTATCGCCAAGGCACCAATGGGGCCGACAAAACCGGAAGCCGGCGTAATCGTGCCAAGGCCTGCGACCATACCGGTCACAATGCCTAGGACACTCGGTTTGCCAAAACGTTTCCATTCGATAAACATCCAGGTTAAAGAACCGGAAGCGGCGCCGATATGCGTGACCAGCATCGCCATGCCGGCATTGCCGTTAGCGGTTAAGGCGCTGCCGGCATTGAAACCGAACCAGCCCACCCACAACATGCCCGCGCCGGTTATCACCATGGTCATATTATGCGGCGGCATGGCCGTGGTCGGGAACCCGCGGCGCTTGCCCAGCACCAGGGCCGCCACCAGGGCCGCAACGCCGGCATTGACATGAATGACAATGCCGCCGGCGAAATCCATCACGCCCAGATCGGCCAGCCAACCGCCGCCCCAGAGCCAGTGGCATACCGGCAAATAGCAGAGGATCAGCCATAAACCGCTAAACCAAAGCATCGCCGAAAACTTCATTCGTTCGGCAAAACCGCCGACGATCAGCGCCGGCGAAATAATCGCGAATGTCATCTCAAACATAAAATAAACTGTTTCAGGAATATCGCCGGTCATCGAACCGATGCCGATATCCGGCAGAAACAGCTTGGATGTGCCGCCTATCAGTTTTTGCAGCTCGCCGCCATTGGCGAAAATCAAGCTATAAACACCGGCCAGCCAGAGTATGGAAACCAGACAGGTAATTGAAAAACACTGCATCAAAACCGACAGCACATTTTTGCTTCTGACCAGCCCCCCATAAAACAGGGACAACCCCGGTATCGTCATAAACAAAACCAGAGCGGTGGAGGTTAAAACCCAGGCCGTATTGGCCTGATTCAATTCGCCGGCCACAGACAGTTCCGGCAGTAATAACAAGACTAAAAACAGTTTACTAATTTTAAATGACATTCTCTTTCAAACATAACTAAATGGCATCCTCTCCGGTTTCTCCCGTTCTAATCCGAATCACCTGCTCCAGATTAGAGACAAATATTTTCCCATCACCGATTTTGCCGGTGTTGGCCGCTTTTACTATTGTTTCAACCGCCTTATCCAAAATATCGTCCGGCACGGCGATTTCCAGCTTGACTTTAGGCAGAAAATCCACCACATACTCTGCCCCCCGGTACAGTTCGGTATGGCCTTTCTGACGGCCGAAACCTTTAACTTCGGTGGCTGTCACGCCGGCAACGCCGATTTCGGACAAGGCTTCTCTTACATCATCCATTTTGAACGGCTTAATGATTGCTGTGATTAATTTCATTTTAGTTTCCCAAATTTAATGTGACGTATAATGATCAACCCTGAAGGGGTCAACGTAAGCGGCCATCATAGTGAATTATCGGCCGACATACAATTTACGTGAAACTGGCGTTGCCCCACTGCAACCTGGAATGAACCTGAACCAACAAAAACGGGCGCAATCAAGCGCCCGCACTGCAACCATCTGAAATTTAACGTTACCGTTTACTGCCCTCGGCCGTAAATTCAGGATAAGCCTCCATACCGCATTCGGAGAAATCAACGCCGTTATACTCGTCTTCCTCACTGACGCGTATCCCTATCATTGACTTGATGACAAACCACGTAATCAGGCTGGCGATGAAAACAAATCCGAAGATGGTCACGATACCTGTTAACTGGACCAGGAATTTGGCATCAGGGTTGGATAAGCAGACGGCAATCACTCCCCAGATGCCGACCACACCGTGAACCGAAATCGCGCCGACCGGATCATCGATTTTCAACTTGTCCATGAACAGGATGGCGAAGACCACCAGGACGCCGCCGACCGCACCGATAATAACCGCCAATAAAGGGGCCGGGGTCAAAGGCTCCGCGGTGATGGCCACCAGTCCCGCCAGGGCGCCGTTCAGTATCATTGACAAGTCGGCCTTGCCGAACAGGAAATGCGCGGTCATCAGCGCTGCGATCAAGCCGCCGGCAGCAGCCATATTGGTGTTTACAAAAACCATGGCTACCGAGTTCGCTTCGCCGATATCGGAGATTTTCAATTCCGAGCCGCCATTGAATCCGAACCAGCCCATCCACAGAATGAACGTACCCAAAGTCGCCATTGGCATGTTGCAGCCAGGGATCGGATTGATAGTGCCGTTCTCGCCATATTTCCCTCTACGCGGACCGAGCAGCATAACACCGGCCAAAGCCGCACTGGCACCGGTCATATGGACGACGCCGGAGCCGGCAAAATCGAGAAACCCCATTTCATCAAGAAAACCGCCGCCCCATTTCCAGAAGCCTTGCAGCGGATAGATAAAGCCGGTCATGACCACCGCGAAGGTCAGGAAAGACCACAGCTTCATCCGTTCGGCGACAGCCCCGGAAACAATCGACATGGCAGTTGCCACGAAAACGACTTGAAAGAAGAAGTCCGCGAGCTTCGCATAGTAGGTCTTGCCGTCGCTGTTCATGACTTCCTCCACCGTATGCTCGGGCCCTATCAAAAAGCTCACCCCCGGCCAAACACTATTAACGGCCGCATCCGGATACATGATTCCGTAGCCGACCAACAGGTACATCACACAGGCAATCGCAAACAACGCAATATTTTTGGTCAGAATCTCCGTGGTATTCTTGGCTCTGACCAGACCCGATTCAAGCATGGCGAAGCCGGCGGCCATCCACATAACCAACGCGCCACTCATTAAAAAGTAAAACGTATCCAAGGCGTAACTCAATTGAACTAATTTATCCACTTTGTCTCTCCTTATAATAGTTATAATGCTTCATCGCCGGTTTCGCCGGTACGGATCCGGACCACCTGCTCCAAGTTAGTGACAAAAATCTTGCCATCCCCGATTTTTCCGGTGTTGGCAGCTTTGGCGATCACTTCCACAGCCTGATCGACCAACACATCGCCTACCGCGACTTCAACCTTGGCTTTAGGTAAAAAATCAACCACATACTCAGCTCCGCGGTAAAGCTCGGTATGCCCTTTCTGTCGGCCAAAGCCTTTCACTTCGGTTACCGTGACGCCGGACACTCCTATCTCAGACAAGGCTTCACGGACATCATCCAGTTTGAAGGGTTTGACAATAGCGGTTATCAGTTTCATACAACACCTCTTGCTTACGTTAACTGTTGGAACTTCCAAAGCACAGATTGTGCCAAATAAAATTCGTGATAAAACCTTGTTGGGGCTGGCTTTTCTAAAAATAAATTTGCCCCATTATTGTGCAATCAAGGTATTTTAAGCACCATTATGGAGCATTGCGGTTATTCAGCCAGCCTGCGTTTTTATCCTGCCTCACTCAGCGGGCATTTGGATATCGCTCAAGCGATACCCGGCCTGCTTTTATGCTAGAGAAGTTAGTCCCCATCACATCCGAACGGCGAGACACCTGTATCGCGTAAGCATTGACCTATAGGAACGGGTCCTGGTTTTGTCGCGTGACTAACGCCCGCAATCAGTATATAAAGCAGTGTTGCACCAAAGTCGACCAAATTAAGGAGATTTTTGCACTACTCTGATTCATGACGGGCCGTATTTAATGCGGCCGCCTTCTTTGTTTTCTTAACCGGAAACCAGTTTATACAATTATGGCCCGAATTTTGCATTTGAAGATTAGGCTGTGTTAATAAAACCACAATGTGTGTTACAAACAACAATACCTGAAAATTAGTTTTAATCAGTCATTGGATTTTTAATTTAGAATCAAGCTAAGTCCTTCCGAATAATTGCTATCCGGGAGGACTTAAGCTCACGACAAAAGGCGATACTTATGCTGACTCATCACAAAAAACATCATGGCTGGCCGCTGACCATGTGCAGCGCCCTGCTTTGCTCATCGATGGCTCAAGCCTATGACAAAGGCGCGATTGAGAGCCTGACTGGCTTCAATATCAATGAGACAAACACCATGAAAAACCTGGGCCTCAATGTTGGCGGCTGGGTCTCAGCCGGCGTCGCGGGCAATCCGGATTCCCCTGAAAGCAGAACGAACGGCCCTGTCACATTCAACAATCGCGCCAATGAATTCAACGCCCATCAGTTGTATGGCTTCATCGAAAGAGCCGTCGATGCCGAAGGCAGCCAATGGGACATAGGATTCAGGGCCGATGTGGTCTATGGCATAGACGCTTTTTATACCACGCAAGCCAACTTTGACGACAACCTGATCACGGACAGTTCCTCACGGCTTTATAAACTCGCATTCCCGCAAGCGTATGCGACGGTTTTCGCACCGATAGGCAACGGCATCACCACCAAGATCGGCCATTTTTATACCATCATCGGTAATGAAGTCGTCACCGCGCCTGACAACTTCTTCTTCTCTCATGCCTATACGATGCAATACGGCGAACCGTTCACACATACTGGCATCCTATCATCCTATCCCGTCAACAAGAACATCAGCATTACCGGCGGCGTCGTATCGGGATGGGATTCGTTCTTTCAGGAACCGGCCAATTTTCTGGGCGGCATCACCTATACGACCGATGATGAAAGAACCTCGGTCGCCTTTTCGTTGATCACCGGCGACGTCGACAAAAACGACGAACACAACCGCACGATGTACAGCGTCGTGTTGAGCCATGACATTACCGACAGCCTCCATTACAAACTGCAGCACGATATGGGCATAGAGGAAAAATCGCTAGCTGCGGATTCCGGCAAATGGTACGGCGTCAATCAATATCTGACTTATGACGTATCCGATAAAATCGGCGTCGGCACACGCCTTGAATGGTTCCGCGACGAAGACGGATTCAGGGTCAACGGCAACAAAGCGCATTTTCTGGCCGCCACTGTGGGACTGAACTACAAACCCATGTCCTGGCTGACGCTACGCCCCGAAGTCAGATACGACCATTCAATCGAAAACAGCGCCTATAACGATGGCTTGAGCAATGACCAGGTGCTGATTTCGGCTGATGCAATCGTTCACTTTTAAAAACCCGAACAGACGGCACAAGGACGTGCCGTCCATTCACCCGGCACACTAACATGGGGCTTGTTCAGCCCATAATTTTAGTGGCTAAGCTATTAAAAAAAAGGTATGTTATGACGTTTGCCTTAATAATAATCCCCTCAAAAATCATCCAGGAGACGCGATAAATGTCTGTAGAAAAAGTGCTTAAAATGATCGAAGAAAACGACGTGAAGTTCGTCGATTTTCGTTTTTGCGATACTCGCGGTAAAGAACAGCATGTGACTTTCCCGGCCCATACCATCGACGAAGATACTTTCGAAGAAGGCAACATGTTTGATGGCTCATCCGTTGCCGGCTGGAAAGGCATCAATGAATCCGACATGATCCTGATGCCTGATCCGACTACCGCAGTCATGGATCCCTTCTTTGATGACAATACCCTGATCTTGCGTTGCGACATCATCGAGCCCAACAACATGCAAGGTTACGAGCGCGACCCCCGCTCCATCGCCAAACGCGCGGAAGCCTATTTGCAATCAACCGGCATTGCCGACACCGCTTTCTTCGGGCCTGAAAACGAATTCTTTATTTTCGATGACGTCCGCTGGAGTTCCGACATGAGCGGTTCCTTCTTCAAGGTCGACTCCCAGGAAGCCGGCTGGAACTCGGAAAAAGTCTATGAAGATGGCAATATTGGTCACCGTCCCGGCGTTAAAGGCGGTTACTTCCCCGTTCCCCCAGTCGATTCGTTCCAGGACATGCGTTCTGCCATGTGCCTGACGCTGGAAGAAATGGGCATGACGACTGAAGTCCATCACCACGAAGTGGCAACCGCGGGCCAATGCGAAATCGGCGTGAAATTCAATACGCTGGTTAAAAAAGCCGACGAAGTCCTGAACTTGAAATATGTTATCGCCAACATCGCGCATGCTTATGGCAAAACAGCCACTTTCATGCCTAAACCGCTGGTCGGCGACAACGGCAGCGGCATGCACGTGCATCAATCCCTGAGCAAGGGCGACACCAACCTGTTCTCAGGCGATCTATACGGCGGTCTGTCCGAAACGGCCCTGTATTACATTGGCGGCATTATCAAACACGCGAAAGCCCTGAACGCTTTCACGAACGCGTCAACCAACAGCTACAAACGCCTGGTTCCCGGCTTTGAAGCACCGGTCATGCTGGCCTATTCCTCGCGCAACCGTTCCGCGTCCATCCGCATTCCTTACGTACAAAATCCTAGAGGCCGCCGTATCGAGATACGCTTCCCTGACTCGACCGCGAACCCCTACCTGGCATTCTCAGCCATGCTGATGGCCGGCCTGGACGGCATCCAGAACAAAATCCATCCCGGCGATGCCATGGATAAAGACCTGTATGACCTGCCGCCGGAAGAAGAGAAAGAAATCCCGCAGGTTTGCCACGCTTTCGACCAGGCGCTGGATGCACTGGACAAAGACCGTGAATTCCTGCTCCAAGGCGGTGTATTCACTAATGACGCGATTGACGGCTACATTAAACTGAAAATGGAAGAAGTCACTCGTCTGCGCATGAGTACGCATCCTGTAGAATTTGATATGTACTACAGCTTGTAAGCTTTAACGCGCGTCCGACCAGACCGGACGCCATCAAGCCCATACAAAAACGCCCCATTTTGGGGCGTTTTTCGTTTACCCTCTTGCGTTACCCTTTTAGAACCTTATTATAAAGGCGGCGCAGTCCTGCCCGTTAGTTGAGACCATTTGCGAAGACCGCTTAAACACTCTCCGCTCAGCTTGGTCTGATAATTGCTATAAATTTAAAGTCCATAGTAAAAACAGCTCTTAGAGGAACCGTGTATAAATACATACTTGAACATCTTAACGAAGCCATTTTGCTGTTTGATCATGAGTTGAAACTCACCTACATCAATACCGCCGGCGAAATTTTACTGGCTGACAGCGCGCGCCATCTGGTAGGGCTCAGCGCCTACGAGCTATTCAAGTCATCCGATTCGGCCTTGCTCCTGAATTTACAACAATGCCTGGCGATGGAAGAGCCGCTGGTCGATCGCGAGCTGGCATTGGAGCGCATGTCGCAAACCGTGACGATTAATTTCAGCGCAACGCCGCTGCTAAAGGATCAGCAACAGACGGAAATCCTGGTGGAACTGCAGCAGGTCGACACCCATCTGCGCATATCGAAGGAAGAACAGCAATTGAGTCAGCAAAACACGGCCAGGCTGCTGGTCAGAGGCCTAGCCCATGAAATCAAGAATCCGCTAGGCGGTTTGCGTGGCGCGGCCCAACTGCTGGACCTGGAACTGCACGAGCCGGAACTCAAGGAATACACGCAAATCATCATTGCCGAGTCGGACCGGCTTCAGGGCCTGATGGACAAAATGCTGGGGCCCAACAAACTGCCCAACAAAAAAGCCTTGAACATTCATGAAGTGCTGGAGCGCGTCAGACAACTCGTGCAGGTCGAAGCCAGCGGCGGCCTCACGGTTCGATATGACTACGACCCCAGCATCCCCGAAATTCAGGCCGACAAGGACCAGTTGATCCAGGCCATTCTGAACATTGCCAGAAACGCCGCCCAAGCGATGGATGGCAAAGGTGAAATCATGATCAAAACGCGCATACACAGGCAGATGACCATCGGCCGTAAACGTTACAAATTGACGGTCAAGATCGACATTATCGACTACGGCCCCGGCATAGAGGCCGACATGCTGAACCAGATCTTTTACCCGATGATCACCGGGCGCGCGGAAGGCACCGGACTGGGCTTGTCGATCGCGCAAGCCCTGATCAACCAGCATAACGGCCTGATTGAATACCACAGCGAACCCGGCCATACCGTGTTTTCGATTTTTTTACCCGTGGAGTCCAGCCATGACTAATCTGGAAACCGTCTGGATCATCGATGATGACAAGTCCATACGCTGGGTGCTTGAAAAAGCGCTGGAAAAAGCCGCTATCGCGACACGCAGCTTTGCCAACGCGAAAGAACTGCTGACGGCCCTGCAGCATGACCTGCCCAATGCGCTGCTGACTGATATCCGCATGCCCGGCATGGATGGCCTGGAATTGCTCGACAAGATTCAGCACAGCCATCCTGACCTGCCGGTTATCGTCATGACCGCGCACTCCGACCTGGAAAGCGCCGTCTCGGCATTCCACGGCGGTGCCTTCGAATACCTGCCCAAGCCCTTTGATATCAAGGAAGTCGTCGATCTCGTGCATCGCGCCTGCGTGCATAGCCGTCAACAGCAGGAACGCGCGCGCGGACACGAAGAAACCACCCTGATAGAAACGCCGCCGGAAATCATCGGCGAGGCGCCGGCCATGCAGGAGGTGTTCCGTGCCATCGGCCGGCTGGCCCGTTCCCATATTACCGTACTGATCAACGGCGAATCGGGGACCGGCAAGGAACTGGTCGCCAAGGCCCTGCACCGGCACAGTCCCAGAGCCCAGCAACCGTTTATCGCCCTGAACATGGCCGCCATTCCGAAAGACCTGATGGAATCGGAACTGTTCGGCCATGAAAAAGGCGCTTTTACCGGCGCGCAGGCTCGACGGGCCGGCCGCTTCGAGCAAGCCAACGGCGGCACGCTGTTTCTGGATGAAATCGGCGACATGCCGGCCGAGCTGCAAACACGCCTGTTGCGCGTGCTGGCCGACGGCGAGTTTTACCCGGTCGGCTCCCATGCCTCCGTTAAAGTCGATGTGCGCATTATTGCCGCCACGCACCAGAATCTGGAAACCCTGGTCAACGAAGGCCGTTTTCGCGAGGATTTATTCCACAGGCTGAACGTCATCCGCATTCATATTCCGCCGCTGCGCGACAGGAAACAGGATATTCCCTTGCTGCTGCGCCATTTTCTGACCCAGGCCGCGCACGAGTTGAATACTGAAGTCAAAACCCTGAAGCCCGAAGCTGAGGCGTTTTTGAGTTCGCTGGATTGGCCCGGCAACGTGCGGCAACTGGAAAACAGCTGCCGCTGGCTGACGGTTATGGCATCGGGCCGCGAAATCCACATCCATGACCTGCCGCCTGAACTGCTGCACACCCAGACGGAAAAAGAGGCGTCTCATACCGATTGGCAATCGCTGCTGAGAACCGCGGTGGATCAGCAACTAATGACCAAAACGCCGGAAGTGGCCAAACACATTATTCCGGCCGTTGAAACGCTGTTGATCAAAGCCGCGCTGGACTTCACCCATGGCAAGCGCCACGAAGCCGCGATCATGCTCGGCTACGGGCGAAATACCCTGACCCGCAAGATCAAGGAACTGGGCATAGAGGAGGAATAACATTAACGGCACAAATTGCAGGCTGGGCTGGTAAATCCGATATTCGAAGCCGCCAGTGCCGGGTTTCCGCTAAAGCGCCATCCCAGCCTACGCTTGCTGGCTTTATGCCAGGCATGGCGCATGTACACCGACAATTTCAGTCGCCTGTCGATGCGTAAGTTCCAGGGCAAATGGTAGAGCTGTAGGGCGGGTTAGACGCGCAAGCCACTATGTCATCAGTTTTCACCCGATCTTTATGCGCGTCGTAACCCGCCTTCCGGGTTTCCAAGCAATAAGGAAACATCCCTGCGGGATGAAGCCAATGATTACCGACTGCCCGTTGAAAGCGGCTGCCGCCCCCGGTTACCGCTGGCGGACTGCGGCCAGGATCAGGTCCTGATCCAGCACGATCAGCATTTTTCCAGAGGTGTCGCTTTCAGGAATATTAACCAATGACTTTACATAGCCTCCGTCGCCCCGCAGCAATTTATTGACCGGCTGGATCTGCATTTTTTCAAAGGCGGGCACGGCATCAATCCCATCGACCAACAGGCCAATCGGCCCCATTTGCGTCCGCACAACGATAACGGCGCCCGCGTTTTTTTCCTGTCGCTCCCGATCCGCGGGCGGCTTATTGGTCAGAATCCGGCCGTCAATGACAAGCACCGGGACTTTTTCGTTGATGCCGTCGGGGCTTTTATCGCAATACATGATGCTGCCGACAATGTAGGATTTCACGCCGGGCAGACGATTGATCTGCGCCACATCCACGGCTTCCAGCACATCCGCGGCATTAAACGCGTAAACCTCCGGACCGATATGAAACGTGGCGAGATCGATGATTTCGCCGGTTATCGGCTCTTGCGGGTAAAGGATGACTTGCCGTTGTTCGGAGCCGGCGGTTTCGGCTTTCTCGCCGATGGGAATAAACACGAAGGCCGCCACATCATTATGATAATCGCCCGTGGTTTTAAACTCGCGATATCCTCTGGAGGAGTAACAGCCGACGGCATAGTACTTTTTTTTATAAAGCACGATTTTGGCTTTTCCCGCGCCTTCCTGCAGTTCGACAAATTCCGGGGCAATCCAGAACATGTCCCCCGTTTTGAAATGGGCCTCGTCGGTCGACGCGATAATACGGCCGCTGAGCCGCTCGACAAAGAGCCCGAAGGCTCCCGGCTTATCGGGCAGGCAATCCTCCAGCATGTGCTTGAATTCAGGAGTGGAGTCAAACACGATACCGATACCGCCCACTACCTTGTTCAAATCATCAATATGGCGGATCGCGGCATTATAAATATAAGTGGGCTTGCCCTCGTACAGCCAGGACTCCTCAAACGGCGACACCCGGTATGCCTGCGGCGAGCGCAAGGCAAAAGTCTCCTGCGTATAGGCGGCGTTGACCTTTCTGCCCAAAGCCTCGACGGGGTCGTCATGCAGATTGGACTCGGCCACTACAGTCCCTTTGATGTCATAGATAAAAAGGCGCGTGTAGACCGTGTAGAGCTTATTGATATAGATCAGAATATCAGTCATTTTCGCCTTGTCCTCGGGGCTCAGACGGCCTTCGGACAGGATGCGCCGGATTTCCGACGTCAGCGCCCACCAGCGGCAATCATTGCTGCGCTCGTACAGGTTGCGATCCATGATATCAATCATGAGCCGGGCGATGGATTCGGCATTTCGCAGTTCAGAGGTAATCATCGTAACATGCAGCTTGCTGCTGGAATCTGCAAGCGCCTGAGCCGTGCGCGCGCCCATTGAGCGGATCTGTCTCAGGATCGCCTTGAGCGACAAAGGGTTGCCGTATTCGTTCGTCGCCATGACCTGGCCGTTCCAGATGACGCGGTGCAAAAACAGGTTGATGCCTTCGGCGGCGCCGGCAATGATGCTGGACAGTTCGGGAGCCAGCGAGTCGCCATGCCGAAGAATTTCGGCATTGATCTCCCGGTCGGATGCGGAACAACCGAACGCCGACTGCAATGGAACCATGGCATGCCCGTACCATTCCTGCCCGGCATACCCCTGATAGGGACGCCCCCTGTGCGTTACCGACAGGTATTCGCGGCCGGCAAAGTCAGTCAGGCCGTAGACATCATCTTCCGGAACGGCTTCGATGACGCGGCTAAGCGGCACATGATCGGGGTCGCTCGTGGCGATCACCACGGAGTCGGCATCCAGCAGCAACATGACGGCTTTGTCGCCTTTCTTTTGCAGGCTGCGGAAAATGCCCTCCATCTCGTTATCGAAACGGAATGACAGGCATAAAACGCCAATCACCGAGTCGTCGGCCGGATCGACGATCCGTTTGGAATAGATGAGCGCCCGGTCCATGCCGGGCCGCAGAGCGGTTTTACCAAAGGTTTCGACATAATCCTCCGGTGAATTCAAGGTCCGCTGAACGATAGGGCCAAAAAGCCCGCGAGAGACGGCCGGCGTATCGCGGTCAAGCCTGGCGAGTACATGCTGATTGGCATCCAGAATGATAATGTCATCGTATACGGTATATTTTGAACCATATTCGTCAAGCAGTTGATTAATCGAATCCGCATTTGCCGCCTCGGCTTTCGCGGAGGCCAGCACAAAATTGCATATATCGGCATTGGTCGCCAGAAAGCCGATATCGGCGGTACGCTCATAGAGATTTCGAACCAGAATGTCGACCGACACCTGGGCCTTGGATTCAAGTTCGAGACAGGTTTTGTTGATCTCCTCGGACACCAGCTGGCCGGTCAATTTGCTTTCAAGTTCGCCAAAACCTTTTTTTGTGGCTTCCATCGCCGGCAGTATGGTTGCGGCTTCTTTGGGGCAACTGATTTCGGCAATGGCGGAAATCAATCCCCAGGTTCCATTCAAATCACGGAGTATTTCCTTGCATTGGGTAACACTACGAATATAGGGAGAGAAAGTTTCAAACCGTTCAGCGTCCGACAACATATAATTTATCCTTAGCCCGGATATTTCATCAGCCCCATGAAGCCGCCCCTCAGAGGCACTCGACGACCAGAAACGACTGATATTTTTTGGAGGAGAAGTTCAACGGGCTGTTTTCAGGGTTGATTGCCGATTTTCAGGCACAGCTCCCCCTTACCCCGTTGTTTATAGCGTGCCGGGCACAGCACTTACCGAGTGCTAATCAGGGCACAGGCGCTGGCAGACAGATCGAAACAAGGATTGGAAGGGATAATGACTGCTCAGCAGCAGCCGAATACGGCGGGTATTGCGGATGACCACGGCGCCGATTTTAAACAGTTTCAGGCGAATGGTGGCACAGGTGGCCTGCGCCAGTTCAGTATGGTTCAGGGCGATCCGGCGAAGGGCCTCGATCAGCGTATAGGCCAGCGTCGACAGCAGCAGGCGGAACTGGTTCG